>NZ_JBSFXE010000006.1:0-246689 GCF_053595195.1 Kitasatospora sp. NPDC002522
TTGCGCCAGGTGGTGCGGGCCTCGGTGCGCTCGCCCGGCTCGGCGCCGATCCGGGCGGTCGCTTCGGCCTCGATCAGCTCCTGCAGCATCCGCTGCGCGAGGACCCTGATCAACTCGATTCCGTCCGCCGAACGCAGTGACTCCATGAGGCGGAGTAGGTCAGACTGGGACAAGGCCATCGCGCACCTCTCACTCAACGAGCCTTCCTACTCGGAGAGTTACGCGATGGATCCTTCATGACCAGGGGTTACGCCAAGATCCCTGCTACACCACTCCACGGGACGCCATCGGTTCCCACCCGGGGCCTTCGTCGTTCCCGCGGCCCGGTCAGCCGAGTTCGGTGCGGTTGATCCAGGGCACGTCGCGTTCGTCGAGGAACCACTCGGCGGGGGTGAGCGGGCGGCTCCGGTTGAAGCTGCCGGTCGCCGGATCGTGCTTGATGAGGGCGGGATCGGCGCGCTGGTCGAGGAGTTGGGCGGTCACGGCGGCGGCCAGGTCGGGCGGCGACGAAGACGGTGGCGGGCCGGCCGCCGGACGTGCTCGCCGGGCACCACGTCGTTGACCAGCGCGCCGGAGAGCGGCCCGCCGGGGATCCGGCGGACGTGCAGCTCCAGGGTGTGGTCGGGGCGCGGCGCGCAGGCGATCGAGTACGGCCGCCAGACCTGGGCGTGCCGGTCGGAGCAGGCGGTCAGGTACTGGCCGGCGGTGAACGGGTACGGCCGGTCGGGCCGCAGGGTGAGCACCGCGAGGTCGGGGGCGGCCCGGCGGCGCTCCAGCACCTCGGCGTTCCACCAGCGCGGGGTGTCGGCGGGGACGGCCGCGGCGGCGTCGATCATCGCCTGGGAGATGACGGTGTACGCCTCCACCCAGGCCTTCTCGATCTCGGGTGACCAGTGGTGGCCGGAGAAGTGCTTGAGTGCGGCGATCAGGCTGGCGCCCACGGCGGGGTAGTGCTCGGGGTGAACAGGTGGGCGTAGAAGAACCTGGTCAGTTGATCGGCGGGGCGCTCGACGACGGCGAAGCTGTCGCGGACGACCGCGGGGTCGAAGGCCACCAGGGCAGCTCAGCCCGCGGCGGCTTCGGTCAGCGACCCGCTCATGACCTCGGTGATGACGCCGTAGAGGGCGGTCCAGGCGGCTTCGACCTCCGGGGTCCAGCTGTCGCCCGCGTAGTGCGCCAGGGTGGCGAGCAGGCTGCCGCCGACGGCCGGGAAGTGGTCGGGCAGTGCGCCGTACCCGGCGTGCCGGCGGCCCAGGCCCTGCAGCACGGCGACCACGGCGTCGGTGTCGTCGAGCGTGGTGACCAGGGTGCGGAGGGCGGCCCACAGCCGGTCCTGCTGCTCGTCGAGGTGGTCGGCGAAGAGCGGCCGGACAGCCGGATGGTGTTCGAACAGATGCCGGTAGAAGTAGGCGGTGACCTCGGTGCCGTGGGGCTCAACGGCGGCGAAGCCGGCCTTGACGAGAGCGGAATCAATCGTCACGCCCGCCGACTCTACTGATAAACGCACTAATTCGAACATGGCAGTCTGATGAACGGTCAAGAACCGTCAGGAGCTGCCCGGTTGATGCGTGTTTGAGTGAGTTGGCGGTGCATCGGGAGGGTATCCGGATACTGCCGGCGGAGTGGCCACCAATCGGGTGGTTCGGACGGAATGGCCAGGTGTCGCGGTATGACCGAAACCCGATCGTGATTCCCTTTTGTCGGATCGTCATGAATGCCAGGAATGACATCCCGACCGCGACGTGGCGGACGACACCGAGAGGAGAGCCGGATGTGCCGACAGTTCCCCCGCGGCAGCGCCGTACTGATCGCCACCGGCCTGCTGGTGGGCCTGAACACCCCGCTCGCGGGCGGGCAGCAGACCCCGGACGGCTGGTCCGCCGAGCGGCGCGCCGTGCTGCCCTCCGGGCTGGGCATCCAGCTGGACTTCGCCGCCGCACCCGGGGTCACCGCCACGACCGCGCCCGGGAAGCTCGCCGAACGCGCGGGCGGGGGCAGCGCCTACACGGACGGCATCCGCCCCGGCGACCCGGCGGAGACCTTCCTGGTCGCCGAGCGCCGCCCCGGCACCGACGGCTCCTGGCACACCCTCGGCACCCTCCAGCTCACCTTCACCCGCCCGGTGCGCAACCCCCGACTGCACGTCAGCGGCCTGGCGGGGCTGGCCACCGGCAAGGACGGCAGCACCGGCACCGCGACCCGACTGACCGTCACCGGCGGCAGCCCGTCCGCCCCCACCCTGGTCGGCCGCACCGGCTGGAACGGCTGGACGGTCGGCGCCGGCGAGCTCGCCCCCGTCGGCGACGGCACCCAGGACGGCTCCGCCGACGGCACCGGCACGCTGGAACTGGCCGGTACCTTCACCACCGTCTCCTTCCGGGTCGAGCAGCGCTCCACCGCCCGGAGCGGCTCGACCACCGCCCCCGCCGCACTGCGCCAGGCGTACACCGTCACCCTCGACGAGGGCCTGGGCACCGCACCGCAGGGCTACGGCAACGCCTCCCACCTGGTCTCCGACCTGTTCCTCGGCCAGGACGCCGTGCCCGCCGCCACCCGCAACCGGCCCGGCCTGACCCAGAGCGTCAGCCGGCCGCTGCTGCCCGGACCGCCCCCCGCCCCGGCGCCGCCCCCGCCGGACGCCGGACCGGTCGGCCCCAGCGTGGAACTCGACGGCGGGCAGAGCCGGCGCAGCCCCTGGTCCAACCCCGCCCCACCGCAGCTCCAGCCCGGCCGCACCGAGTACCAGGGCGCCGACCCCTCGCTGCGCTTCCCGACCGAAGCCGCCGTCGGCCGCTACTACCACCTGGACGTGCCGGTCAGCCCCGGCTCCGGTGCGGCCGTGCTGGCCGGCTGGATCGACTTCGACCACAACGGCCGCTTCGACGCGGCGGAACGGGTGCAGACCGACGTGCCCGCCGGCGCGAGCACCGCCGCGTTGGAGTGGCAGGTGCCGTCCGGCGCGGCCGGCGGCGAGACCTGGGCCCGGCTGCGGCTCGCCCGCGGCGGCGCCCAACTCGTCGGCTCCGGCGGCTTCGCCGACTCCGGACAGGTCGTCGACCAGAAGGTCTCCTTCTCGGTCGGCGCCGCCCAGCCGGAGATCTCGCTGCCGGTCCCCGGCACCGTCACCGCCGACAACCGGCCCGAGTTCCGGGGCGAGGGCGCCGTCCCCGGGGCGAGCGTCGCCGTCCGGGAGGGCGACGCCACCCTGTGCACCGCCCGGGCCGGCAACGACGGCACCTGGGCCTGCCGCCCCGACCACCCGCTCGGCGAGGGCGCGCACACCCTGGTCCCGGTGGAGACCACCCGCAGCGGCATGGTGCTGCGCGGCGATCCGATCCGACTGACCGTCAAGACCGCGCCGCCCACCGCCCCGCAGCTCACCCTGCCCGCGTACACCAACGACCCCGGGCTCCTGGTCACCGGCCTCGGCGAGCCCGGCTCCACCGTCACGGTCACCGTCACCTCGAGCACCCCCGGACGCGCTCCCGGCGAACTCTGCTCCACCGCGGTGGCCGCCGACGGCAGCTGGTCCTGCCTCCCCGTCGAGAACCTCCCCGACGGCCGCTACCAGCTCACCCCGATCGCGGTCGACGGCGCCGGCAACCGGGTGGACGGCAAGCCCGCCGGCCTCACCATCGACACCACCGCGCCCGACAAACCCACCCTCACCGCCCCCGCATCGGGCGAACTCCTGCACTCCGCGCGTCCCCGGCTCGCCGGCCGCGCCGAACCCGGCTCCACCGTCACCGTCACCGTCACCGCCGCCGCCAAGAACGACGCCGCCCGGTTCACGCTGTGCAGCGCGCTCACCGCCGCCGACGGCACCTGGAGCTGCACCGCCACCCGCGACCTCCCGCCCGGCGACCTCACGCTCCTCCCCACCGCCACCGACCCCGCCGGCAACGGCACCCCGGGCGACCCCGTCCCCGTCCGCGTCGCGGCTGCGCCGGGCACCCCGGCACCGACCGCGTCGCCGTCGCCGTCTGCGTCGGCGTCTGGGTCTGCGTCGGGGTCGAGTTCGGCTGCTGCCTCGCCGAGTGCGGTCGGGACGCCGAGCGGGTCGGCCTCGGCGAGCGCCGGTGGGGCGCTTCCGGGTACGCCGTCGGCTTCAGCTTCGGCCTCGGCCTCGGCTGCCGACGTGGCGTCAAGTAGCCCGTCCGCCACAGCGGTCTCGCCCATGCCCTCGGACTCGGCCCTGCCGTCCGGCTCGCCGTCGGGTGCTCCGGCGCCGTCGCCGTCCGGCTCGACGCTGCCGGTGTTCGACCCGCCGGTGCCGCTGCCACCGGGGCTCTTCCCGATCGTGGTGCCGCCGGTGTTCGGCCCGACTCCGGGTCAGAGCAGTGCTGCCGCAAGCCCGTCGGGCTCCGCCGCACCGTCGGCCCAGACCGCCCCGAGTGCCTCGGCCGCCGCACCGGCGGTACCGATCGCACCTCCGGGCGGGCCGGGTGCCAGCGCTCCGGCAGACGGTTCGCCGACCGGGAGCCCGAGCACGGCCGGTCAGGGCACCGGCGGGTCGGCGGGCGGCGCCGGTGTGGGTAGCTCCGGCGCGGGTGCCTCGCCGTCCGGAGGCCCGAGCACGGCCGGTCCGGGTGTCGGAGTGTCGGCAGGCGGCTCGGCCACGGGTGCTTCGCCATCCGGGAGTTCGAGCGCGGGCGCTGCCGCGTCGGGGGCCCCCGTGCCCGGCTCCTCGGCATCGGAGGCGTCCACGATGGCGGCTGCCTCCGCGCTCGCCGCCGGCAGGGCTCCGTCCGCTGGCGCTCCCTCCGCCGCCGGTCAGGTGCCGGTCGTGGGTGCGGCCTCGGCGTCGCCCGGTGCGCCCCGCTCCGCGCTCCCGTCAACGTCACCGTCAACGTCGCTGTCACCGGTCGCCGCCGGGTCTGTGGCCGCCTCTGCCTCGGCTTCTGTCGTTCCGTCAGGCCCGGGATCGCCGGTCGCCGCCGGGAAGATGCCGTCCGAGCCGAAGACCACCGCGACGGCGATGCCCGCCGATCCGGACCGGCAGTACCGGGATGCGGAGGCGGCGGACGAGGCGCGGTCGCGCACCCCGGCAGCGCCGCCGCCGGACACGGCGGTGGCGGCCCACCGGGAGGCGGCCACCGGCTGGCGGGGGGTGGCCTGCGGGGTGCTGCTGATGCTGGCGGCGATGGGGCTGTTGACCCGCCGGGTGTTCGGCCGGGGGAGTGGTACCCGGCGTCGCTGACGGGGCGTCGGATGAGCTCCGCGGCACCCTCGGCCCGCTCGTTCCCGCAGGTGGGAGTGGGCGGGCCGCGCCGTCGAGGTGGTAGTCGACGCATCGACACATCGCTGACCAAATGTCGCATTTGATGACTTATCAACCTAACCTGAGCGTGGCACTGCCCGTCAGATCCGGGCCGCCCGTTGCGCGCCACTCTGACCCTTAGGACCCGTGCATGGACGTCACCCGCGACTCGTCGTCGCGACCCAACTCCTGGCCTCCCGCCGCACCCGAGCTCCCCGCCGGTGCGACCCAACTGACCAAGGCGGTGGCGAAGGCGGTCACCAAGCCGCTGATCAGGACCGCCGCCCAGGCCGAGGACGAACTGGAAGCCGCCACGCAGCAGCTCCCCGTCACCTCGGCCGACAACGCCGTCCCCGACCTGGCACGCGCCGACCTGGCCCTCCCCGAGGCGGCCGTCCCCGCGAAGGCCTTCGCCGAGAAGCCGATCCCCGAGCCGGGGGTGAGCGGCGGCCTGCGCGCGGTCGGCCGGCGGGCGGAGCGCGGCGCCGGGGAGTCGGCGCATCCGACGGCGGGCGAGGCCGCCGCGCACCGGCGCCCGCCGCGGGCCGACCAGTCGCTGCGCGAGCGGCGCGCGTTCGCCCTACCCGGGTGGCTGCCGCTGCTGGTGCTGCTGCTCGGCGCGACCGGCGTGGTGCTGGTGCTGACCCGCGCGGGCGTCATCCCGAACCTGGCCGCCCTGCCGGACGTGCGCAGCGACACCGTCCGGGCGAGCGGGCAGATGGAGGTCACCGACCGGGTGATCACGGCGGTCAGCGCGATCGGCGCGGTGATGCTGGTGGCGCTGGCGGGCCTGCTGACCAACCCCGGCGGCGAGACCCGGGTGCTGACCCGCTGGGGCCGCTACCGGGGCACCGTCCGGCGGACCGGCCTGCTGTGGGTGAACCCGCTGCTGCGCCGTCGCCGGGTGGACGTGCGGCTGCGGCACTGGCGCAGCGAGCCGGTGCACGTCACCGACCGGGCCGGCACCCCGCTGGTGGTGCGGCTGCTGATCGTGTGGCGGGTGAAGGACACCGCGCGGGCCACCCTGGGGATCGCCGAGCACGAAACGTATCTGCGCGAGCAGGTGCAGGCCGTTCTCACCCGGACCGCCTCCGTTCTGCCCTGCGACTCCGACTCCGCGCCCGGCCCGGCCCTGCGCGACGGCCAGTGGTTCGCCGAGGAGCTGACCCGGGCGCTGGCCGCGGAGACCGCGCCGACCGGTATCGAGGTGTACTCGGTGCAGCCGCTGGCGCTGGACTACGCGCCGGAGGTCTCCGAGTCGATGCGCCGCCGCCGGCTCGCCGACCTGGACGCCGGTCTGCGGACCGTGCTGGTGGACGACGCGGTGGAGGCCGCCGCGCTCGCGGTGCGCCGCCTGGAGCGGGCCACCGCCCACGAGTTGGACGACAGCGCGCGCAGCGCCCTGATGGAGCAGCTGCTGGTCGCGTTCGTCGCCCCGGCCGGGGTCACCGCCTCGGTGCCCGCCCCGGCCGCCCGGCCGCACCGCAAGGAAGGGAAACCCGCGTGACGACCGCGCTCGCCTCGATATCCACCGACCCCGCCGACCTGCCGGACTGGTCCGACGCCCCGCTGCCGGCCTTCGCCGAGTCCGACGGCGCGTCAGCCTGCCGGTGCGCGTACTGCGCCCGTCCGGTGCGCCGGACCGCCGGGTCCGGCGCGACCGAACGGGCGGGCCGAATAGACCGCCTCGTCCGGTCGACCTGCCTGGCCACGACGGTGCTGGCGGGTGCGGGCATCGCCGGGCTCGGCCTCGGGGCGGGCACCGCGCACGCGATGCCCGCGCCGAGCGGCCCCGGCTGGGACGGCTCGGTGTACTGGTTCAAGAACGCCGCCGGGGAATGGCGCTACACCAAGTGGTACGACGTCTACCTCTCCCGCACCGGCCAGTCCGCCGCCCAGTCGAAGTCCGCGCCGCAGCCCGCCGCGCCGTCCTCCTCGTCCGGCGGGATCCGCCAGGGCTGGGACGGTTCGGTGTACTGGTTCAAGAACGCGGCCGGCGAGTGGCGCTACACCAGCCACTACGACGTCTACCTCCAGCGCACCGGCGACACGGGCGGCCGGACCCGGGCCCCCGCGGCGTCCAGCGGGTACGAGGCCGCGGTCTCCTACGCGCTGGCGCAGGTCGGCAAGCCGTACGTGTGGGGCGGCAACGGCCCGGACGGCTTCGACTGCTCGGGCCTGGTCCAGCAGGCGTACCGCCGGGCCGGGATCTCCACCCCGCGGGTCGCCGACGACCAGTACCGGGCCACCACCCCGATCAGCTCGGGGCAGCTCCAGCGCGGTGACCTGGTCTTCTGGTCGAACAACGGCCGGGCTTCCGGCATCCACCACGTCGCGATCTACCTCGGCGACGGGACGTACGTGGAGGCCCCGCGCCCCGGCAAGAACGTCCGGATCTCCCGCCTGAACAGCGGCTACTACCCGGACTTCTTCGGCCGCCCCTGACGGGCGGAGCCGACGGCGCCCTCCCGCTCGTGCGGGAGGGCGCCGTTTTGCGTTCCCGACGGAGCGTCAGGCGGACGCCTCGCTGAGCAGCTTCAGCTCCGACTCGGTCAGCACCAGACCGGCCGCGGCCAGCAGCGGCGGCAGCTGCTCGACGGTGCGGGCGCTGGCCAGCGGCGCGGCGACGGTCGGCTGCGCGGCCAGCCAGGCCAGCGCCACGGTGGCCACCTCGACGCCGTGCGCCAGCGCCACGGTGTCCAGCGCGGCGAGCACCCGCAGGCCGCGCGGATCGTCCAGGTGGCGGCCCGCGCCCTGCGCCCGGACGCTGTCCACCACCGCGCCCGGCCGGTACTTGCCGGTCAGGAAGCCGGAGGCGAGCGCGAAGTACGGGACGGCGGACAGCCCGTGCTCGGCCGCCACGTCCGCGAGCGCGCCCTCGTAGGTGTCGCGGGAGACCAGGTTGTAGTGCGGCTGCACCGCCACGTACCGGGCCAGGCCCTCGCGGGCGGCGAAGGCGAGCGAGGCGGCGAGCCGCTCCGGGCCGATGTTGGAGGCGGCGACCTCCCGCACCTTGCCCTCGCGGACCAGCTCGTCCAGCGCCGTGACGATCTCCTCGACGGGCGTGTCGAGGTCGTCCCGGTGGGTGTAGAAGAGGTCGATCCGCTCCACGCCGAGGCGGCGCAGCGACTGCTCGGCGCCGCGCTTGAGGGTCGCGGCCTTCAGGTCGTCCAGGCCGGCCAGCATGCCGACCTTGGTGGCGATCACCACCTGCTCGCGGTTGCCGCGGCTGCGCAGCCACTCGCCGATCACCGTCTCCGACTCGCCGCCGGAGTTGCCCGGCGCCCACGCGGAGTAGACGTCGGCGGTGTCGATGAAGTTGCCGCCGGCCGCGGTGTACGCGTCCAGCACGGCGAAGGACCGGTCCCGGTCGGCCGTCCAGCCGAACACGTTGCCGCCGAGGGCGAGCGGGGAGACCGCGAGGTCGGAGGGGCCGAGGGTCACCCGTGGGGCGTCACTGGTCGTCATGAGACGCCACAACCCGTTCGGGTCCGGCTTGATTCCGCCCGGGCGTGGCGTTCATCCCGCCGTCACCCGAGGTGAGGGCTCGGTGCAGACCCGGACGCGGACCGGGTCCGGGGTGTCGGCGGGCACCCCGGGTTGGCTAGAGTCCCGTCCATGGCTGACAACGACTACGACCCCGCCGGCTCGACCCAGATGTTCCGGGCGTTCGTCGACGAGGCCCCGGCCGCGCAGGCCCCGGGCACCGTCACCACCTACGGCAACTCGTCCCCGAACCGCACCCCGGTGATCGTCATCGGCGCCCTGGTCGCCCTGGCGGTCGTGGCCGCCGTGATCTGGCTGGCCGTCAAGTAACACCCGGCCCGCGCGGGACCGCCGGCCCACCCGGGCGGTCCCGCACCGTGGCGTGCCTACACTGGCCGGGACCGACCGCTCCCCGCGAGGAGGCCCCGTGACCGCGCCCTCCACCGAGACCGCCCGCAGTCTCGGCCTGGCCGCCGCCGCCAACGCCCGCGACCTCGGCGGCTACCGCACCGCCGACGGCCGCACCGTCCGCCCCGGCGCGCTGCTGCGCACCGAGGCGCTCAGCCGGCTCGGCGACCGCGACCGGGAGCTGCTCGGCGGCCTCGGCCTGCGGCACGTGGTCGACCTGCGCAGCCTCGACGAGGTCCGCCACCACGGCCCCGACCTGATACCCGGCCTCCCGGTCGCCGTGCTGCCCGTCGACGCCAACGCCGCCCTCACCGTCCCGGCCCTGGACGGGTTCGGGCCGACGCTGCATCACCTGCCGGTGTTCGCGGCGGACTTCGATCTGTACGTCACCCTGCGACGTGCCCTGGCGGGCGGCGACGAGCGGGCCAAGCAGGAGGCGCTCGGGGGTGGCCGGGCCACCGCGATGATGACCGCGATGTACCGCTGGTTCGTCACCGACGCCGGCGCCCGCAGCCGGTTCGCCGCGGTCCTGCGGCTGATCGCCGACGCGGACGGCGGCCCCGTCCTGTTCCACTGCACCGCCGGCAAGGACCGCACCGGCTGGACCGCCGCGCTCCTGCTCACCGCCCTCGGCGTCCCCCGCGAGGCCGTCCTGGCGGACTACCTCCTCACCAACGACCGCGCCGCGCACCTGATCGCCCGCACGGAGGCGGTCCTGCGACCGCTGGCCCGCGCGGAGGCCGCCTACCTCGACGCCGCCTTCGAGGAGCTCACGGCCGGTTGGCCCACCTTCGAGCACTTCTGGCACGACGGCCTGGGGCTCGACGAAGGCACCCTGTCCAAGCTCAGGGCCACTTGCACCATCTAGGGGCCCGGGGAACGGCGGGGGTTCGCGGCGGTCGGGTTCCGGGGCGCGGCGAGGCCCGGGCGCATGGAGGCCTCCCGGACGGACAGCCGTTCTAGCCCTCCGCGGTCAGGCCCTCCCTCAGTTGGGCCAGGGTCTTGGTCAGGAGCCGGGAGACGTGCATCTGGGAGATGCCGATCTCCTCGCCGATCTGGGACTGGGTCAGGTTGCCGAAGAAGCGGAGCATGATGATCCGGCGCTCGCGGGGCGGGAGCTTGGCGAGCAGGGGCTTGAGGGACTCGCGGTACTCGACGCCTTCGAGGGCGAGGTCCTCGTAGCCGAGGCGTTCGGCGAGCGGGCCGTCGCCGCCGTCGTCCTCGCTGGGGGTGGAGTCGAGGGAGCTCGCGGTGTAGGCGTTGCCGACCGCGAGGCCCTCGACCACGTCGTCCTCGGAGACGCCGAGGTAGACGGCGAGTTCGGGGACGGTGGGGGAGCGGTCGAGCCGCTGGGAGAGCTCGTCGCCGGCCTTGGTGAGGGCGAGGCGGAGTTCCTGCAGGCGGCGCGGGACCCGGACCGACCAGCTGGTGTCGCGGAAGAAGCGCTTGATCTCGCCGACCACGGTGGGCATGGCGAAGGTCGGGAACTCGACGCCGCGCTCGGGGTCGAAGCGGTCGATCGCCTTGATCAGGCCGATCGTGCCGACCTGGACGATGTCCTCCATCGGCTCGTTGCGGCTGCGGAAGCGCGCGGAGGCGTACCGGACCAGCGGCAGGTTGAGCTCGATCAGGGTGTCGCGGACGTAGGCGTGCTCCGCGCTGCCGGCGTCGAGCGCGGCGAGTCTGCGGAACAGGGCGCGGGAGAGCGTCCGTGTGTCCAGGGCCCGGTCCGGGACCTCGACGGGTCCGGCCTGGGCCGGGATTTGTACGACGACGGCCTCGACGACCGCACTGCCCGGTTCTGCGGACACGCGCCCACCCCCTCGTGACTGTCCGTCCAACGGTCACCACCGCACGGTGGTTCCCGACTGGCGCTGTCTGAAAGGTCAATACCGGCACACCGGCCCCGGCAAACCCGAACGTCGCGAGTCGTCACGAGGCGGTAACGCGCCGCGACGCGGGCCGGGGTCACTCCTCCCAGGAGTTGCCGGTGCGCAGCCGGGTGAGGATGCGGGAGAGCAGCCGGGAGACGTGCATCTGGGACATGCCGAGCTCGGTGGAGATCTGCGACTGCGTCAGGTTGGCGAAGAACCGGAGCATGATGATCCGCCGCTCCCGCTCGGGGAGCTGGACCAGCAGGTGGCGGACCATGTCGCGGTGCTCGACGTCGGTGAGGGCGGAGTCCTCGTAGCCGAGCCGGTCGAGCAGGGCGAGGCCGCCCTCGTGCTCCTGGGCGGCCTCCAGGGAGGCGGCGTTGTAGGCGCGGCCGGCGTCCAGGCAGGCCCGGACGTCCTCCTCGGGGATGCGCAGGTTGGCGGCGATCTCGGGGACCTTGGGGACCCGGCCGTGAGTGACCGTCAGCTCCTCCATGGCGCCGCTGACCTGGACCCAGAGCTCCTGCAGGCGGCGCGGGACGTGCATGGTGCGGACGTTGTCGCGGAAGTAGCGCTTGATCTCGCCGAGGATGGTGGGCAGCGCGTAGGTGGGGAACTGGACGCCGCGGGTGGGGTCGAAGCGGTCGATGGCGTTGATCAGGCCGATGGTGCCGACCTGGACGATGTCCTCCATCGGTTCGCTGCGGCTGCGGAAGCGGGTCGCGGCGTAGCGCACCAGCGGGATGTTGATCTCGATCAGCGCGGAGCGGACCCGGGCCCGTTCCGGGGCGTCGGGCGGGAGTTCGGCGAGCCGCTCGAAGAGCACCCGGGTCAGGGTGCGGACGTCCATCGCGCCCCGCCCGCCGGAGCGGCGCGCGGCCAGCTCGGCGGGGTCCGGCACGTCCTCGAGCCGGTCCTCCGGCGCACTGTCCTGCGTCCGCACGGACACGTCACCCCTCCCTCGTCGAATCACCTCGCCAAAATTTCCGGCAAAACCGGTCATAGCATCACAAGTCGCTCCACTACCGGGCAAGCACCGGGCGGAGGCGTGTTGACGGGGCGTCCAGCATTCGGCGCAGTGCGTGACGACCCCCGGCCTCGCGCGGAGGCCGGGGGTCGTCGGGGTCGTGCGTGTGCGATGTGTGCTCAGACCTCGATGTCCGCGATCACCCAGGTGGCGAACTCGCGCCACTGCCCGGCGGCGGCCTGGTGCGCCGGGTGGCCCAGGTACGCGGCCAGCGCGTCGCGGTCCTCGACCAGGCTGTTGATCGCGAAGTCGTAGGCGATGTCACGGTCGGTGGTGTTCCAGCCGCACTCCCACTCGCGCAGCTCGGGGATCAGCGCGCCGAGCCCGGCGAACGCCTCCGCGCCGGCGACCGCCCGCGGGTCGTCCTGGGCGACGCCGGAGTTGAGCTTGAACAGGACCAGGTGCCGGATCACGATGCCGCTCCTCGCGGGTGAGGGAGGCACGTCCCGTCGGGAGGGCGCCCCCGAAGGACGAACCCCGCCACGGTACTAGCGGACCAGTCCGGTCATGAAAGCGCCGACCGCCTTCGCCGCGTCCGAGATCCCGATGAAGCCCTGCTGCACCAGCTCGGCCGCGCGGACCGGCGAGGTGATGATCGTGTAGATGACGAAGATGACCAGGACCCACATGGCCACCTTCTTCGCCTGAGCCATCGAACGGGCCGCCTCCCTGATGTGGGCCGCCGCCTTCTCCCCGAGCGGCCCTGCCACCCGGCAGCTTATCCACCGGACGGCGCAAGGGGTGAGGGCCTTGTTCACCCGGCGGGACGAAGGTCCCCCGCCCACAGGGCTTTCTCCGGATGTGGCCACCCCCCTGGCGCGGCAGGATGGTTGATGTACCGAGGATCTGGCAGGAATCTCCGGTACGGCGATCCGGAGGTCCCCGCTGTGGGACCGGGCGCCGCGGCTTCCCCCCGAACGCGGCACCGGTTGTGGGACCTCCGATCGGGGCAGCAGCTCGTCCCCCGGAGCTGCTGCCCCCACCACGGACCGCGAGGTTCGAGACGGCCCCGCACTCCCCGGCGACGGTGGTAACCGCCCGGGAGTGCGGGGCCGTTCGCCGTTCCCCGGCCGCCCGACCGCTCAGTGCGGCAGCGCCGGCGGCTCCCCGGCGGGCCGGACCAGGTCCAGCAGCCGCTCCGCCTCGGCCGCCGCGAGCGGGACCCGCTCCGCCCCGGCCCGCGCCGCCAGCAGCACCGCCGTCGCCGCGTCCGGCCGCCCGAACGCCAGCCCGCGCAGCGCCGCCACCCGCACCTCCGGACTCTCGTCCTCCACCGACCGCCAGCGCAGCAGCTCCACCACCGCGTCCCGCTCCGGCGCCCCGACCAGCCCGCGCAGCGCCACCCGGCGCGGCAGCGGGTCCGGATCGGCGGTGGCCCGCTCGCGCAGCAGCGCCCAGGCACCGGGACCGGCACCCCGCCGGCGCGACAGCGCGTGCAGCGCGATCGCCCGGATCGGCGCCGAACGGTCGCCCACCGCGCGCTCCCGCAGCAGCTCCCACACCGCCGGATCCTCCGACCGGTGCGCCAGCAGCGCCCGCAGCACCGCCAACCGCACGTCCGCCTCGCGCAGCCCCGCCGCCCGCTCCAGCAGCAGCGCGGCGGCCCGCGGCTCCCCGTCGAAGCACCGCACCACCGCGCTGAGCGCGAGGTCGCGGGTGTACGCGTCGGGGTCGGCGACGGCCCGGTCCAGGAACAGCGAACGGGCCGCCGCGCCCGGGTCCTGACGGTTCGACAGGGCGGTGAGCACCGCGCCGCGCACCACCGGGTCGGGGGAGTGCTCGGCCTGCTCGCGGACGAACGCGTCCAGCTCCGGATCGGCGCCGAAGTGCGCCGCCAGCTCGCGGGTGGCCAGCGCCCGGCCGGGCCCGTCCCCGGCGGCCCGCTCGAACAGGAACAGCGCCACCCGCGGATCGCCCGCCCAGCCCTGGCTGAGCAGCGCCAGCGCGAACGCCCGCACGTCCGGCACCCGGTCCGCCGCGGCGAAGCCCTGCAGGTGCTCGGCGACCTGCGGGTCGCCCGCCCAGCGCCGGGCCAGCACCGACAGCGTCCGGCGGCGCACGATCGGGTCGGGGTCCGCGGCGACCTGGCGGCACAGGTACGCCGCCACCTGCGCGTCGCCCGCCCAGCCGTGGGCCAGCCCGCCGAGCGCCGCCGCCCGCACCTGCGGGTCCTTGTCCGACTCGGCCAGCTCGCGCAGGAACGGCGCGTTGCGCGGGTCCTCGGCGGGCTGCAGGCAGATCGCCCCCAGCGCCATCACCCGCACCGTGTGGTCCGGGTCGGCGCGCACCCGCTCGCGCAGGAACTCCGCCAACTCGGTGCCGATCCGGCCGTTCACGGTGAGCGCCAACACCGCCAACCCGCGGATCTCCGCCTGCGGCTCGGCCGCCGCGATCTCCCGCAACAGCTCCTGGGCCGGCGCCTCGTCCGTCCAGCCCTTGCCGAGCGCCAGCATCTCGCTCAGCCGGTTCCGGCCGCGCACCGCGGCGACCCGCTCGTGCAGGAACGCCGCGCTCTCCGCGTCGCCCGCCCAGCCCTCGGCGAGCGCGTCGATCGCGGCCTCCCGGGTCAGCTGGTCCGGGTCCTGCTCGATCCGCAGCCGGACGAACGCCGCGGTGTCCGGGTCGCCCGCCCAGCCCTCCGCCAGCGCGCCGAACGCGGCCGCCCGCAGCGCCACCGACCAGCCGTGCTCGGCCCAGGCACGCAGCACCAGCGGGCCGCGCGGATCGTTCAGCTGCAGCGCGCAGGCCAGCCGCGCAGCGAGCGAGCCGACCTCCGCCAGGGTCGGCGACTCCAACTGCGCGTGGTGCCCGTACACCAGGTACCAGCGCAGGAACCGCTCCCGGCCCACCCAGTGCGGGCCGAGTCCCGCCAGCACCGGCCGCAGCCCGTCCAGCGCCTCCACCGTGTCGCCCAGCAGGTAGGTCGAGCCCTCCGCCGCGTACGACTCGAACAGTGCCACCAGGGCGTCCACCACCGCGATGCTCTGCGCCGCCACCAGGCCGAGCTTGCGCACCTCGCCGAGGCAGCGCACCGCCAGCACCAGCCAGTCCGGCGCCTCGCCGAGCGCGCTGGGCAGCGCCGGGGCGGCGGCCAGCAGCCGGGAGACCGCCTCGCCGACGAAGCGCTCGTCCAGCTCCCCGGCCAGCAGGAGCAGCACCTCGCGCCAGGCCGGGTCCCGCCAGCGCCGGGCGAACACCCCGTCCAGCAGCTGGGCCTCCGTCAGCGAGCGCTCCCGGTTGAACCGGTAGGCGATGTCCGCGGCCGCCAGGTACTCCAGGAACGCCCGGTGCACGAAGCCGTACACCTCGCCGCCGAACCGGCTGAGGATGAAGTTGCGCTCCCGGAACTGCTGCAGCATCGCCCGGGCCACCGGCGCGGCCCGGTCCGCGGGCAGCTCGTAGCGCTCGCGCAGGTACTGCTCGAAGGAGGCCAGCAGCTCCGCGCCCGGGATGTGGTTGGCCGCGATGCCGTCACCGCCCTCCTGCATCCGCCGGGCCACCAGCCGCAGCAGCTCCAGCCGGTCCTCCGAGGCGAGGTACGGCATCCCGCCGTCCACCCGGCGGTCCTGCAGGTACTTCGACGGGTCCCAGTGCTCCACCAGCACCGCCACCGCGTGCTCGTACACGGTGCGCCGGTCCCGCGGCAGCTCCCGGCGGCGGCCGATGATCGCCAGGATGGTCAGGATCAGCGGGTTGCCCGCCAGCTCCCGCACCGGCGCCGACGCCTGGATCGCCGCCATCGCCCGGCGGCGCAGCCGGGCCGCCTCCGCGGGGTCGTTCGGGCAGGCGTTGCCGTACCAGCGGGCCGCGAACTCCTCGATCTGGCCGAGGTCCAGGTCCTCCAGCATGTAGTGGCCGAAGCCCGCCCCGTCCAGCGGCTCCCGCCGGTAGCCGATCACCCGCGAGGTCACCACCACCCGCAGCTGCGGGTAGCGGGCCGCGAACGCGGCGATCCGGCGGCTCGCGGTCTCCCGTACCTGCGGGTCGAACAGCTCGTCCAGGCCGTCGAAGAGCACCAGGGTGCGGGCCGCGTCCTCCTCCAGCTGACGGTGCAGCAGCTCCGCGGGCAGGCCCAGGCCCTCGGTGTCGTACAGGTGGACCAGGAAGTCCTCGAAGGTGCGACCGCGCCACTCCGCGTCCGCGTACCGGCGCAGCTCCACGATCAGCGGCAGCCGCCCGGCCAGCGCCGCGACCTCCTCCGGGACGGGCGCCCCCGGGCGGATCAGCGGCTCGGTGAGCGCCAGGCACAGGAACCGCGCCAGCGTCGACTTCCCCGAACCCGGGTCGCCCAGCAGCACCGCCCGGTGCCCGTCCGGGCCGGCCAGCAGCGGCAGCACCGGCACCGCGGGCCGCCGCCGGTACGCCTCCTGCACCCGGCGCACCGTCTCCCGCTCCACGCCGGGCGGCAGCTCCTGGCGGTCCAGCTCGCCCTCCGCGGCGAGCCGCCGCAGCAGCTCCCGGGGCAGCTCCACCGGCGGCGGGTCGGCCCGCACCAGCTGCGGCACGAACACCTCGCGCAGGTGCACCGCCGGGTGCTCGTCCTGCTCCGACAGCGGGGTCAGCACCTCCAGGTCGAGCCGCTGGTAGCGCTCGCGCAGGCGCAGCGCGTAGCCGCGGCGGGCCTGCTCCGGGTCGCCGGGCGGCGCCGCGGGCGGGCCGACGGTGATCTGCACGCGCTCCGCGTGCGCGATCTGCGTGACGTCGCCGCCGACCTGCGCGTGGTCCGCCGACTGCGTGGTCCGGCCGGCCTCCTCGGCGCCGAACAGCCGCCGCCACAGGCCCCCGCTCACGGCTGCTCGCCGAAGCGCACCGAGCCGTCCACGCCGTCCACCAGGTCGACGTCCCCGCCCGCGCGCACCCCGCGCACCGACTGCCCGTCACCACCGCCCTCGGCGGGCGGTACCGCCGCCTCCGGGACCGGGCCGCCCGCCGAGGGGCGGACGATCACCACGTCGCCCTTCACGTCCCGCACCAGGCGCACCGAGCCGCCCGCCGCCGTCCCGTCCGCGGACTGGCCGCCGCCGCGACCGCGCACGCCGCCGGTGACCGTCAGCGCCAGTCCCGCGACCCCCGCGAACAGCCCGAGCACGCCCGCCCACTGGTTGGCCCGCTCCAGCCCCTCGCTCCACAGGAACACCGCCAGCCCCGCCATCGAGACCACGGCCCCGCCCCACACCGCCACCCGCCAGCGCACACTCCCCATGCCCGCATCATCCCTCAACTGCCGCCCCGGCAATCCAGTTTGACGCCCCGTAGACCCCCACCCGCCGACCCCGTCGCCCGGAAACGCCGAAGGGCCCCGACTGATGCTCAGTCAGGGCCCTTCGATCGAGAGCGGTAGCGGTGGGATTCGAACCCACGGTGGAGTTGCCCCCACACACGCTTTCGAGGCGTGCTCCTTTGGCCGCTCGGACACGCTACCGAGGGGAACTCTACCGGATGGGCCTGGGCGGGACGAAATCCGTATCGGGGGGAGTTCGGGGCGCGGGGGTCAGCGCTGGGTGTCGAAGAAGGCGCGCAGCTGGGCGGTGCAGTCGTCGGCGAGTACGCCGGGGACCACCTCGGGGCGGTGGTTGAGGCGGTTGTCGCGGATGACGTCGAACAGCGACCCGGCCGCGCCGGCCTTCGGGTCGAGGGCGCCGTAGACGACGCGGTCCAGCCGGGAGAGGACGATCGCGCCGGCGCACATCGTGCACGGCTCCAGGGTGACCACCAGCGTGCAGCCGCTGAGGCGCCACTCCCCGACGGCGCGGGCGGCCTCGCGGATCGCCACCACCTCGGCGTGCCCGGTGGGGTCGCCCACCGCCTCGCGGACGTTGCGGCCCCGGCCGAGCAGCTCGCCGTCGGGACCCAGGACGAGCGCCCCGACCGGGACGTCACCGGTGGCGGTGGCCAGCGCGGCCTCCTCGATGGCGAGGCGCATCTGGCGGGTCCACCGGTCGCGGACCGGATCGGGGCGCTCGGGGGCGGGCAGCGGGGCGATCCGCGGCCGTTCGTCGACGATGAGGGGCGAGCTGGGGACGGGCTGCATGGACCCAGTGTCGGACACCGGGCCCGCCGCTACCGAACGGCCTCCAGGACTTCGCTGCAGCCCAGCGCCTCGGCGATCTCGCCCAGCGCGTCGCCCGGCGCCGCGCCCTCGCCGGCCAGGTCCAGCAGGTCCGCGGCGGCCATGCCGAACTCGGTCAGCAGCTCGGAGTCCCCGATCGGCCCGACCGGGGCGCCGCCCCGACCGCCCGCGGGCTCGTCGTCGTCCTCGTCCTCGGCCTCGGCGGCCGCCTCGTCGTCCTCGTCGAGCTCGGCGACCAGCCCGTCCAGGTCGTCGAAGTCGGCCTCCCCGTCCTGTTCGATCAGCTCGTCGGTGAGCACCGAGCCGTACGAACTGCGCGCCGCCGCCGCCGCGTCGGAGACGAAGATCCGCGGGTCGTCCTCACCGTCGATGCGCAGGACGGCGAACCAGGCGTCCTCCTGCTCGATGAAGACCAGCACGGTGTCGTCGTCGTCCGCCGCCTCGCGGGCCAGGTCGGTCAGGTCGGCCAGGGTCTCTACGTCGTCGAGTTCGGTCTCGCTCACGTTCCACCCGGCACCGGTGCGAGCAAGCACTGCAGCGAAGTACGCCACCAGGGACACTCCCAAGATTGGTCTCGGCTGTCGGCGATCTCGGGCGGGTGCGGTCCGGCCGCCCCCGCGCCAGCAGGCGGTCCGCTGTTCGGACCGCCCCCACGGCATCGTGACAGAAAGCCCGCCGCTGCGGGGGGTGTTCGGCAGCGCGTCTTCGCAGGTCGTGTCGGAATGGCCGGGTTGCGGCCGCCGCGCGCGTCGATCACGGCGCTCAAACCCGTTCGGGTGGGGGCGTTCGGGGGCTCACGGGGCGCAACTGCGGTGGGGGCGCGGGGCGTCCGGAGGCCGCGGCGCGCGGTCGGGGACGGCCCGCGGCGCGCGGTCGGGGACGGCGGCCGGGAGCGGGAGGATCAGATCCGGAAGGTGCGCATCCGCAGGGCCTCGCGCAGCCGGCGCTCCTTGGTCCGTCGTGGCTGCACCCGGGCGCGCAGCTCTCTGGCCTCGGCGAGCTCCCGCAGGAAGACGGCCCGGCGCTTGCGCCGTTCCGCGGCAGTCTCGGCGGCTGTCTGGGGCGTCGGACGGGCCTCGTCTGTCGAGCCGGACCCGCCCGCGCCGGCGGTGGTCGCCCGCGTCGGGTTGCTCTTCATAGGTTCCGACTTTCCCAGATGCGTCCGTCCAATACCACAGGAAAGCGCGCTCTTCGGTCATTCCTCCCGCCCGCCGAGCTGGCCGCGGCGGGTCGCGGCGCGACCGTGCGGAGTCGTACGCACGTGCCGACGGCCGTTATCGTCGTTCCCATGCGTCTCCACGTCGTCGACCACCCGCTGGTCGCCCACAAGCTGTCCACCCTGCGCGACGAGCGCACGGACTCGCCGACCTTCCGTCGGCTCACCGACGAGCTGGTCACCCTGCTCGCGTACGAGGCGACCAGGGACGTCCGCACCGAGACCGTCGAGATCACCACCCCGGTCGCCGTCACCATGGGCACCCGGCTCTCCTACCCGCGCCCGCTGGTCGTCCCGATCCTGCGGGCCGGCCTCGGCATGCTCGACGGCATGACCCGGCTGCTGCCCACCGCCGAGGTCGGCTTCCTCGGCATGGTCCGCAACGAGGAGACCCTCGAGGCCTCCACGTACGCGACCCGGATGCCGGACGACCTGTCCGGCCGGCAGGTCTACGTGCTCGACCCGATGCTCGCCACCGGCGGCACCCTGGTCGCCGCGATCCGGATGCTGCTGGAGCGCGGTGCCACCGACGTCACGGCGGTCGTGCTGCTGGCCGCGCCGGAGGGCGTCGCGCTGATGGAGCGCGAGCTCGCCGGCCAGCCGGTGACCGTGGTGACGGCGGCCCTCGACCAGCGCCTCAACGAGCACGGCTACATCGTCCCGGGCCTCGGCGACGCGGGCGACCGGCTGTACGGCACGGCCGGCTGACCGCGGGTGAACGAAGAACCGCCCGCGGAGAGGATTCCTCTCCGCGGGCGGTTCCTGCTGTCCGCGCCGGGACACCAGGGTCGGACGGGCCGGACGGCTCAGCAGTGGCCGGGCTCCGGGGTGGGCGACGGCTTGGTGAGTTCGGCGAGGGCGGCGGCGGCCTGGGTGGGGTCGGCGAGCGCGCTGAAGGTGTCGCCGATCACCAGGTCGACGCTGGCGTCGGCGCGGGTGTCCTCGGTGGAGGTGGCCGTGGCGACCTGGGAGACCAGCAGGGTGGCGGCGCCGAGTCCGCCGGGACCGCTGATCACCTGGGCGGTACCGGGGACCTTCTTGTCCAGCGCGGTGGGCGCGTTGCCGACCTTGCCGACGGTGAAGCCGCGCTTCTTGAGCTCGTCGGCGGTGTGGGCGGCCAGGCCCGCCTTGCCGGTGGCGTTGTAGACGTTCACGGTGACCGCCTGCGGCTGCGGGACGGCCGTGTTGCTGGCGGCCGGCGCCGGGGCGCCGGGCGAGGCCGGGGCGCTCGCGGCGGGCGAACCTGAGCCCGCCGGCGTCGGCGCGGCGAGCGGCTTGCCGGAGTTGCTGGGAGTGGCGCAGGCCTGCGCGGAGGCGTGCCTGCCGTGACCGGTGAAGACGTCGTACAGCTGGACGCCGCCGACCGAGACCAGGGCGAGGGTCAGGACGCCGCCGAGGCCGAGGGCGACCTTCCGGCCGCGGCGCGGCGGGCGCCCCAGCCGGGGATAGGCGTTTCCGGTGACCCGGTACTGCTTCCCCTTCAATCCCCGGGGAGTCAACATGCTCATGGTCTGTCTCCCCCTAGGTGCCAGGGTGGGGTGCCGGTGACCGCGGTGCGGCGCGAGCTGCGTGAACCGTCGTAGTCAGCAGATTAATCCGACAACGGCCCCGAAGGTACTGGATGATCATCATCCGGAGTACGACGGCACTCGAAAGGACGTACCGACACGGTCCGCCGGTTGCCGCCGGGCGGGTGACGGACCCTCAGTCCATCTCCAGCACGCGGGCGTGCAGCACCTGCCGTTGCTGGAGCGCGGCCCGCACCGCGCGGTGCAGTCCGTCCTCCAGGTACAGGTCGCCGTGCCACTTCACCACGTGGGCGAAGAGGTCGCCGTAGAACGTGGAGTCCTCGGCGAGGAGGGTCTCCAGGTCCAACTGGCCCTTGGTGGTCACCAACTGGTCGAGCCGCACCGGACGCGGCGCGACGTCCGCCCACTGGCGGGTGCTGGTCCGTCCGTGGTCGGGGTACGGCCGCCCGTTGCCGATGCGCTTGAAGATCACACGGAAAGCCTACCGTTTGGGGCGCGGCGGGCGCAGCAAGCCGGACAAGCGGTGCGTTGACCGGGCAAGCCGGGAGCTGGGCGTTTTGATGGGAAGAGCAGCCTTTTCCACCGATCCGTCCGGGGAGATCCGAGGACATGACCGCCGACACCAACTCCGCCGGGGCCGAATCCGCGACCGCCGCCGCCCCCGCCGGGGCCGCCGCCGAACTGCCCGCGCCGGTCGCCGAGATCGCCGCGGGCTACGCCTTCGACGGACCGGCACTGCGGCTCGGCGCGGTGCTGCAGGGCGCGACCGCCTACCGCGACGCCCAGGTGCGCATCCCGCTCGGGGTGCTCAACCGGCACGGGCTGGTCGCCGGGGCGACCGGCACCGGCAAGACCAAGACGCTGCAGCTGATCGCCGAACAACTCTCCGCGGCGGGCGTCCCGGTCTTCCTCGCCGACGTCAAGGGCGACGTCTCCGGGATCTCCGCCCCCGGTGAGGGCGGTGCGAAGCTCACCGCGCGGGCCGCCGAGGTCGGGCAGGAGTGGACCGCCGCGGGCTGCCCGGCCGAGTTCTACGCACTCGGCGGCCTCGGCACCGGCACCCCGATCCGAGCCACCGTCACCAGCTTCGGACCGCTGCTGCTGGCCAAGGTGCTGGAGCTGAACGAGACCCAGGAGGCCTCGCTCTCGCTGGTCTTCTCCTACGCCGACCGCAACGGCCTGGAGCTCTACGACCTCAAGGACCTCGGCGCGGTGATCGGCTTCCTCACCTCGCCCGAGGGCAAGGACGAGCTGAAGGGCATCGGCGGACTCTCCGCCGCCACCGCCGGGGTGATCCTGCGTTCCCTGACGGTGCTGGAGAACCAGGGCGCGGGCGCGTTCTTCGGCGAGCCGGAGTTCGACACCGCCGACCTGCTGCGCACCGCCGACGACGGGCGCGGGGTGGTGTCGGTGCTGGAGCTGCCCGCCGTGCAGGACCGGCCGCGGCTGTTCTCCACCTTCCTGATGTGGCTGCTGGCCGACCTCTACCAGCAGCTGCCGGAGGTCGGGGACCTCGACCGGCCGAAGCTGGTGTTCTTCTTCGACGAGGCGCACCTGCTGTTCAAGGGCGCCTCGAAGGCCTTCCTGGAGGCGATCACCCAGACCGTGCGGCTGATCCGCTCCAAGGGCGTCGGCATCTTCTTCGTCACCCAGACCCCGAAGGACGTCCCCGCCGACGTGCTGGCCCAGCTCGGCAACCGGGTGCAGCACGCGCTGCGGGCGTTCACCCCGGACGACGCGAAGGCGCTGAAGGCGACGGTGTCGACCTTCCCGAAGTCCTCGTACGACCTGGCCGAGGTGCTCACCGGGCTGGGGACCGGCGAGGCGGTGGTGACGGTGCTCTCCGAGAAGGGGGCGCCGACCCCGGTCGCGGCCACCCGGCTGCGGGCGCCGCAGTCGCTGATGGGTCCGGTGCCGGAGGGGGAGCTGGCGGCGGCGGTGGCCCGGTCGCCGCTGAACGGGAAGTACCGGGACGCGGTCGACCGGGAGTCGGCGTACGAGAAGCTCGCCGCGCGGGAGGCGCCCGCGGCGGAGCAGCCGGCCGGGCGGGAGCCGGAGCCGGTGCGGCGGGAGGAGGCGGAGCGGGACGAGGACGGGCTGCTGGGGTCGCTGCTGAACAGCTCCGCGCTGAAGTCCTTCGCCCGCTCGGCGGGGACGCAGCTGGGACGGGAGATCAGCCGGAGCCTGTTCGGGACGGCGAAGCGGCGGCGGTAGCCGGCGGTCAGCCCAGCGCCTTGCCGATGCGGTCCAGCGAGCTGAGGCGCATCAGGCCGTAGTTGTAGAACTCGACCTCGGGGACGCCGAGTTCGCGCAGGGTGGCGATCTTGGCGGCGAGGTTGGCGGGGCCGTCGCAGTCGGAGGCCATCGGGCGGAGGATGACGGCCATCGACTCGGGGCGGACGCCGTGCAGGGCGAACGCGGCGACCTTCTCGCGGACCGCTTCGGGGGTCTTCGCGTAGCCGAGGGTCTCGATCTGGTGGGCGGCGCCGGCCAGGGCGGGGAGGTCGATGCCGGAGAGCCAGCCGGTGCCGGGGCCGCCGCCGTCCATGAAGGTCAGGCGCATGCCGTGGGCGGCGGCGGTGGCGGCGAGTTCGGCGGTGAGGGTGGTGACGGTGCGGGCGGAGACGTCGACGTAGGCGGCGAGGGCGCCGTTGGCGATCCGGTCGAGCGGGGTGGCGGCGAGCGCGGCGTCCTCGTCGGCGAGACGCGCGCGCAGTTCGGTGCGGACGGCGTGGCGGACGTCCTCGGCGGGGACGCCGGCGGCGGTGGCGGCGGCCGTGCAGTGCGGGCAGAAGCAGAGCGAGAGGAGGGCCTCGGTGACCGGGCCGAGCTCCTCGAAGTAGCGCTCGTGGTGGTAGCCGTGGCGCAGGCCGTGGAAGTGCAGGGACTCGGCCCGGATCGCGTCGACGCCGTAGCGGGCGAGTTCCTCGACCAGGCCGTGGCAGTACTCCCGGACCTCGGGGTTGGCGGGGCACAGCTCGGTGAGGTGGCGGTCGCCGAAGGCGTTGGCCGGGGCGCAGTCGGGGTGGGCGAAGCCGAGCCGGTCGTTGTGGCAGAAGACCGTCCAGGCGTGCAGCTTGAGGCCGCGTCGGCGGGTCTCCTCGGCGGCCTCGGCGAACGGGTCGTGGCGGCCGATCGCGCTGGAGGGCAGCGGGGCGAGCCGGCGGCCGGCCCAGCGGGCCGGGTCGGGCCGGAAGTAGGCGGCGCCGGGTTCGAGGTAGCGGATCACCCGGTGCGGGTTGTGCGGGAAGACGTCCCTGGCCTCGTGGTAGACCGAGGCCAGCGTGACGCCGCCGACGCCGGCCCGGTCGGTAAGGTTGCCGAAGAAGGTGTCGGCCCCTTCGTCGAGCAGGTCGGTGGCGAAGGCGAGGACGGACGACTCCACGGGGCGACTCCGGAGCAGGAAGTACGGGGAGTGACCACGCTAACCGCGGCCTCCTGTATTGGTCTATACCTGGTTGGGTGAGGGGAGCGGGCGCGATGGCGGTC
Source organism: Kitasatospora sp. NPDC002522 (assembly GCF_053595195.1). Lineage (NCBI taxonomy): Bacteria > Bacillati > Actinomycetota > Actinomycetes > Kitasatosporales > Streptomycetaceae > Kitasatospora > Kitasatospora sp. NPDC002522. Next base: position 24,360 of record NZ_JBSFXE010000006.1, read on the forward strand.
TACCGGGGGTTCGACCAGCGGGAACTGGACCGCGAGTACTCGCCGAGCAGCCGGGTGGACGACTTCGGCGCCGAGCTGGCCGCGTACGCGCGGGGCAGCGAGCGGGCGTACGCGGAGCTGGCCGGGCGCCGCGAGCTGCGGTACGGGACGGCCGAGCCGGAGCTGATCGACTTCTTCCCGGCCGGGCCGGGCGCGCCGCTGCACGTGTTCGTGCACGGCGGCTACTGGCAGGAGCTGGGCAAGGAGGACTCGGTCTTCCCGGCGCCGGACTTCGTCCGACGGGGCATCGCGTACGCGGCGGTCGGGTACGGGCTGGCGCCGCGCTGGTCGCTGGAGGAGATCGTCGGGCAGGTGGTCGCGGCGGTGCGCTGGCTGGTGGAGCACGCCGGGGAGCTCGGGGTGGACGCCTCGCGGATCGTGCTGAGCGGCAGCTCGGCGGGCGCGCACCTGGCGGCGTGGGCGCTGCTGGACGAGCGGCTGCGCGGCCGGATCGCCGGGGCGGCGCTGCTCAGCGGCGTGTACGACCTGGAGCCGATCGCGCTGACCTACGTCAACGACCCGCTCGGGCTGGACGCGGAACGGGCGCGGGCGCTCAGCCCGCTGCACGCCGAACTGGCCGGGCTGCCCCCGCTGGTGGTCGCGCTCGGGGAGTTCGAGACCGGCGAGTTCGGCCGGCAGCAGGGCGAGTTCGCGGCGGCGGCGCGGGCCGCCGGAGTGCCGGTGCGCCAGTTGCTGGTCGGCGGGCGCAACCACTTCGACGTGGTCTTCGACCTGGGCCGCACCGACACCGCGCTCGGCGCGGCGGTGGCGTCCCTGGACGGGAGCTGACGCTCCGTAGACTGCCGCGGGTACCCCCGTTTCACCTTTGACGAGGACGGTGTCCGATGACCGCGCGCATCCCGCTGCCATACGACTTCCTGCCGCCGGTGCCGGCGTTCGAGCTGACCAGCACCGACCTGGTGGACGGCGCGACCATGCCGGACGCACACGTGCACAGCGGCGGGAACCTCTCGCCGCAGCTCGCCTGGTCCGGCTTCCCCGCGGGGACCCGGAGCTTCGCGGTGACCTGCTACGACCCGGACGCGCCGACCGCGGCCGGCTGGTGGCACTGGCTGGCCGTCGACCTGCCCGCCGACACCGTGGAACTGCCGCGCGGCGCGGGCTCCGCCGACGACGCGCTGCCCGGCGGCGCGTTCCACGTCCGCAACGACTTCCCCGGCCACCGCTACGACGGCGCGGCCCCGCCGCCCGGGCCGGCCCACCGCTACGTCTTCGTGGTGCACGCGCTGGACGTGCCGAGCCTGGGCGTGGTGCGCGACACCCCCGCCGCGCAGGTCGGCTTCCACCTCACCGCGCACGCGCTCGGGCGGGCGCTGCTGACCGTGGAGTACCGGTCCGCCCCGTGACGGAGTGTCAGGGCCGCCGGGGGCGTCAGCCCTTGGCGGCCTTCGCGGCGGCCTTGGCCTCCTGCTTGGTGGCGCGCACCTTCAGCAGCGACTCCGGGCCGGTGATGTCGGCGACCGAGCGGTAGCAGCCCTCCTCGCCGTACGCGCCGGCCGCCTCCCGCCAGCCCTCCGGCCGCACCCCGTACTGCTTGCCGAGCAGGGCCAGGAAGATCTGCGCCTTCTGCACGCCGTAGCCGGGCAGTGCCTTGAGCCGGCTCAGCAGCTCCTTCCCGGTGGCGGCGTCGCGCCAGACCGCCTCGGCGTCGCCGTCGTAGCGCTCGACCAGGTAGGCGCAGAGCTGCTGGACCCGCTTGGCCATCGAGCCGGGGTAGCGGTGCACGGCGGGCTTCTCGGCGAACAGCGCGGCGAAGGCCTCCGGGTCCTGCGCGGCGATGGCGTGCGCGTCGAGGTCGTCGGCGCCCATCCGCTGGGCGATCACCAGCGGTCCGGCGAACGCCTTCTCCATGGGCACCTGCTGGTCCAGCAGCATCCCGGTGAGCGCGGCCAGCGGGCTGCGGCCGAGCAGTTCGTCGGCGTCGTCCTGCTGGGCGAGGTGGACGGTGACAGCCATGGCGGCCTCCGGAACGGGGTCGGGGCTTCCATCCTGTCAGCCGCGCGGCGGCCGTGCGGACGCAACACGCGCGCGCCGGGGGCGGGGCGGCGGGGGGGTGGACGGGCCACACTGGGGGGATGACCGAACACCGGCGGTTGATCGTGCTGCGGCACGCCAAGTCCGATTGGCCGGACGTCCCCGACGAACTGCGCCCGCTCGCCGAACGCGGCCGGGCCGACGCGGCGGCGGCCGGACGCTGGCTGCACGCGCACGGCTTGGCGCCGGACCGGGTGCTGTGCTCGACGGCGGTCCGCACCCGGCAGACCTGGGAGCTGGCCGAACCCGAGCTCGACGGCGCCCCCGACCTGGTCCTGGAGCCCCGGGCGTACCGCGCCGACGCCGATGAACTCGTGCAGCTGCTAAGGGAGTTGCCGTCGCCGGTGCGGACCGTGCTGCTGGTCGGGCACCGTCCGGAGGTGCAGGAGCTGGTGCTGCTGCTGGCCCGGGACGAGGGGAGCGAGCCGCTGGAGCGGGTCCGGGAGAAGTTCTCCACCGCCGCCGTCGCGGTCCTGGAGGTGCCCGGCGAGTGGCGACAACTCGCACCCGGAAGTGCCGAGTTGACCGCCTACGCGGTACCGCGCGGGTGACCTGCCGGGAGCGGACGGGCACGTGATAGGGATGGGGCATGCGCTTCGACTCCGTCCCCATGCCGCCGACCGTGGACGCCCGCCCGCGTGACGAGCGCGGCTACCCGGTGCCCGCGATCACCCCGTGGGAGGACGGCCGGCCGCAGTTCGCGCTCACCGACTACGAGCGCAGCGCGACCTGCGCCCGGGAGCGGCTCTGCTCGGTCTGCAACACCCTGATGCCGCGCGGCCCGGTGTGGCGGGTGGTCGGCGCCACCGAGAGCGCGGCGATCGCCGAGGCGCTGGCCTCCGGCCGCCCGTACCGCAACATGGCGCCGACCCTCGAGGGCCCCGGCCACCGGGCGTGCATGCTGTACGCCTCGATGGTCTGCCCGTACCTGGCCCGGCCGAACGCCCGCCGCCGGGTGACGGCCGATCAGAGCGAAGCCCCGGACGACCTCACCGGACACGTGGTCCGGGGGGTCGCCCGGGGCGAGCTGGGCGCCGTGGTCGGCTTCGCCGACTACGAGTTCGGGATCACGCCCGACCGGGTGCTGTTCCGATTCGTCGACCTGGTGGAGTACCTGCCGCACGACACGGCGGACAGTCAGCTGCCGGAGCTGCAGGCCGAGTTGGCGCGGCTGTCGGAGCGGTGACGGTTCAGCGGTAGGCGGGCAGGCCGGCGGTGTCCGAGACCTTGACGATCTTGCCGCCCGCGAGCGGGACGGTGTAGACGCCGTCCTGGCCGCGGAAGGCGACGGTCTTGCCGTCCTTGGAGACGGCCGGCTCGGTGTAGTCGGTGGCCGCGTCCGGGGTGAGGTCGCGCTCGACCTTCTTCTGCTCGCGCAGCGAGGACTCGAAGATGTGGTCGTGGCCGCCGACGGATCGGACGAAGACCACGTCCTGCTCGTCGGGGCCGAGGGCCGGCTGGGAGCCCTTGGTCACCGCGCCGCCCTGCTGGCGCAGGTAGTCGTCGCGGATGTACACCTGGCCGTCGGCCTGGTTGGCGTACACCGCGGTGCCGGCGTGGCCGCCCACGTTCGGCCACAGGTTGCCGGTCTGCGGGAGCGGCTTGGTGTTCTCGTCGTCGAAGTACGGGTTCAGCGAGAGGACCGCCGGGACGCCGCCGGCCTGCGCCGGGGCGCTGAGCAGGGTCAGGGTGCCGTGGTCGTCCGCGGTGAAGAGCAGGTTGTTGCGGGCCTTGATGTAGCCGTTCTCGCCGGCACCGTTGACCTGCCAGGTCGGGTGCGACCAGGTGACGCCGGACGGGGCCTTGGCGACCATCACCCGGTTGCTGCCGTCGGGGGCGGACATCTCCAGGTTGCCCTCGCCGTCGACGAAGGCGGCGTGCTTGCCGTCCGGGGACCAGGCCAGGTCACGCACCACGGTGCCGAAGTCCACGACGGTGCCGTTCATCACGACGTAGCGGGTCCCGTTGCTGATCGTCAGGCCGTTGCCCGCGGTGCCGTTCAGCGCCGCCTTGGTAGGGGTCGCGCTCGGCATGGCCGGGGCGGAGGTGGCCGGGGCGGCGGAGGACGGGGCCGCGGTGGAGGCGGTGGCGCTCGGGGCGGTCGAGGCGCTCGCGGAGGCGGAGGCCGAGGCGGCGGGGGAGCCGCTCTTCGAGGCCGTGGCGCTGGGCTTGGCCGGGGCGCCGGTCTGGGTCTCGGGGTCGCAGGCGGTCAGCGCGAGGGCGGAGCCGGCGGTGACGGCGGCGACGAAGGCAACGGCGGCGGAACGGCGGAGGCGGGCGCGCGCGGACATGGATGGTTCCCCCCAGGGACGTGGTCGGTGGTGCTTCTCGGTGTTCTTCGCCCTGCGGCTTCCCGGCCGTTCTTCCGGCCGTCCGTTCGGGCGATGTCTAAAGATTGACAGTCCAAGGTCCGTGCTCTGTGCGCTGACTGTCACCGCTGGGCAACAGCGGTTCGTACAGGTGCTGGCGTGCCGCCGGGCGGGTGTCGGCAGCAGCCGATAGCGTGTCAGAAACCGGCTGTATCAACCGTTTTCGGTTTCCTGTCGAACGGCGGAGGGAGTCACAGATGGCTGCGCGACCCGAGGGCACCCCGTGTTGGGCGGACGCGATGTTCGCCGACCTGGAGGGCGCCAAGAGCTTCTACGGTGAGGTGCTCGGTTGGACCTTCGGCGAGGCCTCGTCGGAGTTCGGGGACTACACGCAGGCCTACAAGGACGGCAAGGCGGTGGCCGCCGTCGTCCCGCCGATGCCCGGGCAGGAGGGCCACTCCGCGTGGGTGCTCTACCTGGCCTCGCCGGACGCCGCGGCCACCGCGGAGAAGGTCCGCGCGGCCGGCGGCAAGGTGCTGATGGAGCCGATGCAGGTCGGTAGCTTCGGCACCATGGCGATCGCCGGCGACCCGGCCGGCGTGGTCTTCGGCATCTGGCAGGGCGGCGACCACGAGGGCTTCGAGCTGCGCGACGTGCCCGGCAGCTACGGCTGGGCCGAGGTCTTCACCCGGGACACCGCCGCGGCCAACGCCTTCTTCCCGAAGGTGTTCCCGTACGTCGTCCAGCGGATGCAGGACGACAACGTCGACTACAGCGTCTACAGCCTCGGCGGCGAGCCGGTGCTCGGCTCGATGGGCATGGGGCCGGAGGTGCCCGCCCAGGTGCCGTCCTTCGTCAGCGTCTACTTCATCGTCGAGGACACCGACGCCGCCCTCGCCCGGGTCGCCAAGGCCGGCGGGGAGCTGGTGTTCGGCCCGATGACCACGCCGTTCGGGCGGTTCGCCTCCTTCGTCGACCCGCAGGGCGCCGCGTTCTCGGTGATCGACCCGGCCGCCGCGGAGGGCGAGCCGCCCAGCCTGGTCCAGGCGGGCTGATCCGGTGGCCGCCACCGACGCCGCCGCGCCGACCGGCGAACGGGCCGACCTGCTCGCCGCGCTGGACAAGCACCGCGGCTTCCTGCGGTACACCGTGCGGGACCTGACGGACGACCAGGCCCGGGAGCGCACCACCGCCAGCGAACTGTGCCTCGGCGGGCTGATCAAGCACGTCGCCGGCGTCGAGCAGCGCTGGCTGAGGTTCGCGGTCGGTGGGGCCGAGGCGATGCGCGCCGACGGCAGCCCGCAGGACTCCGCCTGGGGCGACCAGTTCCGGATGCTGGAGGACGAGACGCTGCCCGGCCTGCTCGAGCGCTACCGGCAGGTCTCCGACCACACCGACCAGCTGGTCGCCACCACGCTCGACCTCGACCAGCTGCAGGAGCTGCCCCGCTCGCCCTGGTTCGAACCCGGCGCCACCTGGAGCGTGCGCCGCGTCCTGCTGCACGTCATCGCCGAGACCGCCCAGCACGCGGGCCACGCCGACATCATCCGCGAGTCGCTGGACGGCCAGAAGACCATGGGCTGACGGTCCGTCACCACGGGCCCGTTCCGCCGAACCCGGCGGAACGGGCCCCGCGCGTTCAGGCGGGGGTGCCGAACCAGCGGGTGAGGTGGGCGGCGAGCTCGGCCTGCTCGTGGCCGGCCCAGGCGATGTGGCCGTCCGGGCGGAGCAGGACCGCGGGGGCCGGCAACTCCGGGCCGGTGCCGGTGAGGTGGTCGACCCGGTCGGCCCAGCCGGCCGCCGAGAGCTTGCCGGTGCCGTCGAGGAGCAGCCCCCGGGCGGTGTGCATCCGCTCGTACAGCCGGCCGCGCTCCAGCGGGATGTCGGGCATCCGGCTGCCGAGCAGCTCGTGGCCCGGACCGAAGTCGTAGCGGACGTCCAGGCCGGTGATCATCGCGGTGAGGTGGCGGTTGACGTCCGGGTAGTCCAGCAGCCGGGTGAACAGGGCGCGCAGCGCGGTCGGTCCGGGGTCGGTGCCGGTCAGGGTGATCTGGGCGCGGGTGTTCTCCAGCACCCGGGCGCCCACCGGGTGGCGCTCGGCGTGGTAGCTGTCCAGCAGCTCGTCCGGGGCCCAGCCGTCGACGGCGGCGGCGAGCTTCCAGCCCAGGTTGAAGGCGTCCTGCAGGCCGAGGCCCAGGCCCTGGCCGCCGATCGGCGGGTGGATGTGCGCCGCGTCGCCGGCCAGCAGCACCCGGCCCACCCGGTAGCGCTCGGCCTGCCGGGTGGCGTCGCCGAACCGGGACAGCGAGCGCGGCGCGTGCGCCCCGAAGTCGGTGCCGGCCACCGCCCGCAGCTGCTCCCGGAACTCCTCCAGCGTCGGCTCGACCCTGCCCTCCGTGACCCCCGCCGCCGGGACCACCACCCGGAACAGCCCGTCCCCGAGCGGGCCGATCCCGAACCGCAGCTGGGTCTTGCGCACCTCGGTCATCACGGCGTCGATCTCCGCCTGATCCGCCGTCAGCGCCAGTTCCCCGATCAGCGTCTCCACCGTGGCCGGCTCGCCCGGGAAGTCCACGCCCAGCAGCTTGCGCACCGTGCTCCGGCCGCCGTCGCACCCCGCGAGGTAGCGGCCGCGCAGGCGTCCGCCGTCCGCCAGCTCGACGCTCACCCCGTCCGCGTCCTGCACCAGCCCGACCAGTTCGGTGCCGCGCCGGATCTCCGTCCCGAGCTCCAGCGCCCGCTCGTGCAGCAGCCGCTCGGTCACCGGCTGCGGGGTCGCCAGCCCGTACGGGTGCGCGGTGTCCAGTCCCTCGGGCCACGTGGTCCGGATCCCGCCGAACATCCCGCCCGCCTGGAAGGTCTCACTGACCGCCAGGAACCGCTCCAGCAGCCCGCGTTGGTCCAGCACCTCCACGCTGCGCGCGTGCATCCCGAGCCCCCGGGTCTGCCCGGTCGGCTCCGCCAGCCGCTCCAGCACCACCACCCGCACCCCGTGCAGCCGCAACTCGCACGCCAACATCAGCCCGGTCGGGCCGCCACCGGCCACGACGACGTCGAACTCCTCGGTCACTGGGGAACTCCCTCGTGCGCATCGGACGGAGTGGGCGAGACCTCGTCGAGGACGCTGCGGTAGTAGTCGAGCTTGGCGCGCAGGTGGTCGCGTTGGCGTTGCAGCAGGGCGATCTGGGTGGCGACGGCGGTGTCGTGCTGTTCGAGCAGGGCGATGCGGCGGGCGAGGCTCTCGGGGCCCTCGGTGCGGGCGAGTTCGGCGTAGCGGCGCATCTCGGCGATGGGCATGCCGGTGTCGCGCAGGCAGCGCAGGATGGTGAGCCAGGCGAGGTCGTCGGGGGCGAAGCGGCGGTGGCCGCTGGTGGCGCGGGTGATGGCGGTGAGCAGGCCGATGCGCTCGTAGTAGCGCAGGGTGTCGAGGCTGAAGCCGGATCGTTCGGCGGCCTCGGCGGGGGTGAGCAGCGTCTGGGGGGTCACTCGTCCGATTGTGCCGGGGAGTGGGGGCCGCGGTCGGAGAGCCGGTCGAGGGAGTCGACGTACTTGAGCATCAGCCGGGCGAACTCGACGCGGTCGTGGTCGGACCAGTCGGCCGTGATGTGGTCGTACGCCTCGCGCTGGTGGCGGCGCAGTCGGGCCATCAGGTCGCGGCCGGCGTCGGTGAGGTGCAGGACGGTGCGGCGGCCGTCCTCCTGGGACGCGGCGCGCAGCAGGTAGCCGGCCTTGATGTTGTCGGTGACCATCCGGCTGGCGACGGAGGGGTCGATGCCGAGCAGCTCGGCGATGGCGCCGACGGTGACCTCGCGGGCGGCGTCGCGGGAGCACTGGTGGACCAGGTTGAGCACCAGGGTGCGGCTGAGGTCCTTGGCGGAGATCGGGTTCGCGACCTCCAGCAGGGCGGTGCGGCGCAGCTTGGAGAAGGCCGGGCCGACCGCGTTGAGCAGCTCCTCCGTGTCCGGGTCGGCGCTGTGCCCCTGGTTGTTCGTCATGCGCCCATCCTAGGAGGTCCATGCGGGGCGGCAAATATATGTTGACGAGAATATGTGTGCATGTGAGCATGCATATGTACACGTGAAGACGACTTCCAGGGGGACCCCCATGACCGTTCTCATCACCGGCGCCCGCGGCCAGGTCGGCCGCGGCGTCCTCACCCGCCTGCACGCCGCCGGCCTGCCGGTGCGCGCCGCCAGCGCCCGCCCGGCCGAACTCGCCGCGCCGGACGGCGTCGAGCGCGTCGAGCTGGCCCTCGGCCGGCCGGAGACCTTCGCGCCCGCGCTGGACGGGGTGCGGCAGGTCTTCCTGTACCCCGAGCCCGCCGGGATCGCGGCGTTCACCGCCGCCGCCACGGCCGCCGGGGTGGAGCACGTGGTGCTGCTCTCCTCGTCCGCGGTGCTCGGCCCCGCCGCCGAGACCGACCCGATCGGCGCGCACAACCTGGCGGTGGAGCGCGCCCTGACCGCGTCCGGGCTGCCCGCCACCCTGCTGCGGCCGGACGCCTTCGCCTCCAACGCGTACGGCTGGGCGCACGCCATCGCCGCCGGCCTGCCCGTGCAGCTCGCCTACCCCGACGCGCAGACCGCGCCGATCCACCCGGACGACCTCGCCGACCTGGCCGCCGCCGCGCTGACCGGCGCCGCCTTCGCGGGCGGCGCGGTCTCCCTCACCGGCGCGCACTCGCTGACCTTCCGCGCGCAGCTCGCCCAGCTCGGCGAGGCGCTCGGCCGGCCGATCCCGGTCGAGACCGTCAGCCGCGCCGAGGCGGAGCGCCAGCTCGGCCGCCACCTGCCGCCCGCCTACGCCGGCGCGCTGCTCGACCTGTGGGCCGCCGCGACCGCCGGGCCGGCCGCGATCCACGACACCACCGAGACGCTGCTCGGCGTCCCGGCCCGCACCTTCCGCGCCTGGGCCGCCGAGAACGCCCGGGCCTTCACGCCGCAGGACTGAGCGAGACGCCCGGGTGGCCCGCCCTACTCCCGGGTGCAGCGGGTGAACCGGTCACCCCAGGCGGCCAGCAGGGTACGGAGTTCGGGGGGCGAGCGGACCTCGAAGTCGGCCTCCAGGGAGCCGAGGGCCAGGGCGGGCCACTCCAGGGAGTCGGCGTTCACCCGGATCAGGCAGTTCCCGTCGGGGAGTTCGGTCACCTCGGCCCACCGGCCGATCCGCTGACGGACCGTCGAGGCGGGGGAGTGCACCACCGCCTCGACCCGGTGCGGGCCCGCCTGGCCGGTCAGGCCGGCCCGGACGAAGGCGGCGGCGTCCTCGGCGGGCAGCTCGCGCGGGCGGAACCGCGCGCCGGTGCCGTGCGGAGCGGTCAGCCGGTCGAGCCGAAAGGTGCGCCAGTCGTGCCGGGTCACGTCGTAGCCGACCAGGTACCAGCGGCGGTCCACCCGGACCAGGCGCAGCGGCTCCACCAGCCGCTCGCTCACGCGCCCGTCGGCGGCGGTGTAGCCGAAGCGCAGCTGCTCGGTGTCCCGGCAGGCCAGCGCGACGGCGGTGAGCGCGTCCGGATCGACCTGGGTCCCGCCGCGCTCGCCCCACGACGTCGGCACGGTCACCGCCCGCAGCGCCTCGACCCGGTGGCGCAGCCGGGCCGGCATCACCCGCACCACCTTGGCCAGCGCCCGCACCGACGCCTCCGCGATGCCCTCCACCGCACCGTCCGCCGCCGCCTGCAGGCCGATCGCCAGCGCGACCGCCTCCTCGTCGTCGATCACCAGCGGCGGCAGCGCCGCGCCGGCGGCCAGCTGGTAGCCGCCGTCCACGCCGCGCTGCGCCTCGACGGGGTAGCCGAGTTCGCGCAGCCGGTCGACGTCCCGGCGCAGGGTGCGGGCCGAGACGCCGAGCCGCCCGGCGAGCTCCTCGCCGGGCCAGAACCGGTGGGTCTGGAGCAGGGTGAGCAGCCGCAGGGTCCGGGAGCTGGTGTTCGCCATGCCCCGATCCTCTCGCGAATTGCGGACAGGAACTGGCCGCAATGCCCTCTAGCGTGGAACACGAAACGAGGCCCAGCCCCGAGGAGAGGCGACCACCATGTCGAGCACCCTGACCGAGACCCAGACCCCCGAGACCGCCGCCGCCCGCGCCACCGGCGAGCGCGCCGACCTGCTGGAGGCGCTCGGCAAGCAGCGCTACTTCCTGCGCTTCACCGCCCGCGACCTCACCGACGAGCAGGCCGCGCTGCGCTCCACCGTCAGCGAGCTGTGCGTGGGCGGGCTGATCAAGCACGTGGCGTCGGTCGAGCGGACCTGGGCGGCGTTCCTGGTGCACGGCCCGTCCGCGATGCCGGACTTCACCGCCATGACCGAGGCCGACTACGCCGCGCGGGCCGACGAGTTCCGCCTGCTGCCCGGCGAGACGCTCGCCGAGGTGCTCGCCGACTACGCGGACGCCGCCCGGGCCACCGACGAGCTGGTGGTCTCGCTGCCCGACCTGGACGCCGAGCACCCGCTGCCCGCCGCGCCCTGGTTCGAGCCGGGCGGCCGCTGGTCGGCCCGCCGGGTGCTGCTGCACATCGTCGCCGAGACCGCCCAGCACGCCGGGCACGCCGACATCGTCCGCGAGGGCCTGGACGGCGCGAAGAGCATGGGCTGACCCGGCCGGCCCCTTCCCGCTTCCCACGGACCCTCGGGGCCCGCACCCGCTGACGCACGGTCAGGGGTGAGGGCCCCGTCGTCGTGGGCGGTGCGCCCGCCGCCGCGACATTTCCGCGCGGAAATCTCCGGACCGATGTCACACCCGGCCGCGGCTGGGACTCTCGGGGTGCAGACGCGAGAGGAGATGCCGTGAGGTCCGACAGTCCGCAGCCCGCCGGGGCCGACGCCGCGACGCAGGTGTTCACCGAGCATCGGGAACTGCTGTTCTCGATGGTCTACAACCTGCTCGGAACGGTCGCCGACACCGAGGACGTGCTGCAGGAGACCTGGCTGTCCTGGTCGACCCGGTACCGGGACCCGGATGCCCCGCCGATCGTCCATCCGCGCGCCTACCTGGTGCGCACCGCGGTCAACACGGCGCTCGCCCGGCGGACCGAGATCAGCCGCCGGCGGGAGAGCTACTTCGGGCCGTGGCTGCCCGAACCGCTGGTGGCCGGGGCCGGGTACGCCGACGGCCCGGAGGGCGAGCACGGCGAGGCGGTGTCGATGGCGCTGCTGGTGGTGCTGGAGACCCTCACCCCGCTGGAGCGGGCGGTCTTCGTGCTGCACGAGGTGTTCGGCTACAGCCACCCCGAGACCGCCGAGATCCTCGGCCGCAGCCCCGTCGCCGTCCGGCAGCTCGCCCACCGGGCCCGCGCCCACGTCCAGGCCCGCCGCCCGCGCTACCGGGCCGACCCCCGCCTGCGCCAGCAGGTCACCGAGCGGTTCGCGGCCGCCGTCGGCGGCGGCGACCTGGAGGAACTGCTGCGACTGCTGGCCCCCGAGGTGACGCTGTGGGCCGACGGCGGCGGCAAGGCGACCGCCGCCGGGCCGCGCCCGGTCCGCGGTCGCGGGCAGGTCGCCCGGCTGCTGGTCGGCGGTGCGGCGCGCGCCCCGCACGGCATCCGGGTGCGCTGGGCGACGGTCAACGGCGATCCGTCGGCGCTGCTGTTCGTCGGCGACGCGCCGTTCGCCGTCCTGGTCCTCGACCTGGCCGCGGACGGCGACCAGGTCACCGACATCTACTTCGTGACCAACCCCGACAAGCTCGGCCGGGTCGCCCCGGCCCGCACCTGACGCCACGTCACCTGATGAGACGACAGAGGAAAGAGGCACGACGATGAAACTGACCATACTCGCGGCCACCGGTGGCATCGGCCGGCAGCTGCTGGAGCAGGCGGTGGCCGAGGGCCACGAGGTGACCGCGGTGGTGCGCAACCCCGCCAAGCTGGCCGACCACCCGACCGTACGGGTGGTCCGCGCCGACCTCGCCGGCGCCGGGGCCGCGGAGCTGCGCCCCGCCGTCGAGGGTGCGGACGCGGTGCTCTCCGGGCTCGGCGCGGTCGGCAAGGCCGGGCTCGGGGTGGCCGAGCACGGGACCCGGGCCGCCGTCGAGGCGATGCGGCAGGCCGGGGTGCGGCGGATCGTGGTGGTCAGCGCCGCCCCGATCGGCACCGTCGCCAGCCCGGCCCGTCCGCACCCGCCGCGGCACGACCCCGGCGACGGCTTCGTGATGCGGCACGTGCTCAGCCCGGTGGTGAAGGCCGTGCTGCGCGGCCACTACGCCGACCTGGCCCGGATGGAGGACGTCCTGCACGCCAGCGGCCTGGACTGGACGGTGATCCGACCCCCGCAGCTCACCGACAAGCCGCTCGGCCGGGACTACCGCATCGCCTACGGCCGGAACATCCGCGGCGGCCGGACCGCCTCCCGGGCGGACGTGGCGCACTGCATGCTGCGCAGCCTGCGCGAGCCCGAGATGGTCGGCCGGACGGTCGGCATCGCGGACTAGCGCGCCTCCCCGATCCCGGCTTCAGCAGGCTCGGTGGGCTCAGCGGCTCGGCAGGGCGAGGCCGGTGAGGCGTTCCGAGGCGGCCCACAGGGCGCGGGCGGCGTCGTCGTCGGCGCCCGGGCCGGTGAACGGCTCGGGGCGGATCCGCGGGTGGGCCTTGGGACCGGTCGGGCCGTAGACGGTGGCGGGGGAGGCGTCCGGGGCGGTGGCGGCGTAGAGGATCGGGGCGGCGGCGTGCTCGGGCTCGCGGCCGATCAGCGCGGCGACGGTCCTGGTGAGCGCCCGCACCACGGGGGAGGGGTAGGTGTCGTGCAGCGGGGTGCGGGCCATGCCCGGGTGGGCGGCGAAGCTGCGGACCGGGGAGCCGGACGCGTGCAGGCGGCGCTGGAGTTCCCGGGCGAACAGCACGTTGGCCAGCTTCGAGCGGATGTAGGCGCGGCCGGGGGAGTAACCCGCGGTCGCGCCGAGCCGCTCCAACTCCAGGGTGCCGCGCGGGTACAGGGCCGAGACCACGGACACCACCCGCGGGTCGCGGCCGCGCTCCAGCAGCTCCGACAGCCGTCCGGTGAGCGCGAAGTGGCCCAGGTGGTTGGTGGCGAACTGCACCTCCACCCCCTCGGCGCTCAGCCGCGCCGGCTGGTTGCTCGCCGCGGCGTTCGCCACCAGCAGGTCCAGCGACGGGAGTCGGTCGTGCAGCGCGTCGGCGAAGCGGTGCACCGAGGCCAGGTCGAAGAGGTCCAGCTCCAGCACCAGGGCCTGCCCGGCGCCGCGCGGCAGCCGGGCCCGGACCCGCTCCGCCTTCGCGGTGTCGCGGGCCGCCAGCACCACCAGGGCACCGCGGGCGGCCAGCTCGCGGGTGACGGCGAGACCGAGGCCGCTCGCGGCGCCGGTCACCACGGCGGTCCGGCCGGCCAGGTCGGGGATGTCGGCAACGGTCCAGTTCAGGGCGGGAGTTCGAGAGGAACGAGGGCTCATGCCGAGGACGCTAGACTCTGACACCGGTGTCAAGGTCAAGCCGGTGAGCGGAGGCGGACAGCGGTGCGGATCGGCGAACTCAGCCGGGTGACCGGGGCCAGCGCCCGTTCGCTGCGCCACTACGAGCAGCAGGGCATCCTCGACTCCGTCCGGCTGCCCAACGGCTACCGCGACTACGGCCCCGACGCCGCCGAACAGGTCGAGCGGATCCGGGCCCTGCTCGCCCTCGGCCTCCCCACCGAGGCGATCCGCGACCTCCTCCCCTGCGAGGGCCCGGCCGGCCCCGAGGCCGACCGCTGCCCCGCCCTCGCCGACCGGATCCGCGACCTGCGCGACCGGATGGACCGTCAGGCCGCCGAACTCGCCCGCACCAGCGCCGCCCTCACCCGCTACCTGGACGCCAACCTGTGACCGGGCCCGAGGCGCAGGAGCCGGAAGCCCGGCACCAGCGCTAGCGTGAGGGGGTGTCAGCTCCCCGCCTGCGCCGCGTCGCCGTCCTGGTCCTCGAAGGCGCCAAGCCGCTGGACGTCGGCATCCCCGCGCAGGTCTTCACCACCCGGGCGAGCATGCCGTACGAGGTGCGGGTGTGCGGGGCCGCGCCCGGGCTGGTGACCGGCGGGGACGGGCTGTCGTACCACGTGGCGCACGGCCTGGAGGCGCTGGAGTGGGCCGAGTCGGTCTTCGTCCCCGGCTACCGCCACCCCGACCGGGAGGACCCGCCGCCCGCCGTTGTCGACGCGCTGGTCGCCGCGCACCGGCGCGGGGCGCGACTCGCGGCGATCTCCACGGGGGCGTTCGCGCTCGCCGCCACCGGGCTGCTGGACGGGCGGCGGGCCACCACGCACTGGCACTACACCCGGGCGCTGGCCGTCAAGTACCCGCTGGTGCAGGTGGACGAGAACGTGCTGTTCGTCGACGAGGGCAGCGTCCTCACCTCGGCCGGCGCCGCCTCCGGCATCGACCTGTGCCTGCACGTGCTGCGCCGCGACCTCGGCGTCGCCGCCTCCAACCACGCCGCCCGCCGCCTGGTCGCCGCGCCCTACCGCAGCGGCGGCCAGGCCCAGTACGTGCCGCGCAGCGTCCCCGAGGCGGTCGGCGAACGGTTCGCCGCCACCCGGGAGTGGGCGCTGCACCGGCTCGGCGAGCCGCTGACGGTGCACTCCATGGCCCGGCACGCCGCGGTCTCCGCGCGCACCTTCTCCCGGCGGTTCGTCGAGGACACCGGCTACACCCCGATGCAGTGGGTGCTGCGGGCCCGCGTCGACCGGGCCAGGGAGCTGCTGGAGCGCTCGGAACTGGGCGTCGAGCAGATCGCCGTCGAGACCGGCCTGGGCACCGGCGCCAACCTGCGGCTGCACTTCCAGCACATCCTCGGCACCAGCCCCAGCGAGTACCGGCGCACCTTCACCCGGGGCGAGTGACGCCCGTTCCGGCCGTGGCGCGATCCTTGCGAACCATGGCACGCGCGCCAATGCCAGGCGGCCGGGCCGAGTAGCAGAGTGGAGGTGTCCACCCACCGAAAGGACACCGCCCACCATGACCCGCATCGCCGTCAACGGATTCGGCCGCATCGGACGCAACGTGCTCCGCGCCCTGCTGGAGCGCGACAGCAAGCTGGAGGTCGTCGCCGTCAACGACCTCACCGAGCCCACCGCGCTGGCCCGGCTGCTCGCCTACGACACCACCTCGGGCCGGCTCGGCCGCCCGGTGACCGTCGAGGGCGACACCCTGGTGGTCGACGGCCGCCGGATCAAGGTCCTCGCCGAGCGCGACCCCGCCCAGCTGCCCTGGGCCGAACTCGGCGTCGACATCGTGCTGGAGTCCACCGGCCGCTTCACCTCGGCCGAGGCCGCCCGCGCGCACCTGGCCGCGGGTGCGAAGAAGGTGCTGGTCAGCGCCCCGTCCGACGGCGCCGACGTGACGCTGGCGTACGGTGTCAACACCGGCGCGTACGACCCGGAGCTGCACACCGTGGTCTCCAACGCCTCCTGCACCACCAACGCGCTGGCCCCGCTGGCCGCCGTACTGGACGACCTGGCGGGCATCGAGCACGGCTTCATGACCACCGTGCACGCCTACACCCAGGAGCAGAACCTCCAGGACGGCCCGCACCGCGACCCGCGCCGGGCCCGGGCGGCGGCCGTCAACATCGTCCCGACCACCACCGGCGCCGCCAAGGCGATCGGCCTGGTGCTGCCCCAGCTGGACGGCAAGCTCTCCGGCGACTCGATCCGGGTGCCCGTCCCGGTCGGCTCGATCGTCGAGCTCAACACCACCGTGGCCCGCGAGGTGACCCGCGACGAGGTGATCGCCGCCTACCGGGAGGCCGCCGCCGGGCCGCTGGCCGGCATCCTCGAGTACTCCGAGGACCCGCTGGTCTCCTCGGACATCACCGGCAACCCCGCGTCCTCGATCTTCGACTCGGCGCTCACCCGGGTCGACGGCCGCCACGTCAAGGTGGTCGCCTGGTACGACAACGAGTGGGGCTTCTCGCACCGCGTCGTGGACACCCTGGAGCTGCTGGCCGGCTGACCGACCCCGGCCCGACCCGAGGCCCGGAGCGCAACAGCGCTCCGGGCCTCGGTCATTGACGCACCATCAGCACCTCGTACGTCACATGCGCCCCATCCGTCACGTTCCGGGGGGAGGCCGCCTGTCCTGACACCCCGCACGCCTAGCCTGGTCCGCGGACAGCCCGCGCACCCTCCGATCCCGCGACCGGGAGGCTTCAGCATGAGTCGAACAGGCACCTGTCCCAGGGTCGTGGTGGTCGGAGCCGGCCTGGCCGGCACCGCCACCGCGATCAGAATGCTCCGCTTCGCCCGCCGCCCGGTGGAGATCGTCCTGCTGGAGCGGCGCACCGACTACCGCTCCGCCGGGGTCGCCTACCACCGCGACGGCAACCCCTGGGACCACGTCTTCAACATCCAGGCCGGCCGGATGTCGGTCTTCCGCGAGGACGTCCTCGACTTCGTCCACTGGGCGAACCGGGAAGCCGACCGCGGCGGTTGGCCGTCCCAGTGGATCGACCACGAGTTCACCGAGCAGGGCCCGGCGCCCCGGCGGATCTTCCAGGACTACCTGGAGCAGCGCCTCGCCGAGGCCGCCCGCGACGCCTACCCCGGCGTCCTGCTCACCGAGACCGACGGCGAGGCCCTCGACCTCGCCCCCACCGCCACCGGCTACGACCTGACGATCGGTCAGGACGGCGCCCGGTCCTTACTGCCCGCCGCGCACGTCGTCCTCGCCACCGGCCTGGAACTCAAGGACCTGCCCTTCGCCACCGAGGTCCTCGAACACCCGCGCTTCGTCCGCCACCCCTACTCCGCCGACGGCATCCGCCAGTTGGAGGCGCTGCCCCCCGAGGCGAACGTGGTGATCGTCGGTTCGGTGCTCAGCGCCTACGACTCGGCCGGCCTGCTGCTGCGCCGCGGCCACACCGGCGACATCCGGCTGATCTCCCGCACCGGCACCATGTTCCGCGCCTACCCCGGTGCCCACGAGCACGGTGTCCTGCAACTCCCGTGCCCGGCCGCCCTGCTGGAGCCGTACCGGAACCGCGAGGAGTTCCTGGAACGGGTCCGCGCCGAATGGGAGGCCGCCTGCGCCATCGTCTCCCGCGAGTTCCCCGACGTCGCCCCCCAGGTGGTCGCCGAGCGGGTCTCCAAGGCCTGGGAGCCGCACCTGCCGGCCGCCCTCGAACGCATACCCTCACCCGAACTGCGGGCCCTGCTCGACGAGTTCGGCACCGCGATCGCCGCCATCCGGGTCGGCGCGGTGCAGTACACCATCGAGATCATCGAACGCTCCATGCAGCCCGGCCCGGTCGGCCTGCTGGTCGGCGCCGTCCAGGCGATCACCCCGGTGGCCGCCGACCGGCTGGAGGTGACCGTCGCCACCGCCGACGAGAAGCACACCGTCCAAGCCGACCTGGTGGTCTCCAACTTCGGCCGGGAGACCGACTACCGGCGGGTCGAGCGTCCGCTCTGGCGCAACCTGCTGCGACGCGGCCTCGCCGTCCCGCACGACCGCACCGGACGGGGCCTGGAGGTCGACCACCGCGGCGTCCTGCTCGACCCGGCCGGTCGCCCCGCCGGTCCGCTCACCGCCGTCGGCCCGCTGCGTGAGGGCGACGAGATCGTCCGCAACGGCCGCACCGGTGCCTTCGCCTTCAACCTCGCCGCGATCAAGAACCACTCCATCGCGGTCGCCGCCCACGTCATCGAGCAACTGGAACTGTCGCCCGCTACTTACGAGTTGGCCGAATCCGACACCCCCGACGGCACGTTCGAGGAAGCGGCCGGGCCCTCCTTCGAGCACGCTGTGAAGCTGGAGGTGAGGAGGCTGGCCGCCCGCGACCGCGTGGAACGGGAAGGACTCGACGCCCGCGTGGACGCCCTGATCGGCCCCCTCGCCACCCCGGACGACACCGGGCACCGCCACCGCCGACTGCGGGCCGCGGTCAACCGGTCCGCCGTCCGGCGACTCACCGACGTCTCCGTGACGCCGCGTCAACTGCGGCGGCAACTGGGGATCGCGAGCACCGCGGACGCCGACGAGGACATGGAGGAGTAGTTGAACGGGCGACGGATCCAGGGCTCCCTGCTCACCGGTGCGAACCGGGCCATCCTGCGCGGCACCTGCAACCGCACCAGAGATCCGCAGGCGGGTTCCATCCTGATCGCCCCCAACCTGGAGGCCGGTCTGTACGACGCGATCATCGCGGCCAGCGCCGTCATCTGCGGCGAAGGCGGACAGACCGGCCACATGCAGTCGCTGTGCCGCGGCCGCGGCATCCCGGTGCTCCGGGTCGACGAGGCCGACCTCGCCGCGCTGGTCGGCGAGGTCACCCTCGACCTGGAGAACGCCGCGATCCTGCTCGACCCCGACCCGGCCGCCGAGGCCGCCCCCGTGCCGGAGGCCGCCGCGCCGACCGCCGAGGACCTCGGTGCCGCCTGCGCGGTGATCGCCGACTTCCAGGACATCCGCACCGTCAACTCCTCCGGCCCGAACGCCAAGCGCGTCGACTCCTTCTTCATCCGCGAGGAGTTCCTCTGCCTCGCCGCCGGGCTCAGCCCGCTCGACGCCCTCGACGGCGGGCCCGAGGACACCGCCCGCTACGGCCGGGCGATCGCCGAACGCCTGGTCGCCTTCGTCGAGGAACTCCTCCCCGACCAGCGGCTCATCCTGCGCCTGCTCGACCTGCGGTCCGACCACGCCGCCAGTGTCACCGAACAGGCCCCCGTCGCCGTCGAGCCCAACCCCGAACTCGGCCTGCACGGCGCCCGCTGGCTGCTCGGCTCCACGCCCTACCGGGACGCCCTGCACAGCCTGCTCGACACCCTGCGCACCCGGCTCGGCGACCAGGCGCGGCGGATCCACCTCTCGGTCCCGTTCATCAACGACGCCGACGAGTACACCCAGCTCCGGGCCCACCTCGAACTCCCGGCCGGGACGGCGCTCTCCGTCTTCATCGAGACGCCCGCCGCCGTCCACGCCACCCCGCAGCTGTGCGCCGCCGGCGCCAGCGAGCTCTTCATCGGGGTCAAGGACCTGGTGCAGTTCTACCTGGCCGCCGACCGCGGCAACCACCTGGTCGCCGAGTCCTACCAGACCCGCCACCCGTCCGTCCTCGACGGTGTCCGCCGGGTCGTCGAAGCCGCCCACACCGCCGGCACCGCCGTCCGGGTCTTCTCGCTCGGCGCCGACCTCACCCACTACCTGGCCCAACTCCCCACCCCCGACGGCTACATGATGTGCACCGCCGAACTCGTCGAGGTCCTGCAGCCGCAACCCGCCGATCTCGTGGGCCGCCGCTGACAACCTTTCACCCCCGCCGCGGCGTGTGGCGGGTGTGAGACGACGAACCGAGGACGACGCGTACGCGGCCTTCGTGGAGGCCGCGTGGCACCGGCACCTGCGCACCGCGACGCTGATCACCGGCGACCGGCACCGCGCCGAGGAACTGCTGCAGGACTGCCTGGTGAAGCTGTACCTGCGCTGGCGGCGGGTCGGCACCGACGACCCGCACGCCTACCTGCGGCGGATGCTGGTCAACGGGAACATCAGCTGGTGGCGGCGTCGGCGGCGGGAACTCCTCACCGCCGACCTGCCGGACGGCGAGGCCCGCTCCGGCCTGCCCTACGACGAGGCCGACGAACTGCAGCGCGCGCTGCGGGCCCTGCCCGCCCGGCAGCGCGCCGTCGTCGTGCTCCGGCACATCGAGGACCTCAGCGAGGCGGACACCGCCGCCGTGCTCGGCTGCTCCGTCGGCACCGTCAAGAGCCAGAACTCCCGGGCGATGGCCCGGCTGCGCGGCGCGCTGCTCGCGAACCAGGAGGCTGTCACCGCATGACCACCGACGACGAACGACTCCCCCGGGCCCTACGGGACCTGGCGGACCGTCACCCCGGCGGCGGGCCCGCCCCGGTGGCCGAACTGCTCAGCCGCGGCCGCCGCGCCCGCCGCCTGCGCACCCTCACCGCCACCGCGACGGCGAGCTGCGCGGTCGCGGTGCTCGCCGCCACCACGCTGGTGCTCGCCCCGTCCGGTCCCGCCGCCGCGCCCGTGGCCCCGTCGACCGGCTCCGCGAGCGCCTCGGCGAGCAGTGGCTCGCCCACGCCGTCACCGTCCCCCACGCCGACGGCGCTGACCGCCGCACAGCTGCTGGAGATGCTGCGGGCCAAGCTCCCCCCGAGCCTGCGGCTCAGCGAGCCCTGGACCCACGGGCCGGGCCCGAACGGGCTCGGCGCGTCCACCGGCCCCACCGCGATCAGCGTGGCGGCCGCGTTCACCGTCACCGACGGCGCCCACACCGGGACCGCCGAGATCGAGATCTCCCACGTCGCCCCCGGCAACCGGCCCGACACCTGCGACATCGCCTTCTGCACCGTCACCCCGCAGCCCGGCGGCGGCTCGCTGACCGTCTACCTGCCCGACTACCCCGGCGTCCCGCAGGTCTGGCGCGCCACCCTGCGCCGCCCCGACGGCACCCTGATCACCGCCAGCGCGGGCAACGTCCCCGGCGCAGTCTCCGCCAGCATGGAGCTCTACCCCAACCCCCCGCTCCTCGACGGTCCCCAGCTCACCGCCCTCGCCCTCGACCCCGCCTGGCTCGCCGCCGCCACCGGGCTACCCGCCCTCTAGGGCACCACGGCGCGAGGCGGTGCGTGGTCACGGCTTGTTCTTGAATGGTCGCTCATGTATGTTTCCCGCATGCCCAGGCCTCGCGAGTTCGAACCCGACACCGTGCTGAACCAGGCCATGCTGCGGTTCTGGGAGCGCGGCTACCGGGCCACCTCGATCGAGGACCTGGTGAAGGCCACCGGGGTGAAGCCCGGGAGCATCTACAGCGCGTTCCCCGGGGGCAAGCGCGCGCTGTTCCTGAAGTCGCTGGAGCGCTACTCCACGCTGGTCGTGCCGCAGAAGCTCGGCGAACTGGAGGCGCCGGGCGCCTCGCTGGCGGAGCTCCGCGGCTACTTCGACGGGCTGGTGCGCGACCTGCTCAGCCCCGAGGGCCGGCAGGGCTGCCTCCTGGTCAACACGGCGATCGAGAATGCCGCCGAGGACGACGAGGCGGCCGCCGTGGTCCGCGGCCACCTGGCCCGGCTGGAGCGCTGCATGACCGCGGCCCTGGCCAACGCGCGCGACCTGGGCCAGGTGCGGGACTCCGTGGACCCGGGCGGCAGCGCCAAACTGCTGGTCGCGACCTGCCAGGGCCTGATGGTGGTCGGCAAGGCGAACCCCGACGAGACGGTGCTGCGCGCCATCGTCGGCAACGCCTTCGCCGCCCTCGCCTGACCCGTAGCCGCACTGTCCCTCCTCTGAGCCACCCGCGCGGTGGCTCTCTTTCGCGCCCAATATTTGAACCAGTATTCAAGAATGGAGCCCGATCATGAAGGCCATCGTCATCTCCGCGTACGGCGGTCCCGAGGTGCTCACCGTCGCCGAGCTGCCCGATCCGGTGCCGGCCGACGGCGAAGTCCTGGTCCGGGTCAAGGCGTTCGGCCTCAACCACGCCGAGGCGTACATGCGCGCCGGAGCCTGGGGCGAGGTCGCCGCGGTCACCGGGATCGAGTGCGCCGGGGTGGTCGAGTCCGACCCGTCCGGCCGACTCGCCGCCGGGACCGTCGTGGTGGCGATCCTCGGCGGCATGGGGCGTACCCGCAACGGCAGTTACGCGGAACTGGTGACCGTCCCCGCGGCCAACGTCGTCGCGGTGCGCTCCTCGCTCGGGTGGGCGGAGCTGGCCGCCGTCCCCGAGGTGTACGCGACGGCGTGGAGCGGTCTGTTCGGCAACCTGGACCTGCGCGCGGGCGAGACGCTGCTGGTCCGCGGCGCCACCTCCGCGCTCGGCCAGGCCGCCGTCAACCTCGCCGTCGACCACGGCGCCCGGGTCCTCGCCTGCACCCGCAACCCCGCCCACGCGGCCCTGCTCGAGGGCCTCGGAGCCGACGAGGTCCTGATCGACGACGGCCGGCTCGCCGCCCAGGTCGCGGAGCGGGACCTCGCCGTCGACGCCGTCCTGGACATCGTCGGCAACAGCGTCCTGCGCGACTCGCTGGCCGCCGTCCGGCCCCGTGGCCGGGTCTGCCAGATCGGGTTCCTCGGAGGCTTCGAGCCCGTACCGGACTTCGACCCGATCGCCGACCTCCCCACCGGAGTCCAACTCAGCTTCTTCGCCAGCGCGTTCGTCCTCGGCAGCCCGGCCTTCCCGCTCGCCGACATCCCGCTGGACCGGATCTACGCCAAGGTCGAGGCCGGCACCCTTCGGGCCCGCCCGGTCCGGGTCTTCCCGTTCTCCGACATCGTCGAGGCCCACCGCGTCCTGGAGTCCGGCCGGGCGCTCGGCAAGATGGCCGTCACCGTCGGCTGACCTCTCGTCAGAGTGCGGAAGGGCGAAGGCCCGGACCGTCGGGCGGTCCGGGCCTTCGTCGTCGGGCGGGGATCAGGGGATCAGCAGCGGAAGGTGCCGCTGTAGAGGGCGTGGCCGTAGGACGAGCTGCCCGAGCCGAAGCCGTAGATGCCGTCGTCCGACCAGACCGCCTCGCGGAAGCCGTTGACGCAGGTGGAGGTCGGCGCGAGGGCGAAGCCCTCCAGGTTGTCGACCGGCATGACGGCCGGGTTGCCGTAGGTCACGTCCGGGACGAGCGCGCCACTGGTGTTGACCTTCATGAAGGTGTGGGTCTCGCCGCAGGTGTTGTCACAGGTCGCGACGATGCGCTGGGTCCCGGCGTCGAACATCACGTCCATCACGCCGGCCTTGCCGGTCGCGACGGTGCCGAAGGTGGTGAAGCTGCCGTCGGAGTTCAGGCCGTAGACGTGCAGCGAGCCGTCCCACTCCAGGCCGGCGAAGAACAGGCCCGCGCCGTGCAGCGGGTAGTTCGCCGGGTCGTACGCGGCGCCGGTCAGCGGGTCGACCCAGCCGTTCGCGGTCAGCCAGCTGTCCGGCACGTAGCCGACGCCCTCGAAGCCCAGGTTGGCGTCGTCCTTGCTGCCGGTGTTCAGCTGCGGGAACTGCGCGGTCATGTCCCACTGGTGAAGCGGCGTCAGGGTGCTGCCGGTCGCGGCCGGGTCGAACTCCAGGACGGTGTCCTTCGGGACCGTGTTGTTGGTGTTGTCGCGCTCGGAGGTCACGTAGACGTGGCCGTTGGCGCCGACCGTCAGACCCTCGGAGTCCGGCTGGCCGGAGCCGCCCGAGAAGCGGATCTGCTTGCCGGTCGCGCTCCAGGTCGCGTCCGGGACCCACTTGCCGTTGCTCTTGACCAGCTTGAACAGCCAGT
The DNA here is from genome assembly GCF_053595195.1 of Kitasatospora sp. NPDC002522. Lineage (NCBI taxonomy): Bacteria > Bacillati > Actinomycetota > Actinomycetes > Kitasatosporales > Streptomycetaceae > Kitasatospora > Kitasatospora sp. NPDC002522. The sequence goes on from NZ_JBSFXE010000006.1 coordinate 47,947, forward strand.
TCTTGTTCTTGGCGGCCCACAGCACCGACGGGTTCGCCGGGTCGAAGGCCAGACCGCTCACGTCCCGGCCCTCGGGACCGGTGGACGTGGTGAACGCGCAGACGTTGTCCGCGATGGTGACGTCCAGCCCACCCGGCCAGGCCAGGGTGCCCGACGGGGTGGAACCCGTACCGCCGGGGGCCTCGGGGGTGCAGCCGCTGGTGAGCGCGCCGCCGCCACCCAGCAGCTGGCCCGTCTGGCCGCCGCCTCCGCCGCTGCCCGAGCAGGAGTTCGCGGCGCCGAACGTCGCGGTCGCGGCGGTCTGGAAGCCGGGGGTGCACCGCTCGTCCGACGGCGTGGCGCCGTTGGCCGCCCAGGTCACCGAGTCGATGGTGTTGCCGCTGCCGTCGATCAGGAACAGCGAGTCGTTGCCGCCCAGGCCGATGGTGGAGCTGAACGTGACGTAGCCGCCCGCGGGGATGCTGGTCGCGCTCGGCGAGGAGGACGAGATCGACGCCGCGGAGTGCGTGGTGTCGTTGTCGACGTACTTCCACGAACCGATGCTGACCGCGCTGGTCCCGCTGTTGTACAGCTCCACGGTGTCCGCGCCGTCCGAGCTGACCTCGTTGATCCGGACCTTGCTCGCCGCCGGCACCGACGGGCAGCCGGAGGCGTTCGCGGAGCCGAACGTGGTCGCCGTGGTCACGGTCACCCACGTCCCGATGCCGTCGCCGCCGCACCGGGCCATCGCCGGCTTCGCCTTGCCGCTCGCCCACTCCACGCGGTCGACCACCGTGCCGTCGGCCGTGTAGATCACCAGCTTGTCGACGTCACCGAGGCCCTTGGGCGAGTTGAAGGTGACGAAACCGCCGGCCGCGATCGTGCTGGACGACGGGCTGAACGACTGCGGCGAGAAGCTGTCGTCGGACATCTTCCAGCCGCTGATGCTCACCGCCGTGGAGCCGGCGTTGAACAGCTCCACCGTGTCGTTGTTCGAGGAGGTGACCTCGTTGATCCGAACGTTCTGGTAACCGGTCGGATCCGCGGCCGCCGCGGGCTGCGCGACCAGCAGCCCGGTGACAGCCAGTCCGGAAAACGTCAGAGCCGTGGCGCACGCAGAGGCGACGCCGACACGCGAGTGTGAGTTAGGCACGGGGCGGAACTCTCGTGATCCGACGTGGAAACGGCGTGTACTCCGGCTGAATGCCGTCCGCTGACCTCCGGAACGCCAGGCGCACCGCCTCCCGCCCCGGCCCACGACGACACATCCGTCACCTGCGTTGACTCCTGTCCGCGGTGAGGTCACACCGTGACGGCCGAACCTCACGCCTACGGGGTGACCGCTTCGAGAGACCGGAGGTCATCATGACGACCACACGTGAGGTGGAGTCCGAGACCCGCCCCGCCGCCGACACCGCCGTCCGCGAACTGGCCGGGGACTTCGTCACGTTCCTGGAGTCCGGGACGCCGCCGGCCGGGCTGTTCGCTCGCGACGTCTTCTGCGACTTCACGATGCCGCAGTGGCGGCTGCAGGCGAGGGGCGTCGACGACGTGGTCGCGCTGCGCCTGGCCGGGCACCCGGGGCCGGGGCGGGTGCCCCGGACGCGGTTCGACGCGACCGCCACGGGCTTCGTGCTGGAGGTCGAGGAGCGCTGGGAGCAGGACGGGGAGTCCTGGTACTGCCGGGAGCTGTTCCGCGCCGACGTCGCCGACGGGTCGATCCGCGAGCTGTCGGTCTACTGCACCGGCGACTGGGACCGCGCCCGCGTCACCGCCCACGCGCAGGCCGTCCGCCTCCTGCGCGCCTGACCGCCACCGGCGGCCCCCGACCGTACGATCGCCCGCATGGAGGCCGAGTCGGCGCCGGCCGCCGCCACCCGGCGCAGGCTGCTGGCGGCCTACGAGCGGGCGCGGGAGACGGGCGACGCCGAGCTGATGGCCGTGGCCGCGCTCGATCTGCCGTCCGCCCTGCGGTTCGGCGTCCACCCGGGACAGATCCCGGCGCTGATCCACCAGGCGTACGCGGCCGCCGTCACCCCGGTGAGCCGCTGCCGCCTGGCCGCCGCCCTGGCCCGGGCCTGGGTGTACGGCGGCGACGCCGCACGGGCGACGGCCTTCGCCCGGGAGGCGGTGGCCCTCGCGGACGAGCTGGGCGATCCCGACGTCCTCGCCGAGGCGCTGGACGCCGCACTGGTCGCGCACTGGGGACCCGACGACTTCGCCGAGCGCCGGGCCCTCGCCGAGCGCCTGGCCGACACGACGGCCCATCTCACCGACCCCGAACGCCGGTTGACCGGCCACCTGTGGCGGCTGACCACGGCCTGGGAGAGCCTGGACGTGGTCGCCGTGCAGCGCCAACTGCGCGCGCTCGACACGCTCGCCGAGGAGTCCGGCCGGGCACGCCACGCCTTCTTCGCCGCATCGCGCCGCGCCGCGTTCGCCCTGGTCAGCGGCGATGTCGCGGTGGCCGACCGACTCCTCGCCGCGGCCCGCGACTTCGGCGCCCGGGCCGCCGAACCCGACCTGGAGGCGGTGGTCCACGCCCTCACCGCCGCCCGGGCCCGCCGGCTCGGCGACATCGCGACGCTCCGTCAGGAGGCCGCTGCCTTCGAGGAGTTCGGCGACGTCGAGGCCGTGCCGTCGGTGTCCGCCGAGGCCGCCGTGCTCCGGCTGGCCGCCGGCGAGGCCGAGCGGGCGCTGCGCCTGCTCGACCGCCTCGCGGGCGCGGGATTCGCCACCGTGGCCCGCGACGTCGACTTCCTGCTCGTCGTCGCCTGCCTCACCGAGGTCGCGGCGGCCCTGCACCGCCGCGACCTCGCCGCCGAGGGCGCCCGGCTCCTGGCGCCCTTCGCCGGCCGAGCCGTGCTCAACGCCGGCGCGGTCACCTTCCACGGCGTGGTCGACGACTACCTGCACCGCGCGCAGGCGGCCCTCGGCCTGCCCGGCGCCGCCGACTCGCGCCGCGCCGCGGCCACCGCCTACCAGCGCATCGGTGCCACCTGGTGGCTGGACCGCCTCGCCGCGCCCGCCCCGCCCCCGGCGGCGCGCTCCCGCACCGTCCACCTGCACCCGTTCCACCGGGCCGACGGGCCCGGCTGGCTGGTCGGCGACGACGGCGCGGCGTTCGCGCTGCCCGACCTCAAGGGCCTGCACTACCTGCACGCGCTGCTCGGCAGCCCCGGGACCGACCTCGGCGCGCTCGACCTGTCCGCCGCGGCAGCCGGCCACTCCGGGGTCGCCGTCACCGAGTCCGACACCGCGGAGATCGCCGACCGGCAGGCCCTCGCCGCCTACCGCCGCCGCCTGCACGAGATCGACGCCGAACTCGACGCCGCCGCCTCCTGGTCCGACCAGGCCGGCCTCGACCGTCTCCGACCGGAACGCGAGGCACTCCTCGCCGAGATCCGCACCGCCACCGGCCTCGGCGGCCGACCGCGCCGCTTCGGCTCCACCGACGAACGCGCCAGAGTCGCCGTCCGCAAAGCCCTCGTCGCCGCCCTCGACCGCATCGCGAGCCACGACCCCACCCTGGCCAGACTCCTCCGCGACACCGTCCACACGGGCAGCACCTGCCGCTACGACCCGGACCCCGCCCGCCCGGTGACCTGGCTGCTCACCGCGCCGAAGGCCGACGGGTAGCCGGCCGCACCTCGCGCGCGCGGCTGACCCGCCGTCAGGGGGCTGCGCACGGACGTGTACAGAGGTAGTTTGGCCGCCCATGACGGCCTTTCGAATCGGTGTGATGTACGACCGCTCCTGGGACCCGGCCGGGTTGCCCGCCTTCGCGCGGGAAGTCGAGGCGCTCGGGGCGGACGACCTCTGGGTCGTCGAGGACCTGGGCTGGAACGGCGGGATCTCGGCGGCGGCGGTGGCCCTCGCGGCGACCGGGCGGCTGCGGGTCGGCATCGGCATCGCGCCCGCCCCGCTGCGCAGCCCCGCGCTGCTGGCGATGGAGGTGGCCACCCTCGCCCGGGTCTTCCCGGGCCGGCTGGTGGCCGGGATCGGCCATGGCGTCCGCGAGTGGATGCGGCAGGTCGGCGTCGCCCCGCGCTCGCCGCTGTCCCTGCTGGAGGAGACCCTGACGGCGGTGCGCGGGCTGCTGCGCGGCGAGCGCGTCACCGTGGACGGGCGTGAACTGCACATCGACGGCGTCGAGTTGGTCCACCCGCCGGAGAAGGACGCGGTGCCCCCGGTGATCGCCGGCGTGGTCTCGCCCAAGTCCCTGGAACTGGCCGGCCGCGCCGCCCAGGGCACCCTGGTGGCCGAGGGCCACGGCCCGGACGACCTCCGCACGGTCCGCGCCGCCGCGGAGCGCGGCGGCGCGGACGCCGAGCACACCATCACCGCCTTCACCTTCCTGGGCGTCGGCGAGGCGGCGGCTCCGGCCCTGCGCGACGCCGTCGCCGGCCACGCGCAGTGGCTGGGCCGCGACGAGTCGGCGACCTTCGCGGCCGGCGGTACGGCGGCCGAGGCCGCGGCGGCGCTCCGCGCCCTCGGCGCCGCGGGCGCCCAGACCGTGGTGGTCCGGGTCTGCGGACCGGAACCGCTCGCCCAACTGCGCGAGGTCCTGGCGGCCCTCGGCCGCTGAGCCGGCCGGCCCGCCCCGGGTGACGCGCCGTCGGCTACGACGCTTCGGTCGGCGCGTCGCCCGCGCGCAGGGTGAGCAGGGTGATCTCGCTCGGTGCGAACACCCGGAACGGCGGGCCCCAGAAGCCGGTGCCGCGACTGGTGTAGAGCTGGGTGCGCTCCCCGTGCCGGCTCAGGCCGTGCACCACCGGCTGGTCCAGGCGGACCAGGAAGTTGAACGGCCAGATCTGGCCGCCGTGGGTGTGCCCGGAGACCTGGAGGTCGACGCCGGCCGCGGCGGCCTGCGGGACGAACTTCGGCTGGTGGGCGACGAGCAGCACCGGACGGTCGGGGTCCGCGCCCTCCAGCGCGCCGAGCAGGTTCGCGCGGTGACCGGCCAGGCCGGAGGACGCCGCAGTGACGTCGTCCACCCCGGCGAGCACCAGGGCGTCCCCGCCGCGCTCCACCACGACGTGCCGGTTGTGCAGCGGCTCCCAGCCCAGCTCCGCCATCCGGTCCAGCCAGCCCTGGGCCTCCCCGCCGTACTCGTGGTTCCCCGTCACGTAGACCCGGGCCAGCCGCGCGCGGACCGCCCCGAGCGGCGCGGACTGCTCCCGACGCTGGGCGGGGGTGCCGTCCGCGATGTCCCCGGCGTGCACCACGACGTCCGCGTCGAGCGCGTTGACCGCCTCGGTGACCCGGGCGGACCAGGCCGCCCGGTCGATCGGCCCGTAGTGGGTGTCGGCCAGCACCACGACCCGCGTGCCGTCGAGGCCTGCCCCGAGGCGCGGGACATGCACGTCCAGCCGCCGCACCCGGGGCACCCGCATCGCCTCGTAGTGTCCCCAGCCCAGCAATCCGGCCGACACCGCGGCGACGGCCAGGGCCACGAGCCGGGCCCGCCCGGCGCCGCCCACGTCGAGCCCGACCAGCACGAGGTCGACCAGGCCGCCCAGTACCGACCAGGTGAACAGCACCCACATCACGCCGAGCGAGGTGTCCGCGAGCCGCGCCGCCCGGTCGACCCGCCGCGGCCCGTGCCCCGCGACCATCAGCAGGGGGAAGCAGACCAGCCACGCGGCGAGGACCACCGTGCCGGCGACGGAGACCGGCCACGGCCAGCCGGCCGAGCCGAACAGCATCCACCAGGGCGGGAGGCACAGCAGCAGGAGGACGGCCACCAGCACGGCCACCCGCCGCCACCGCCCGCTTCCTCCCCTGCCCGAAATCCGCGCCCGCGGCCCGGGCACCGCCGCCCGGGACCCGTCCGGGTCCGTCCGGGCCAAGGATTCGCTGTCTGTCACGTCGCCGCCCCTCACGTCAGGTGCCGCCATCATCCGCCAAACGGCGGACCGCGAACGGCGGAGGGGGGACGGCCGAGGGGGACGGGGCCCGTGCTGCCGGCGGGGGAGACCATCCGATCGGCGCAACGGCGGTTCGGAGCGGGTCGGGATCAGCGCGGTTCGAGGTGGGCGGGGTCGCCGCCGAGCCGGGTGTAGAGCTGCTGCCAGGCACGGTCCGCCGCCGTGGGCGGCTTCCCGTCGCAGTAGGGCGTGCGGCCGTTGGCGGTGTAGTAGCGCATCATCTCCAGCACCGCGGTGGTGTCGGCGCTCCGGCCGGCGGTGTACCGCTCGGCGGGTTCGCGGGTCTGGTGCGCGAGGCAGCTGGGTGACGGCGTGGCGGGCTGGGTGTCGAGGCTGCCGCGGCTCGGGCCGGCGCAGCCGGCCAGGAACAGGACGGGCAGCGCGGCGAGGACGAGGCACCGGGTGGGCGTCGTGCGCATGGGGTTCTCCCGACAGGTCGTCAGAGGGCGGACGGCAGGCTGCGCAGGACCATGCCCGCGCCGACGGCGAGCACCAGCAACGCGGTCAGCACGGCGCCGTACGCGCCGAGGTTCCGAAGGCGGGCGAGCGCCGGGCGGGCGGTGAGCGGTCCCAGCCGGTGGCCGAGGCCGACCAGCAGCAGGCCCGCTCCGGTGAGGGTCGCGGCCATGCCGACCCCGTAGCCGATCACCAGGGCCACGCCGAACAGGGTGCGGCCGAGGGCCACCGCACCGAGCAGCACCACCAGGGCGGAGGGGCTCGGCACCAGCCCGCCGGCGACCCCCAGGCCGATCAGCCTGCGACGGTCCGTTCCCGGGTCCCGCCCGTGGTGGTGGCCGAACAGTCCGTGGTGGTGCCCGTGGTCGTGCGCGTGGTCGTGGTCGTGCCCGTGCCCGTGCCCGTGCCCGTGCCCGTGCTCGTGGTGGTCGTGCCCATGCCCGTGCCCGTGCCCGTGGTGGTGGGTGGCGGGCGGGTCGGTGCGGCCGGTGGCCGTGCCGGCCAGGACGGGTTGCGGTTCGGGCTGTCGCTGCTCCGCGATCTCCGGTAGCTGCGCCGTGGCGGGGCCCCGGCGGCGTGACCGCACCGCGTCCCTCAGCAGCAGCGCGCCGACGAGGAGCACCAGGGCGCCGCTGAGGGCGCCGAGGCGGGCCAGCAGGCGGTCGCCGGCGAGTGCGGAGAACGTGGTCAGCAGCAGTCCGGTGACCAGGACGCCCGCGGTGTGCGTGACGGTGACGGTGGCGCCCACCGTGACGGCGTCGCGCGGGCGGCCCCGCTTCCCGGCGAGGTAGGCGGCCATGACGGTCTTGCCGTGGCCGGGCAGCAGGGCGTGGCCCGCGCCGAGGACGACCGAGAGCAGGACGGCGAGCAGACCCAGGGGCAGGGTCAGGTGCCGGGCGGTGCCGAGGGCGGCCAGCCGGGCGTCGAGCGCGGCCAGCCAGGCGTTCGCGCCGGTGGCGGTCGCACCCCAGGCGCGTGCGGCGGCTCCCGGACCTGCGCCGGGACGGGCGTGGAAGGCGGCGGTCGTGACGCCCGCGGGTGTGTCCAGCAAGTCCCGCGGGTAGTCGCGCAGTTCACGGCTGACGGACGCGGCCGGGACGTCGGAGCGGTCCACGGTGACGCCGTCACCCGCGGCGGTGATCTCGTTCCAGCCGACCCGCGACGGGTCCGCCCCGGTCTCGACGCGGAAGTCCGTGCCGTCCTGCGCGGGGTGCCGGTCGGTGTGCAGCCGGCATTCGAGGCGGCTGGTGCGCAGGCCCGCCGCGCCGTCCTGGTAGGTGAACGAGGCCGCGGTGACGGTCCACGGTGCGGGGTCGCCGCCGGCGGTGAGGCGGATCCGGTGGGCGGCATCCTCGCACTGACGGGTGGCGTGGGCGGCGCGTTCGCCGTCGTCGACGGTGCCGTCGCGGTCGGTGTCGGTGGCGTCCTGCGCCTGCAGGGTGGGGATCTCGGCCAGGTCGGTGACGGCGAGGGCGTCGACGCCCTCGGCGGCGACGGTGAGCCCGAGGTAGTGGTTGACCGAGAAGTTGCCGAGCGGGTGGGCCAGCGCGGCGGGGGCGGACAGCGCGGTCACGGCGAGGGCGGCGGCGAGGGCCGCGCCGGTTCGGGCGAGGGTGCGACGGGTTCGGCGGACTGCCACGCAAGGCCTCCGGGAGCGGAACGGCGGTGGGCGCGGGTGCCCCGTGCGGGCCGGCGGCGCGGCAGGGTTTCGGCGCTGGGCCCGCACACTGTCGCGGCCGGGCGATCACCGTGTCCACCGGCGCGGCCGGGCCACGCGGCCGGACGGGTGATCGAAGTGGGCCGTAAGGGTGGCCGGGCCCGACCGGCGCCCCGTCTGCGACGAACCGCGAACGACGGCGGAGGACAGTACGAGTCGGCCGACCGCCGGACGACACCCCCACCCACCGCATCCCGTACGGACACGGACCACCGTTCCGTGTCAAGGAAATCGGAGACTCCTGATGAGCCTTCTTGGCCGATCCGCCCGCCGCCGCCCGGCGGCCCGCGGGGCAGCGATCCTCACCGCCCTCGCCCTCGGCATGGCCGGCACCGCCCTGCTCGGCGCGGGCGCCGGCACCTCGTCGGCGTCCAGCCACCGCGAGGCCCCGCTGATCGCCGCCGACCCGCAGGTCGACAACACCGACGTGTACGCCTTCACCAGCCCGGACAACCCCGACACCGTCACGCTGATCGCCAACTGGCTGCCGTTCCAGGAGCCCAACGGCGGCCCGAACTTCTACCCCTGGGCGGACGGCGCGCACTACGACGTCAACATCGACTCCCAGGGCACCGGCCACCCGGACCTGACCTACCGGTGGACCTTCCACACCGAGGACCTCCGCGGCACCGACACCTTCCTCTACGACAACGGGCCGGTGAACAACCTCTCCGACCCGACCCTGCGCTTCCACCAGTACTACACGCTCCAGGAACTGCGGCCCGACTGCGAACCGGTCACCCTCGTCGAGCACGGCCAGGCCGCGCCGTCCGACACCGGCCGAGCCTCGATGCCCGACTACGGCCGGCTGCGCCAGCAGGCCACCGTCCAACTCCCGGGCGGCGGGCAGACCGTGGCCACCCAGGCCGCCGACCCGTTCTTCCTCGACCTGCGGGTCTTCGACCTGCTGTACGGCGGCAACCTCTCCGAGGTCGGCCAGAACACGCTGGCCGGATACAACGTCAACTCCGTTGCCCTGCAGATCCCCAAGACCCGCCTCGCCTACAAGGGCGACCCGAACCGCAACCCCGTCATCGGCATCTGGTCGAGCACCGAGAAGCAGACCCTGAAGCTCAGCCCCGGCAAAGCCGACCCGGCCGGCAAGTACGTGCAGGTCTCCCGCCTCGGCAACCCGCTGGTCAACGAGGTCGTCCTCCCGGCCGGGCTGAAGGACGCCTTCAACGCGCTGCCCCCGTCCGAGGACCACAACCAGCCCGCCGTCGTCGCCAAAGTCCTCGACCCCGAGGTGCCCAAGCTGGTCCAGGCGATCTACGGGCTGCCCGCGCCCGCCACGCCGCGCACCGACCTGCAGGAGATCTTCCTGACCGGCATCGCCAAGGCCGCGAACGGCCCGTTCGCCGTCGACCTGAACTCCCAGCTGATGAACCAGGACATCGACCCGAAGCGGTTCGTCCCCGCCGAGGAGCTGCGCCTCAACCTGACCACCCCGGTGACGCCGAACCCGGACCGCCTCGGCATCCTCAACGGCGACTTCCAGGGCTTCCCCAACGGCCGCCGCCTCACCGACGACGTCCTCGACATCGCGCTGCAGGTCGTCGAAGGCGCCACTCCGGGCCACCTGATCGCCGCACTCGCCGCCGGGGACAAGGTCGACACCACCGACAAGCCGTTCGGCGCGACCTTCCCCTACCTCGCCCTGCCCTACGACAAGGCCGTCAACCAGAAGTGACACCCCAGTGCGGCGGCCCGCCCCGGGGCCGCCGCCCGCTCCTCGCCCGAGGGAAACCCGCCGTGCGCCGCCTGCCCCTGCTGCTGACCGCCGCCGCCCTGTGCGCCGGCCTCGCCTACGCCGGCACCCTCACCGGCCGGCCGACGCCCGCCCGCGTGCCCACCGCACCGCACGCCGCACCGCCCGCGAGGTCCACCCTGAGCGCGGCGATCGACGCCGACCAGCGGCACCTGCGCTCCCGCCCGGAGGACGCCCCGGTCTGGGCGAGGCTCGGCGGCGAGTACGTCGAGCAGGCCCGGCTGACCGCGGACGCCTCGTACTACCCGAAGGCCGACGAAGCGCTGCACCGCTCGCTCACCCTCGCCCCCACGGACAACACCGACGCACTCACCGGCCTCGGCGCGCTCGCCAACGCCCGCCACCGCTTCGCCGACGCCGCCGACTACGCCCAGCGGGCCCTCACCGCCGCGCCGCTGCACTGGCCGGCCTGGGCCGTCCTCACCGACGCCCGCACCCAGCTCGGCGACGACACCGGCGCCACCGAAGCCGCCCAGCACCTCCTCGACCTCCACCCGGGCACCGCGTCCTTCACCCGCGCCGCCTACGACCTGGAGCAGCGCGGCCGCCCCGAGGACGCCCAGAACGCCCTGCGCCAGGCCCTCGCCGGCGCCTACGACCCCGCTGACCAGGCGTTCTGCCGGTACCAGATCGCCGAACTCGACCGGAACGCCGGCCGCCCGGCCGACGCCCTCGACGGCTACCGGCGCGCCCTGGCCGCCGACCCGGCGTACACCGCCGCCCTGGCCGGCCAGGCCCGCGCCGAAGCGGCGCTAGGCCGCACCGACGACGCCCTCGCGCACTACGCACAGGCCACGGCCAAGGTGCCCCTGCCCCAGTACCTCCTCGAACTCGGCGAACTCCAGGAGTCCCTCGGTCACCGCGAGCAGGCCCAGGAGCAGTACCGGCTGCTGCGCGCCGAGTCCGACCTGGCCGCCGCGAGCGGCGTCGTCGACGACCTGACCCTCGGTCAGTTCGAGGCCGACCACGGCGACCCCGCCGCGGCCGTCCGGCTGCTCCGGGCCGAATGGGACCGCCGCCACAACGTCCTGGTCGCCGACGCCCTCGCCTGGGCCCTGCACCGCACCGGCGCCGACCACGAGGCACTCGGCTACACCGACCTGGCGCTGGCCCACGGCTGGCACAACGCCCTGTTCCTCTACCACCGCGGCGCGATCGAACAAGCCCTCGGCCGCACCGCCGACGCCCGCACGCACCTGTCCCAAGCCCTCGCCACCGACCCGCAGTTCAACCCGCTCCAGGCCCCGGCGGCGCGCACCGCCCTCGCCGCGCGGACGCCCTGAGCGCCACCGGAACGAACCCGGCCGGTCACGGCCCGGGGGCGTGCCGGGCCGATCTCGGGCGTAATGGAGAGGACCGGCCCCCGCGACGGGCCGGGGACGGGCCCGGAGCGGTTCGGAGAGGCGGGCATGTGGTGAGCGGCGACGGCGGACGGCGACCCGCGACGGTGCCGGACCGGACGACGGCGCCCGGGGAACACCTGCTGGGCGTGCTGCTCGACCTGGCGGGGGAGTTCGCGCCGCCGCTGATCCCCCCGCTGGTCGTGGCGGCGGTGGCCGGGCTGGGCGGCCGGGAGCCGGCGTTGCTGCTGCAGGACTACGGCCAGCTGGTGCTGGTCCCGCTCCCCGGCGACGGCCTGGCCGAGGGTCCGCCGGTGCCGATCGCGGACTCCGCGGCGGGCGAGGCGTTCCTGCGCGGCGTCCCGGTGGAGGTGCCGCAGGCCGACGGGGTGCGGGTGTACCTGCCGCTGCTGGACATCGGTGCCGAGGCGGGGGTGCTGGCCCTCACCCTGGACGCGGTCGGTGACGACGCCCGGCTGCTGTTGCGGCGGCTGTCGGTCCTGGTGGCGGACCTGCTGATCACCAGGAGCGGCTACACCGACCTGGTCTTCCAGGCCCGGCGGCTGGAGCCGATGAGCGTGGCCGCCGAGATCCAGTGGTCGCTGCTGCCACCGCTGTCGATGTCCGTCCCCCGGGTCGCGGTGGCCGGCATCCTGGAGCCCGCCTACCAGGTGGCCGGCGACAGCTTCGACTACGCGCTCAACGGCGACGTGCTGCACGTGGCCACCCTCGACGCCATGGGCCACGGCCTGGACGCCGCCACCATGGCGACGGTGGCCATCGGCGCGTACCGGCACGCCCGCCGCGCCGACGTCGGACTCGCCGAGGTCTACGCCTTCATGGACCGGGCCATCGCCGAGCAGTTCGGCCCCGACCACTTCGTCACCGCGCAGATGATGCGGCTCGACACCGTGACCGGCCGCCTCCAATGGGTCAACGCCGGTCACCCGAAGCCGCTGCTGATCCGCGACCACGCGGTCGTCGAGCGGCTGGAGAGCGCCACCACGCTGCCGGTCGGCTTCGGCGGCGAGCAGCCGGTGATCAGCGAGCGGCAACTCCGGCACGGGGACCGGGTGCTGTGCTTCACCGACGGCCTGGTCGAGGAACGGGGCGCGAGCGGCGAGCAGTTCGGCGAGGAGCAGCTGATCGACTGGGTCAACCGCATCGAGCGCGCCCGCTCGGGCGTGCGGGCCACGGTGCGCGCCCTCTCGCACGCGCTGAAGGCCCGCCGGGGCGGGCGTACCAGCGACGACGCCACGCTGTTCCTGATCGAGTGGCGCTGAGCGGCCCGAGGACCGCTCGCCCGGGCCGCCGGTCCGGCGTCAACTCACGTCATCCGAGCAGGAGTTCCTCCGCCGACGCGCGGTTGCCGGTCGCGGAGGCCCCGGCCATCGCGGCCGCGGCCGTCCCGGGTGAGGTGTCCGGCGGCACCACCAGGAGCAGGAAGTGGTCCTGGAAACCCCGGGTGACCCTGATCGTGGCGGCGCTGCCGTCGAACCAGTTGATCCTGATCATGACGCCGTTGACCGCGACGGAGCGGGGCACGCCGTCCCAGGCCAGGGCGTCCAGGCCCACCCGGACGATCCGGCCCAGGTGGGCGCCCAACGCGGTGACCAGGTCGGGAAGTTCGGTCACGATCCGGGTCGAGCGGGGCCACCACGCGCCGTCGAAGACACCCTCCCTGAACATCGTCGGCTCCAGCGCCAGGCGCGGCAGCAGGGGAACTCCGGGCACCGACCACCGGCCGGGGGAGGAGGGAACGGGAAGGGGGATCGACGTCACGGCGGGCCGCCCGTCCGGTCCCGTTGAGGGACCACTCATGACCCAGGGCGACGCCGGCGCGGATGCCGGTGTGCGAAATGTCCTCGGTTGTACGTCCCACGGTACTCCGCACACTCCGTATTCGGGTGCGTACCCGCGACTCGCTGCGTACCGGAGCTGACGCTCCGTCCGCCTACCGGGCCGCCGTCCAGTACGCGGCCCGCTGCTGCGCGGAAGCCGCTCGCCGACCGGCCCCGGGGACGCCGTCGAAGCGCGCGGCCGCCGCCGACAACGAGCCGGAGCGTACCCGCGGACCCTCCCTGCGGCGGACCGGCTCGCCGGCGAGCAACTCGCTCGCGGTCCTGGTGTTCCGCGGGTCGGACGCCTCGGCCATGAGCCTGGCCGTGTCGATCACGTCCGTCTGCGGCGGGACGACCATGAGGTCCAACCGCCGACGGTACGAGCAGAGCATGATCACGTGCTTGTCCTGCTCGGTCGTGTACCAGCCCGCGTGGATGACGTGGCCCGCGACCGGAATCCGCCGCGGGATGATCGGCCACTGCGCGGGATTCACGGTGATCCGCGTGACCCGGCCCCATCGCTCGTCCATCTCGGCTGCCAGCGAAGGGAGTTCGAGGAGGAGATCACCGGACCGGGGCCACCAGGCGCCGTCCAGTCGGCCCGGCTTCACCCCCGCGGGCGCGAGCAGGAGGCGCAGGGCGAGGCCGGTCGTGGTCGGTGCATCGCGATCGACGATCGCATTCATGGTCGAAGACCCGTCTCCGAGCCCGGCCTTGCCGGATCCGGGATAGCCGTTCGCCGGAGACGACGCCAGTGTCCGGTGCCGGCATGCGGAACGTCTCCGGTGGCTTCCACACTACTCCCGACCTGACCGGGGCCGGTCCCTCGCGTGCTCGCCGCCGACCGGCACTTCGTTCCCCGGATCCACCGGCCCGCACCTCACTGACCGTCAGCTCGCCGAGAGACACCGCCGGTCGTCGGTCGTTCGCGACTATCCGTTGTACGACCGGCGCGAGGTGCCGTGCGAGGCGTCAGCGGTCTGCCGGGTGCGGGCGGTGGAGCCGGGGCTGCCGGACCGGTTCCGGCCGGTCGGCCGGCTGTGGCGCGGGCGCTCGACGACGGGGTCGGGGACCACCACGGGCACGCCGGTGGGCACCCGGGCGCCGGTGATCCGGGCCAGTTCCGCACTGCCGGCGACGACCCTGGTGGTGACGGGGGTGATGCCGGCCGTGCTCATCATCCGGTCCATCCCGCGCCGCTGGTTGGGGAGGACCAGGGTGACGACGGTGCCGGACTCGCCGGCCCGGGCGGTGCGTCCGCCGCGGTGCAGGTAGTCCTTGTGGTCGGCGGGCGGGTCGAGGTTGACCACCAGGTCGAGGCCGTCGACGTGGATGCCGCGGGCGGCGACGTCGGTCGCGACGAGCGCGGCCACCTGCCCGGTGCGGAACTGCTCCAGGGTGCGGGTGCGCTGCGGCTGGGACTTGCCGCCGTGCAGGGCCGCGGCCTTCACCCCGTTCGCCAGCAGCTTCTCGACCAGGCGGTCCGCGCCGTGCTTGGTGTCGATGAACATGATCACCCTGCCGTCCCGGGAGGCGATGTGGGTGATCGTGGCGTTCTTGTCCGCGTTCTGCACGTGCAGCACGTGGTGCTCCATGGTGCTGACCGCTCCCGCCGACGGATCCACCGCGTGCGTGACCGGGTCCTGCAGGAAACGCCGCACCAGGCGGTCGACGTTGCGGTCCAGCGTGGCGGAGAACAGCATCGTCTGGCCGCCGTCGGCGACCTGTTCGAGGAACTCGGTGACCGTCGGCAGGAAGCCCATGTCGGCCATCTGGTCGGCCTCGTCGAGGACGGTCACCTCGACCCGGTCCAGTCGGCAGAGCCGACGCTCGATCAGGTCCGTGAGCCGGCCGGGCGTGGCCACCACGACCTCCGCCCCGCGGTTCAGCATCTGCGCCTGCCGGCGGACCGGCATCCCGCCGACCACCGTGGCCATCCGTACGCCCGTCGTCTGGGCGTACGGGGTGAGTGCCTCGGTGACCTGCTGCGCGAGCTCGCGGGTGGGGACCAGGATCAGCGCCAACGGGCAGCGCGGCTCGGCCTCCCGCCCGGCGGTGCGGGCCAGCACGGGGAGACCGAACGCGAGGGTCTTGCCGGAGCCGGTGCGGCCCCGCCCCAGCACGTCGCGGCCCGCCAGCGAGCTCGGCAGCGTCGCCGCCTGGATCGGGAACGGCGAGGTGACGCCCTTCCGACCCAGCATCGACAGCAGTTCCTTCGGCAGGTCCAGTTCCTCGAAGGACTCGACGGCCGGCAGCGCGGGCACGGTGCTCACCGGTACGGCGAACTCCCGTCCGGAGCCGTCGACCGGAGCGGACCGGGAGCCGGTGTTCTGGTGCGGCGAGCGACTGGAACGGTTCATGGGAAAGCCTTCCAAAAGCCGAGGGGCCCGCACCGGGCGATATACACGCGGTGCGGGCCCCTCGCTGCCAGGCGATTGCCGCGGCAGTGCGAACTACAGCGGGCGGATGTTCTCGGCCTGCGGGCCCTTCTGGCCCTGCGTGACGTCGAACTCGACCTTCTGGCCCTCGAGCAGCTCGCGGAAGCCGTTGGCGTTGATGTTCGAGTAGTGGGCGAAGACGTCCGGGCCGCCACCCTCCTGCTCGATGAAGCCGAAGCCCTTTTCCGCGTTGAACCACTTCACGGTGCCATTAGCCATGTAAGAAATCTCCTTCAAGGGACTTTCCGGCGGCCGCACGTTGCGAACGCCGAGTCACCGCGATGAGAACCCGCCCGGAAAACACCCGGAAAACAAAAATGCGCCCGCGATACAAGAGCAGGCGCACACAAAGTTAATGGGAACCACTACTGCAACTACGCTCGACTGTAGCAGCCCCGAGCCCGCAGCGGGCGGAAATCTCCCCCCGAGTTTTTGGCGGGTTTTCGCCGGTGGTATCGGTTTCAAGTCGCCTTGTCGGTCAACGGGCCTTTCATGAAGGGCAGTTGATCGGGTTGTATGCCCTGCTCCGGTCCGCCGGTCGACCCGCGGCGGTCCTCCGGGCCCGCGCCCCGAGGGTGCCGTTCGACACACCCGGCATTTCGGACTCCACGGAATTCGGGCGCTCCGGACGTCCCCACCCCGCTCCCCGCGGCGCATACTGGCCCGGATGAGAAAACCTGAGCCAGTCCGTCGGCACCTGCCCACCAGTCCCTTCAAAGCCAGGACCGAAGCACCGCGCAAGCACTTCGCCGTCGGCGACCGCGTCACCCATGACTCCTACGGCCTCGGCCGGGTCATCGGCGTCGAGGGCGACACCGCGGTACTGGTCGACTTCGGATCACGACAGGAGCGCATCATCCAGCCGTACACCGGGATGTTCAACCTCTGACCCGCCCACCGCAGACCGCCCGCCCACCGCAGGCCGCCCTCGCCGAACTCCCCGCCGCCCACGACGCCAGGCGGCCACCGGCTCGGCGACGGGCGGTCACGTCTGTCCGGTCTCGGGCGAGGAGTCGGCCAGCCCGGCTGCGGTCAGCGTGAGGTGCCGGACCAGCGCCGCGGCCGCCGTGTCGGCGTCGCGGGCCAGTGCCGCCTCCTCCAGCAGACGGTGCTCCTGGGCACCGTCGCGGTCGGGGACGCGCTGCGCCGACCAGCGGCGGGCGAGCTCGCTCGCGGTCCACATCCGGTCGAAGGTCTCCAGCAGGACGGGGTTGCCGCACCCCTCCAACAGGGTCCGGTGGAAGACCCGGTGCGCCTCGGACCACGCGGCGCTGTAGTACTCGCCATCCTCGGGGACGTACGCGGGAGTGCGGGCCAGGCGGTGGTGGGCCGCTCGTACGCGCGCCTCCCAGTCGATGTCGCCGCGCGCGATGGACATCCGCAGCATGGCCGGTTCGATGGTCCGCCGCGCCTCCCCGATCTCCTGCCAGCGGCGGTCGGAGAAGGCCGGCACGGCGAAGCCGCGGTTGGGCAGCCGGTCGGCGAGGCCCTCGCCCACCACCCGCAGGAGCGCCTCCCGCACGACGGCCAGGCTGACGCCCTGTCGCTTGGCGAGCTCCTGCGGTTTGAGGGCGACGCCCGGGCCGTAGTCCCCGCGCATGATCGCGTCCCGAAGGCTCGCGTAGACCTGCTCGGAGAGCATCTGCTTCCCCGCCGAGGTGGGGGTGTGGGCCGCCTGAGTCATGGCCCTCAGCATAGACGGCCGAGCAGATAATCGATTATCAGTGATATCGTCGATCACATGAACAGTCGAGGGCGACAGGTGCTCCGCGCCTCCTCGGCTGACCGCACCACCACCCCACAGCCCGAAAGGAACGACGCTTTGAGTGCCAACGACCCCTTTGCGCGTCTCCCCGAGGCGGCCTCCTTCACCGTCACCAGCGGCACCGTCACCGACGGCGGCGCGTGGTCGCCCGAGCAGTTCTCCGGCATCTTCGGCGTCCCGGGCGGGAAGGACGTCTCCCCGCAGCTGTCCTGGAGCGGCGCGCCTGACGGCACCAAGGGCTACGCCGTCACCGTCTACGACCCCGACGCCCCGACCGGCTCCGGTTTCTGGCACTGGGCGGTCGCCGACATCCCCGCCACCGTCACCGAACTGCCCGAGGGCGCCGGCGACGACACCGGCTCGGGCCTGCCCGAGGGGGCCTTCCAGCTTCCCAACGACGCCCGCGCCGCCCGCTACATCGGCGCCGCCCCGCCGCCCGGGCACGGCCCGCACCGCTACTTCGTCGTCGTGCACGCCCTCGACGTCGAGTCCATCGGCGTGGCGGCCGACGCCACCCCGGCCGTGCTCGGCTTCACCATGGCCGGCCACACCCTCGGCCGCGCGGTCCTCACCGCCACCGCCGAGACCCCCGCCTGACCGGCGGCATGTCCCCGCTCAGAGACCCCGTCAGCCTCACCGCCGCCCACGTCTTCGTGGACGAGCGCTGACACCCACTCAAGGAGACAACGACGCCGTGTCGGTGGACCCGGGGAGCGAGAGTGCGGCGAGGAGCCGCAGCTTCTCGTCGCTGTCGCTGTCCTTGTCGGGGTAGTAGACGACGAGGATGACGTCCTCGATGGCGAGTTTGTCGCGGTGGAGGCGCAGGTCACCGACGACGGGGTGGTGGACCGTGGTGGTGCCTCCGTCGAGGGTGCGGACGTCGTGGCGGGCCCACAGGGTACGGAACCGCTGACTGGACAGGGCGAGTTCGCCGACGAGTTCGACGAACCGGGGGTTGTCGGTGTCCTCGCCGATCGTGGTGCGGAGGGCGGCGACGAAATCGGCGGTGGCTCTGGCCCAGTCCTGGTGGAAGGCCTGTTCCTCGGGATCGAGGAGGAGGGAACGCAGCCGGTTCTGGCCGGGCCGCAGGCGCGGCGAGAGCGCGACCGCCATGCGGTTGGAGGCCAGCACGTCGAACGCGCGCCCTTCGACGAACGCGGGGATCTCGAGGTGGGCGAGCAGCTCGTGCACCCGCGCCGGTACGTGCTCGGGCCGCCTGCGGCGCGGCGCCCTGGGGCGTGCCGCCGTGAGGCCGAGCAGGTACGTCCGTTCGACGTCGTCGAGGTGCAGGACGCGCGCGAGGGATTCGAGGACCTGCGGTGAGGGGTTCCGGTCGCGGCCGCGTTCCAGACGGAGGTAGTAGTCCGGACTGATGCCGGCGAGCAGGGCGACTTCCTCACGGCGCAGGCCGGGCACGCGGCGGTTGCCCCCCGGCGGCAGTCCTGCCTGCGCCGGGGAGACCAGCTCGCGCCGGGCGCGGAGGTAGCCGCCGAGCCGGTTGCCGGATTCGTCGTCCTTCATGCCGACACCGTAATCCGGTGCGGGTGTCCCAGCGGGGGCCCTGGCAGGACCAGGGAAGACGGGAGCCCTGCCCCGTCCGGCGGATGTCGCCAAGACTGCGAGAGCACCGTTCCGACAGGGACGGAGACCATCACTGGCCGCGCCGTGGGCTTGCACCGACGGCGCCCTGGAGTGAAGGGAAGATCCCGTGGATCTCTCCAACCGCACCGTTCTCGTCGTCGGCGGAACCTCGGGTATCGGGCGGGAGCTGGCCCGGCGGTTCGCTGCGGCGGGCAGCACCGTGGCCGTCGGCGGCCGCAGCCCGGAGGCGCTCTCGGACCTCGCCGCGGAAGGCTTCACGACGATCGGCATCGACGTCACCGACGGCGCCTCCGTCGCCTCTGCCCGGGACACCGTGCTCGCCCGGTACCCCGAGCTGGACACCGTGGTGACGATGTCGGGCGTCATGCTCCTGGAGGACCTGCGCGACCCCGCGCACTTCGCGACGGCAGCAACGACGATCGACACCAACCTGCTCGGCACGATCCGGGTCGTCGACGCCTTCACCCCGCACCTGGTGCGGCGAGGTCAGGGCACCTTCATCACCGTCACCTCGGGCATCGCCTTCCTGCCGTTCCCTCCCATGCCCAGCTACGCCGCGTCGAAGGCCGCGGTGCACGCGTACTCCGAGGCACTGCGCGCCCAGCTCGACGGCACCGGTGTCGGCGTCGTCGAGCTCGTCCCCCCGGCCGTCGCCACGGCGGGCCAGGAGAAGGTGAACCCGCACGCGCTGCCGCTCGACGACTTCGCCACCGAGGTCATGCAGCTGCTCTCGCAGGACCCCACCCCGCACGAAGTCCTCGTGCGGGGCGTCCTCGGGCACCGCTGGGCCGAGCGCGACGGCACCTACGCCGACCTCGTCGCCCAGCGCTCCCGGGCCCTGGCCATGCTCCCCGGCCGCCGGGGCTGACACCGTATGTCGTCGTGCGCGGCGTGACCCCCAACTCCCAGGAGAGGAAGTTCAGTCGGCAACGGTGAGGACGATCTTGCCGCGGGTGCGGCCGGCTCCGAGCCGGTCGTGGGCCGCGCCGGCCTGGTCGAGCGGGAAGGTCTCCTCGACCTCGACGGTGACCTCGCCGGCGTCGATCAGGCCCGCGATCGTCGCCAGTGCCGGACCGTCCGGCTCGACCAGGTACGGGGTGACCCGCACGCCGGCCGCTGCGGCGGCCGCGGCCAGTTCCGGGGAGACGCCGGCCGGGACGGCGACCAGCAGGCCGCCCGGGCGCAGGACCTTCAGCGAGCGGGTGCTGGTGTTGTCGTGGGCGTCGCCCACCAGGTCGATGACCACGTCGACGTCGGCGACGGCGTGCTCGAAGCGGGTGGCGGTGTAGTCGACGGTCTCGTCGGCGCCGAGTTCCTTGAGCCAGGGGTGGCGGGCGGCGCTGGCGGTGGCGATCACGTGGGCGCCCAGGTGGCGGGCGAACTGGACCGCGAAGTGGCCGACCCCGCCGGCGGCGGCCGTGATCAGGACGCGCTGGCCGGCCTGCACGTGGGCGGTGTCGACCACGGTCTGCCAGGCGGTCAGCGCCGCCAGCGGCACGGCGGCGGCGTGCGCGTGGTCGAGGGTGGCCGGCTTGCGGGCCCACTGGCGGGCCGGTGCGGTCACGTACTCGGCGTAGCCGCCGGCGGCGCGCGGGAACCACGGCATGCCGTAGACCTCGTCGCCGACCTCCAGCGTGGTCACGCCGAAGCCGACCTCCTCCACCACCCCGGACACGTCCCAGCCCAGGATCAGCGGAAACGTCTGCAGTCCCGCCATTCCCTGGCCCTCGCGGGTCTTCCAGTCCACCGGGTTGACGCCCGCGGCGTGCACCCGTACCAGCACCTCGGTCGGCAGCGGCTCGGGGCGCGCGACCTGCTCGACGGTCAGCACCTCCGGCCCGCCGAACTCCGTGATGGTGACCGCCTTCATGGTGTTCCCGCTCATGTCGCCCACTCCTTTCGTCCCACACCTCATTGCACCGGGACCGTTCTCCCGACGGAAGAAAGACTCGCGGTCGGCGGCGCGGGCGAGTGAGTGGCCGGGAGGCCACCTGTCGTACCATTCCGGCCATGCCACATCGTGTCGTCGTTCTCGCCCTCGACGGAGTCCTGCCGCTGGACCTGGGCATCCCCGCCCGGGTGTTCAACGAGGCCCGTGCGCCGGACGGGAGCCCGCTGTACTCCGTCAGCACCTGCTCCCTCGGCGGCCGGCCGGTGCGCACGCACGAGGACTACCGGATCGTCGTCGACCACGACGAGTCGGCCCTGGAGACCGCCGACACCGTCGTCCTCGCCACGCAAGAACCCGGCGAGCACCTGCTCGCGACCGGCGCGCTCCCCGCGGAACTCGCCGCGGCGCTGGACCGGATCGGGCCGCGGACCCGCATCGTCAGCCTGTGCACCTCGGCCTTCCTCCTCGCGGCGGCCGGCCTGCTGGACGGCCAGCGGGCCACCACGCACTGGACGCTGTGCGACGCGCTGGCGCGGCTGTTCCCCGACGTCGACGTCGATCCGGACGTGCTGTTCGTCGACAACGGACGCATCCTCACCTCCGCCGGCGGAGCGGCCGGCATCGACCTGTGCCTGCACCTGGTCCGCCTGGACCACGGAGCGGCGGTGGCCTCGGCCGCCGCGCGGCGCTGCGTCGTGGCGCCGTGGCGCGAGGGCGGGCAGGCCCAGTTCATCGAGCACCCGGTTCCGCAGGACACCGACCGTTCCACCTCGGCGACCCGGCAGTGGGCGCTGAACCGGCTCGCCGAGCCGATCGGACTGGAGGACATGGCCCGGCACGCGCACATGAGCGTGCGCACCTTCACTCGCCGGTTCCGCGGCGAGGTGGGCAGCAGCCCGTTGCAGTGGCTGGCGCAGCGGCGGCTGGCGCACGCGCGCCTGCTGCTGGAGTCCACCGACCTGGCCGTCGCACGGATCGCCACCGCCTGCGGCTTCGGCGACCCGGTCGCCCTGCGCAAGCACTTCCACAAGCACCTGGGCCTGTCACCACTGGCCTACCGTCGCGCCCACAGCGCACCGGAGCCGATGACGGCACGGTGACCACGCGGCCGAGCGACCGCCGTTCCAGGCCGCCGTCGCTCGGTCCGCGTGGTCACGGCGGATCAGAGGGTGGCAGCGCGCAGCACGATCAGGGCGACGGAGACCACGGTGAGGACCGCCGCCGGAGGCGCGCCCTTCCGGTCGCCGACTCGCAGGTGCGAGGCGACCGCCCCGGCGAAGTAGCCCGTCAGGCCGATCGCGGCCGCGATTCCGACGGGTCCCCACCAGAGTCCGGCGATCGCGCCGACCGCGCCCGCGATCTGAGCGCCGATCAGGAGAGCCATCATGCTCTGCGGCACTCCGAGCGTGGACATCTGCTCGGTGATGTGTCGCGTCCGCAGGGACTTGGCCCCGGCCGAGACCAGGAGAACCGCCGACATGAGCACGGTGAGAAAGGCAAGGGAGGCGAACACGGCTGAAACCTCAATCATGCGAGATGCGAGCAAGGGACGTGCGCACCTCGACGACGATAGGCGGCCGATAGGTACCTTCAGGTAACCTTCGAGGCCATGAGCCAGCGACCCGGAATCGCCTTCCTCGCCGACTGCCCCGCCCTCCTGGCCATGGAGATCATCGCCAGCAAATGGTCCATGGTCACCCTCTTCGCACTGACCGAAGGCCCGCTGCGCCACGGCGAGTTGGTCGACCTGAGCGGCGGCATCTCCCGCAAGGTCCTGACCCAGACGCTGCGCCGACTCCAAGCCAACGGCCTCGTCGAACGGCACGCGTACGCCGAGGCACCACCACGCGTCGAGTACAGCCTGACCGCCCTCGGGCGAACCCTCGAGGAGCCCATCAGAATGCTCACCGCCTGGGCCCGCGAGAACGGCGAAGCCGTCGTCACCTTCCGCGAATCAGCCGCCACGGCCGCAGCCACGTAGGCGGGGTGGGCGACCCCGGTGAACACCCCTCCTGTTGACGAGAACCTGAACCGTTTCTGACGGGGTCACTCGTGGCTCCGTTGATGGCGAAGTGCAGCCGCCACTCGTCACCGATCGGTGGCGGCGGAACATCGTCTCCGCACTCGCGGTGCAGCGGCTGAAGTGAGAGCGCTCGGACACCCTGACTTGCGAACTGCGCCGCCATGCCTATGCGTGACTGATTCCCCGGCGTCGTGATCTCCATAGTGTTCCTGTCGAGGCCACAACCCACGGACAGGACAGGAACGATGACGGATCTGCAGAGCTGGACCGGTACCGCCTACCACCTCGACCGCCCGCAGGACGGCCTCGACGGACTGGCCGTCCGGGAACAGCGGCTCGCGGAGCCCGGACCTCACCAGGTGCTGATACGGGTGCGTGCGGCCTCGCTCAACCGCCGGGACCTGATGCTGCTCGCCGGGACCTACCCGGTTCCGGCGACACCCGGCATCGTCCCGCTCAGCGACGGTGCCGGCGAGGTCGTGGCGGTCGGCAAGGGCGTGCAGCGCGCCGCCGTGGGTGACCGGGTGGCCGTGACCTACTTCCCCCGCTGGATCGACGGCCCGATGACGCTGCCGCTGGTCGGCGAACAGTACGGGGCCAACCTGAACGGAATGCTGGCCGAGTACCAGGTGGTCGACGAGGAGTCGGTGGTGCAGATCCCGGCCCACCTCTCCTACGAGGAGGCGGCGACGCTTCCGTGCGCCGCTGTTCTGGCCTGGTCGGGGCTGACGACCGGGCCGCGTCCGATGGGCGAGGGTGACACCGTTCTGGTCGTCGGTGCGGGCGCGGTGGCCTTGTTCGGCGTGCAGCTTGCCGCCGCCCTGGGCGGCCGTGTCATCGTCGTGGCCTCCGGCGAGGAGAAGGGCAAGCGGCTGAAGGAGCTCGGCGCTGCCGAGGTGCTGGACCGGCGGGTGACGCCCGACTGGCAGCTCGCGGTCGGCGAGCTCACCGCCGGCCGCGGCGCCGATCTCGTCCTGGAGGCCGTCGGGGCGCCCAGCATCGCCAAGTCCATCCAGTCGGTCGGCTTCAACGGCCAGATCTCGGTGACCGGAGCCTTCCCCGCAGGCGGAACGGTGATCGACCCCGAAGTGTTCAACGGCCGCTACTTCTCCTTGCAGCGGCTGGCGGTGGGCAGTCGGACCAGCTTCGAGCGCCTGAACGCGACTCTTGCCGACCATGCCCTCCACCCGGTGGTCGACCGCGTCTTCACCTTCGACGAGGCAGTCAAGGCCTACGAGCACCTCAGCACCGGCAGCCCCTTCGGCAAGGTAGTGATCAGCATCCCCTGACCCGGGCCCAGGGCCGCAGTTGCACCCCTGCCGGGGCCTGTCTTGAGCGGGGGTGCGCCGCGATCAGAGGGTGCCTACGCCAAGAAGCTCGCGAGGAGGCCCAGTTGTCGCAGTTCCGCCGCCCCCATGCCTGACCACCAGAAATGCAGTCATCAAGACACGACGAAGGCCCCGACCGGAATCCGGTCGGGGCCTTTCGTTTGCCCTGGCGGACAGATGCGGAGGATACGAGATTCGAACTCGTGAGGGGTTGCCCCCAACACGCTTTCCAAGCGTGCGCCCTAGGCCTCTAGGCGAATCCTCCGTGGGAGAGCTTAGTACATGTCGGGGGGTGGTTGCGAACCGCTGTGTCGCAGGTGGGTGGGCGGGGAGACCTGCGGATCGGAGATGGGGGTGGGTGGGGGGAGTGGGGGATGGGATCCGCTACTCTTGGGGCAGCCCCTCGTGTGGCGTTATCTCTCTGAACCCCCCCAGGGCCGGAAGGCAGCAAGGGTAGGAGGGCTCTGGCGGGTGCGCGAGGGGTCCTTGCGTTCCCGGGGACGGACGGGTGAGTGGTCGGGCGTCCCGTTTGTCTGTTGGTCCCGATATCGTCGGTGGCGTGTCCCTAGCCCTGTACCGCCGCTATCGCCCCGAGACCTTCGCGGAGGTCATCGGGCAGGAGCACGTGACCGCCCCGCTCCAGCAGGCTCTGCGCAACAACCGCGTCAACCATGCGTACCTGTTCAGCGGGCCGCGCGGTTGCGGCAAGACGACCAGTGCCCGGATCCTGGCCCGCTGCCTCAACTGCGAGCAGGGGCCGACCCCGGAGCCGTGCGGGGAGTGCCAGTCCTGTCGGGACCTGGCGACCGGTGGCCCCGGCTCGATCGACGTGATCGAGATCGACGCCGCCTCGCACGGTGGTGTGGACGACGCGCGTGAGCTGCGCGAGCGGGCGTTCTTCGCGCCGGTGCACAGCCGCTACAAGATCTTCATCCTGGACGAGGCGCACATGGTGACCTCGGCCGGCTTCAACGCGCTGCTCAAGGTGGTCGAGGAACCGCCGGAGCACCTGAAGTTCATCTTCGCCACCACCGAGCCGGAGAAGGTGATCGGGACCATCCGCTCCCGCACCCACCACTACCCGTTCCGCCTGGTACCGCCCGGGACGCTGCGCGACTACCTCGCGCAGGTCTGCGGACGCGAGCAGATCCAGGTCGAGGACTCGGTGTTCCCGCTGGTGGTGCGGGCCGGCGCCGGTTCGGTGCGTGACTCGATGTCGGTGATGGACCAGCTGCTGGCCGGCGCCGCCGAGGGCGGTGTGACCTACCAGATGGCCACCGCCCTGCTCGGGTACACCGACTCCGCGCTGCTGGACGAGGTGGTGGACGCCTTCGCCGCACAGGACGGCGCGACGGTCTTCCAGGTGGTGGACCGGGTGGTCGAGGGCGGCCACGACCCGCGGCGCTTCGTCACCGACCTGCTGGAGCGGCTCCGCGACCTGGTGATCCTGGCCACCGTGCCGGACGCGGGGGAGAAGGGCCTGATCGACGCTCCCGCCGACCGGGTCGCGGTGATGCAGGCCCAGGCCGACCGCTTCGGTCCGGCCGAGCTCAGCCGCGCCGCCGACATCGTCAACTCCGGCCTCACCGAGATGCGCGGCAACGCCGCCCCCCGGCTCCAACTGGAGCTGATCTGCGCCCGGGTCATGCTGCCCGGCGCGTACGGCGACGAGTTGTCGATGCAGGCCCGGCTGGACAAGCTGGAGCGGCGCGCATCGACGGGCGGCTTCGCCGCGCCGGTGGCGTTCCAACCGGCCCCGGCAGCAGTCCCGACCACAGCCACGGCAGCAGCTCCGGTCGCCGCGCCGATGCCGCAGGAGGCGCCGGTCGTCCAGCCCGCGCCCACCGCGCAGGCACCGGCACCCGCCCCCGAGCCCGCCGGTCCCGCCCCCGGCGCCTGGCCGATCCCGCGCAGCTTCCCGCCCGCGGGAGAGCAGCCGGCACCGCAGCAGCAACCCCCGGCCCAGGCCCCGGCTCCCGCTCCGGCGCCGCAGCCGGTCGCGCCACAACCGGTCGCCCCGCAGCCGGTAGCCCAGTCGTCCGCCCAGCCCTCGGCCGCGGCGCAGCAGGGCGCGGCGCAGATCCGGCAGATGTGGCCGCAGATCCTGGAGGCGGTGAAGAACCGCCGCCGGTTCACCTGGATCCTGCTCAGCCAGAACGGCCAGGTGGCGGGCTTCGACGGCAGCACCCTGCAGGTGTCGTTCGTGAACGCGGGCGCCCGGGACAGTTTCGTCGGCAGCCACAGCGACGAGGTGCTGCGGCAGGCGCTGTCGGACGCCCTGGGCGTGGACTGGCGGGTGGACTGCATCGTCGACCCGTCCGGCGGCACCTCGGGCGGCGTCGCCACCGGCGCGGCCCCCACCGGCAACCCCACCGGCAACCCGGGCGGAAACCCGGGCGGCACCGCAGGCTGGTCCACCCCGCCCCGAGCGCCCCAGCCGGTCGCGCCGCAGCCCGCCCCCGTCCAGCAGAGCGCACCGCAGCCCACAGCTCCCCCGGCGTACCAGCCGGTGCCGTCCGCGCCCCCCGCGCCCCCCGGCCCCGCCACGCAGTCGGCCACCAGTCCCTCTCAGCCAGCCGCGCAGCCGGGTGCCCCGGCCGCCGCGGTGCCGGCCGCACCGATGGTGGCGCCGGAGGACGACATCCCGGAGGAGGACGACCCGGATCTCGACGAGGAGGCGTTCTCCGCGCAGGAGTTGATCGTCCGTGAGCTGGGGGCGACGGTGCTGGAGGAGATCCACCACCGGCCGAACTGACGCTGCGCGGACGGCGGGCCGCGTAGGCTCGGGGACGAGGTGCCAGCGCCGGTGCCACGGGTGGTCCGGTGCTGGCGTGAGACGCCGACGGACCGAGGAGAGTTCCGTGTTTCCTGGTGGTGGCCAGCCGAACATGCAGCAGCTGCTGAAGCAGGCGCAGAAGATGCAGGAGGAGCTCGGCCGGGCTCAGAAGGAGCTGGCCGAGACGAAGGTGAGCGGGTCGGCGGGCGGTGGCCTGGTGGAGGCGACGGTGACCGGGGCCGGCGAGCTGGTGGCGCTGACCATCGCCCCGGCGGCGGTGGACCCGGACGACACGGAGACCCTGGCCGACCTGGTGCTGGCGGCGGTGCGCGACGCCAACGCGGCGGCGCAGAAGCTGCAGGCGGAGCGGATGGGCCCGCTCACCCAGGGTCTCGGCGGCGGCATCCCGGGCCTGCCGTTCTGATCCGTGCCACCCGTCGGGCGGGCGACCAGGGCTCGACCAGCCTGAACGTCACCTGACAACTGATTGTGTGATTTATGAGCTAGTCGGGCGTCGGCCGGTGTGTCCGGCGCCCGATTCGTTGGATGATGGCACCGGTGCATGGCAGCGGTACACGGCACCGGGGTGCGAGCCCCGGTCGAAGGAAGGCGTGGCGGTGTACGAGGGCGTGGTGCAGGACCTGATCGACGAGCTGGGCAGGCTGCCCGGAGTCGGTCCGAAGAGCGCCCAGCGGATCGCCTTCCACATCCTGCAGGCCGATCCGGTGGACGTCCGCCGGCTCGCGTACGCGCTGCAGCAGGTGAAGGAGAAGGTCCGGTTCTGCGTGGTCTGCGGCAACGTCGCGGAGGCCGAGCAGTGCCGGGTCTGCCAGGACCCGCGCCGGGACCTCGCGGTGATCTGCGTGGTGGAGGAGCCCAAGGACGTGGTGGCGATCGAGCGCACCCGCGAGTTCCGCGGCCGCTACCACGTGCTGGGCGGGGCGATCAGCCCGATCGAGGGGGTCGGTCCGGACGACCTGCGGATCCGTGAGCTGATGACCAGGCTCGCGGACGGCACGGTCACCGAGCTGATCCTGGCCACCGACCCCAACCTGGAGGGGGAGGCGACCGCGACCTACCTGGCCCGGCTGTGCAAGCCGATGGGCCTCAAGGTCACCCGGCTGGCGAGCGGCCTGCCCGTCGGCGGGGACTTGGAGTACGCCGACGAGGTCACCCTCGGCCGGGCGTTCGAAGGGAGACGACTGCTCGATGTCTGACCGAACCGACACCGCTGACCCAGCCGGTACCGCACACCCCTCCGGTACCGCCCACCCTGCCGGTACCGCGCACCCCTCCGGTACCGCCGACGCCGCGGACCGCACCCACACCCTCACCGACACGGACGCGCCGGACGACTTCGCGGTCCAGATCGCCGACTCGGTGGAGAGCTTCGTGCTCGCCGTCACCGAGGTGGCCAAGGGGGACGAGCCGGGCAGCGCGATCTCGCTGCTGCTGCTGGAGGTGTCGCAGCTGCTGCTGGCGGGCGGTCGGCTCGGTGCGATCGAGGACGTCCTGCCGGAGGACCGGTTCGAGCCGGACGCCGGCCCGGAGCCGGACGGCGTGGAGCTGCGCGAGCGGCTCGCCGAGCTGCTCGCCCCGATCGACGTCTACCACGAGGTCTTCGACCCGTACGGCCCGCCGGAGAAGCCCAGCGCGTTCCGGATCTCGGACGACCTGGCCGGTGTGGTCAGCGAGTTGAACCACGGTCTGACGCACTACCGGGAGGGCCGGATCTCCGAGGCGCTGTGGTGGTGGCAGTTCTCGTACCTGTCCAACTGGGGTTCGACCTGCTCCGCGGTGCTGCGGGCGCTGCAGTCGCTGATCGCGCACGTGCGGCTGGACTCGCCGCTGGGCGCGGTGCCGGACGGCGCGGACACCGACGACGACGGGCTGACCGACGAGCAGCTGGAGCAGCAGGCGGGCGACCTGATGGCGGCCGAGCTGGGGCTGTAGGGCCGGAGGGCGACGGTGTGACGCATCCGTCACCGGCGGGCCGGAGGCGAAAGTTCCGATACCGCCGGGGCGGCGTCGGCGGCGATTCTTCGGAACGGGTGGCCGCGGTCCGCAGACCTGCCGGTCGGCGGTGACCAGGGTTCGATATTCGCATCTCACCATGTGGAAAGCGCCGGCCGGGGCAGACCCGCTCGTTAGACTGACCGCGACCTACCACCCCAAGTCGAGGAGCCCCCGTGGGCCTTGTCGTGCAGAAGTACGGCGGCTCATCCGTCGCGGATGCCGAGGGCATCAAGCGCGTCGCCCGCCGAATCGTGGACACCCGGAAGGCCGGCCATGAGGTCGTCGTCGTGGTCTCCGCGATGGGTGACACCACGGACGAGCTCATCGAACTCGCGGAACAGGTGACGCCTATTCCGTCCGGCCGTGAGTTCGACATGCTGCTGACCGCCGGAGAGCGCATCTCCATGGCGCTGCTGGCGATGGCGATCCGGACGCTGGGCTTCGACGCCCAGTCGTTCACCGGCAGCCAGGCCGGCGTGATCACCGACTCGACGCACAACAAGGCGCGCATCATCGACGTGACGCCGGGCCGGATCCGCAACGCCCTGGACGAGGGCAACATCGCGATCGTGGCCGGCTTCCAGGGCGTGTCGCAGGTCTCCAAGGACATCACCACGCTGGGCCGCGGCGGCTCCGACACCACCGCGGTGGCGCTGGCGGCGGCGCTCGGCGCCGAGGTCTGCGAGATCTACACCGACGTGGACGGCGTGTTCACCGCCGACCCGCGGGTGGTCAAGAAGGCCCGCAAGATCGACTGGATCGCCTTCGAGGACATGCTGGAGCTGGCCTCGTCCGGCTCCAAGGTGCTCCTGGACCGCTGTGTGGAGTACGCACGGCGCTACAACATCCCGATTCACGTACGCTCGTCGTTCTCCGGTCTGCCGGGGACGATCGTCAGTGGTACCAACCCGAACAAGCCCGAAGGGGGCGAGATGGAGCAGGCCATCATCTCCGGAGTCGCCCACGACACGTCGGAGGCCAAGATCACGGTCGTCGGCGTCCCGGACAAGCCGGGCGAGGCGGCCCGGATCTTCCGTGCGATCGCGGACGCCGAGGTCAACATCGACATGGTGGTGCAGAACGTCTCCGCCGCCGCCACCGGCCTCACCGACATCTCCTTCACCCTTCCGCACACCGAGGGCCAGAAGGCCATCGACGCGCTGAACCGGGTCAAGGACGGCATCGGCTACGAGTCGCTGCGCTACGACGACGCGATCGGCAAGATCTCGCTGGTCGGCGCCGGCATGCGGTCCAACCCGGGCGTCACCGCGACGTTCTTCGAGGCGCTCTCCGAGGCGGGCGTCAACATCGAGCTGATCTCCACCTCGGAGATCCGGATCTCGGTGGTCACCCGCGCCGAGGACGTGCCGGAGGCGGTCCGCGCCGTGCACACCGCCTTCGGCCTGGACAGCGACAGCGCCGAGGCGATCGTCTACGGCGGCACCGGACGCTGAGCGTCCCTCAGCGGGGGTTGTGTGCGGGACGGGTGAAGCGGACCCGGACCGTCCGCGAGGTCTGCCAGAATCCCCCTTCGGAGCGAGCACGCTCCGGAGGGGGATTCCCGGCTTGCGGAAGAATGCCCCTGCGGTGAGGGCAACCAGGACAGGGGATCGTGTGTCCAACCAGCGTGACGAACGTGACGGGGGCAGCGGTGGCCATCACCCTGCCCGGGGCGGCCCGGCGGGTCGGTAGTCGGATGGGTCTTGCTGCGGCGGCGGCAGACGCGACCGGGGCCAGCGTCGACCAGCTCACCGACACCTACCGGGCCCATTACCGTTCCCTGTTGAGGTTGGCCGCACTGCTGCTGGACGACCTCTCCTCCTGCGAGGACGTGGTCCAGGAGGCGTTCATCCGGGTGCACGCCGCCCGGCGCCGGGTCCGTGATCCGGAGAAGACCCTCGCCTACCTGCGGCAGACCGTGGTCAACCTCTCCCGCTCCACGCTGCGCCGACGCCTGCTCGGCCTGCGCCTGCTGCCCAAGCCGATGCCTGACATGGCCAGTGCAGAAGAAGGGGCCTACGATGCGCTGGAGCGCGACCAACTGAAGGCCGCGCTACGGGGGTTGCAACGCCGTCAGCGGGAGGTGCTGGTGCTGCGCTACTACGCGGACCTGACCGAGGCTCAGGTCGCCGAGCTGCTCGGCATCTCCATCGGCTCGGTCAAGGCGTACGGCTCCCGCGGACTCGCGGCGCTGCGGGTCCAGATGGAGACCGGCGATGAGTGAGCCGGGCCTGACCGAGGACCAGCTGCGCGAACGGTTCCACCGGGCGGTCGCCGCGGTGCAGCCCGATCCCGCGGCGCTGCCCCGGCTGCGGGCCGCGGTGCCGCGCCGCCGGGTCAGACGGCGCCGCGCGTGGAGCGGCGCGGCCGTGCTGGCCGCCGCGGTGATCACGCTGCCGGTGGTGCACGCCGCGCAGCCGTTCAACCTCTCCGGGGACTCCACCGGCGGCTCGGTCGGCGCCGCCGACCACGACCGCCCCCCGCACCCCGGCGGCATCCGCTCCGACGCCCCGCACCGGCCCTCGCCCGGACCGCAGACCGGGCACGGCGGCGGCACCGACCCGTCCGCCTCGCCCGCCGCCTCCGGCACCCCCACGGGACTGCCCGTCACCCTGCCCGCCTGCACCCGTACCGACCTCGGCCGGGCCGACGCCCGGCAGGCCGCCGCCGAACCCGACACCGGGCGGCTGTACGGCTGGTTCCAGCTGACCAACACCGGCGGACGGCTCTGCCGGGTCGCCGACCCCGGGGTGTTCACCGTCGGCGGCGCCGCCGGCGTCCAGCTCACCGCGCACATCGCCGGCGACCCGGCCGCCTCGCTGCCCGACCCGGCCGTCCTCCCCGCCGAGCTGCTGCTCGCCCCCGGGGACTCCTACCTGGTGCGGTTCGCCTGGGTGCCGCAGCGCTGCGCCGCCGCCTCGCCCGCGCCCAGCGGCCCGAGCGGCCCGCTGCCCTCCGCGGCCGCCAGCACCGCCGCCGCCCAGCCCGCCGCCGACCCCGCCCCCGGGTCCAGCCTGGCCCCCGGCGTCGACCCCAGCCCCAGCGCCAGCCCGACACCCAGCGCCAGCCCCAGTCCCAGCCCGGCCGCCACCGGCTTCGCCCTCGGCTACGCGCCGGACACCGCCTCCGGCCCCGCCGCCACCACCGCCCTGCGCGGCGACTGCGGCGGCACCGTCTACCGCTCCGGCCCCGAGCGCACCCCCGCCGGCCCGACCGCCTCGGCCACCCCCGCACCCTGACGTCCGCTCGGCTCCGACGGCCGGGCGACGCCCGTCCCGGGCCGGGACCCGGCGGTCCCGGGCGTTGTCAGGAGTGGTTACCGTGGTGGGGTGTACCGGTTCCTGCTCAGCCCGCGGTGGCTCGTCGGCACGGTCGTCGCGGTGGCGGCGATCGTGGTCTGCCTGATGCTGGGCTCCTGGCAGCTGGGCCGGTTCGAGTCGCGGGTGTCCACCCACAAGGAGAACGCCACGGCCACGGCCGCCGCCGCGCAGGCCGCCGCGGAGCCGCTGGCGACCGTGCTGCCGGGCGGCGCGGCGAAGGTCGGGACGGACACGGTGGGCCGGGCGGTGAGCGTCACCGGCGAGTACGACGGGGCGCACCAACTGCTGGTACCGGGCCGGGTCGTCGACGGCCGGTCGGGCTACTACGTGCTGACCCCGCTGCGCACCGGTGACGGCCGGGCGGTCGCGGTGGTGCGCGGCTGGGCGGCGGGGGAGCCGGGGACGGCTCCGGCGGCGCCGACCGGGCAGGTCAGCGTCCAGGGGCGGTTGCAGGCCCCGGAGACCAGCGGCAGCGGCGGCGCGGTGGCGGGCGGCCTGCCCGCCGGGCAGCTGGGCACGATCAGCCCGGCGACGCTGGTCAACGTGCTGCCGTACCCGCTGTACGACGGCTGGGTCGCGGCGGACCAGGTGCCGGCCGGGCTGACCGCGGTGCCCACGGTGCAGCCGGAGGGCGGCGACGGGCTGAGCCTGCGGGCGTTCCAGAACCTCGGCTACACCCTGGAGTGGTTCGTCTTCGCGGGCTTCGTGGTCTTCATGTGGTTCCGGCTGGTGCGCCGCGAGGCGGAGGCCGCCCAGGACCGGGCCCTCGGACTGGACCCGGTCCTGGACTGACCGCGCTGACGGCCCGTCAGCTCACTTCTTCGGCGACGGCGAGGCCGCGCCGGCCGGCGACACCGCCGGGGCCGGCGACTTCGCGCCCGGCGCCGGACTCGCGCAGGCACTGGCCGAGGGCAGCGGCGGGGCGGCCGCGGCCGAGGCCCCGGTGCGGGCCGGCGCCGGCGTCCCGGTGGGTGCCACCGCCGGCCGGCCGCACGGGCCGGCCTCGTCGAAGGAACCGAAGCCCGGCGCGGGCGAGGGGTTGCCGCACTCGTCGACGTAGTCGTCGTTGCGGGTCGAGCCGACGGTGCGGTGGTGGTAGTGGCGCACCACCGTGTGGCTGCTCCCGGAGGAGTGCGAGCCGCTGCTTCCGGAGCTGCCGGAGCTGCCGGAGCTGTGCGACCCGCTGCTGCCCGATCCGCTGGAGCCCTTCGAACTGCGGCTGCCGCTCTTGCTCTTGGCGAGCAGTTGCATCGACAGCCCGGAGCCCGGGTCCGCGCCGAGGTCCGCCCGGGAGTCCGCGCCGGTCGCCTGCGCGCAGCCGCCCGCACCGTCGTCGGACGACGAGCAGCCGGCGGTGGCGAGCAGCACGGCGCACACCGCCGCCGCGGCGAACACGGCGCGTCCGAGCATCAGTTGTCCCCCCTGCCGGCCGGGCCGCCGGTCACCGTACGGTGCCGGGCGCGAGGTGCCGCCGGACGAAGTCGATCTCCAAGCGGAGCTGCTTGATCCGCTCGTCGACGACCAGCGAACCGTGCCCGGCATCGTAGCGGTAGACCTCGTGGACCTTGCCGAGTTCCTCCAGCCGCCGGACGTAGTTGTCGATCTGCCGGATCGGGCAGCGCGGGTCGTTGAGGCCGGCGCTGATGTACACGGGCGCCTTGACCTGCTCGACGTAGCTCAGCGGGGAGGAGGCGTGCCAGCGCTCGGGGACGTCCTCGGGGGTGCCGCCGAACAGGGTGCGGTCCAGCGACTTCAGCGCCTCCATCTCGTCGTCGTAGGCGGTCAGGTAGTCGGCGACCGGGACGGCGGCCAGGCCGAGGGTCCAGTGGTCGGGCTGGGTGCCGAGGCCGAGCAGGGTGAGGTAGCCGCCCCAGGAGCCGCCGGAGAGCACCAGCCGGTCGGGGTCGGCGAGTCCGCTGTCGACCGCCCAGGCGCGGACCGCGCCGATGTCCTCCAGCTCGATCAGGCCGACCCGTTCGCTGAGCGCGTCGGTCCAGGCCTGCCCGTAGCCGGTGGAGCCGCGGTAGTTGACCCGGACCACCGCGAAGCCGTGGTCCAGCCAGGCGGCCGGCCCGGCGGCGAAGGAGTCGCTGTCGTGGTGGGTCGGGCCGCCGTGCACCTCGAAGACGGTCGGGTACGGGCCCGGGCCGGTCGGCCGCTGGACCAGCGCGTGCACCCGGCCGCCGGGGCCGTCCACCCAGACGTCCTCCACCGGCACCGAGCCGGGCGGCACCGGGCCGGCCGCGCGCAGCACCACCGCGCCGGAGGTGGAGCGGACCGCGGACGGCTCGGCGGCGGAGGACCAGAGGAACTCCACGGTGCCGTCGGGACGGGCGGTGGCGCCCGAGACGGTGCCGCGCGGGGTGTCCAGGCGGACCAGCTCGCCGGAGGCCAGCTCGTAGGAGAACAGCTCGCTGCGGGCCTCGTACTCGTGCTCGATCAGCAGGGCGCGGGCGTCCGGCCGCCACTGCGCGGACAGGTCGCCGGGGAACTCCCGGCCCGACTCGTCGCGCAGCCGCAGCTCGGTCTCGGTGCCGGCGGCGACGTCCCACAGCATCGGCTCCCAGCGGCCGCTGCGCTGGTGCGCGACCAGCAGCCGGGTGTCGCCGGGCGCGGGCGCGAAGCCCAGGCAGGCCACGCCGCGCGGCTCGTCCCGGCCGGTGACCTCGTCCAGCTCGGCGACGGTGGCCCCGTCGGCGGTGCGCAGCACCCGGATCGCGGAGTGCATCGCGTCGCCGTGCTCGGTGTGGTCGACGGCCAGCAGGGTGCCGTCGTGCGACAGGTCGCCGACGCCGCCGTACTCGGCGTGGTGGTAGACCACCTCGGGCTCGGCCGCACCGGGGCGGTGCAGGTAGAGGGTGGTGCCCTCGTCGTCGGTGGAGGTGCC
This sequence comes from Kitasatospora sp. NPDC002522, assembly GCF_053595195.1. Lineage (NCBI taxonomy): Bacteria > Bacillati > Actinomycetota > Actinomycetes > Kitasatosporales > Streptomycetaceae > Kitasatospora > Kitasatospora sp. NPDC002522. Next base: position 83,024 of record NZ_JBSFXE010000006.1, read on the forward strand.
GACCACCACGGTGCCGTCCCGGCCGAGGGCCAGGCCCGCCGAGTACGCGGCGGGCACCCCGGGGGCGGCCTCCTGGTCGGGGCCGCCGGTGAAGGGCTGGCGGCGCCACACGCCGAACTCGTCACCGTCGGTGTCGTCGAACCACCAGATCCACTCGCCGTCCGGGCTCAGCTCGGCGTCGGTCGTGCCGTTGGGGCGGTCGGTCACCCGCCGGTGCTCGTCGGTCGCGCGGTCCCACGCGTACACCTCGTAGGTGCCGGTGGCGTTGGACACGTACAGCGCCCGGTCGGGTGCCTCGTCCGCCCAGTCCGGCAGCGAGACCCGCGCTGCCCGAAACCGCTGCTCCCACGCCGGAACGCCGTTCGTCTGCTCGTTCATGCACTCATCCAACCCGATGCGCGGGGGTGATCGGAACGGCGGTGACGGCGCTGAAACCGGAGCGCGGAGGACGGTGCGAGCACGGAGCAGATGCGGTGCGGCTCCTGACGAACTATCAACGAAAGCGGTACAAATACGGACATAACGACGCGAGGAGTCTCACCGTGGCCGCCCCCACCCCCCTGCTCGACCGGCTCGACGCCCCCGCCCTCGCCCAGGAGCTGGGCCTGGTCGAGGAGATCGAGCGGTACCTGGCCGGCCTCCCCGCGCCCGCCCGCCTCCCCCTGCTGCCGCTCGCCGAGCCGGGCGTCCACGGCGGCCGGTACGGCAGCGTCCGGCAGCCGTGGAACTTCGGCTTCCCGCTGCCCCGCCGCACCCTGCTCGACCACCTGGCCCGCCGCGCCGCCCGTCCGGTCGAGGTCACGGTCGCCGGGCACCTGCGACTGACCTCCCGCTACCTCGCCGAGGCCGGCTGGGTGCAGGGGGCGATGTGGGACGCCGCCGGCCGGGTCTGCCTGCTCGGCGCCCAGACCGCCGTGCTCGCCCACGGCTACGGCACCGCCCGCACCGTCCGCCGCGCGCGGGTCCAGGTCATGGAGATCCTGCACGCCACCGGCCGCCCGGTCCCGTCGCCGGACGTCTACAACGACCGCCCCGGCACCCGCCAGTCCGACGTCCACGCACTGCTGGAGACCGCCCGGGCGCGCGCCGAGTCGCTCGGCATCTGAGACCCGCTTCCAGTCCGTCCCAGATCCGGGATACCCTCCCGGTTGTGAGACACGACGACGAACCCGGCGAGGAGGACCGGCGCCTGGCCGCCCGCCTCGCCGAACTGCGGGCCGAACGCGGCTGGTCGCTCGACGAACTCGCCCAGCGCAGCGGCGTCAGCCGCTCCACCCTGTCCCGGCTGGAGCGGGCCGAGATCAGCCCGACCGCCGCCCAGCTCGGCCGACTCTGTGCCGCGTACGGCCGCACCATGTCCCGGCTGCTCGCCGAGGTCGAGGCCGAGCCGCCGCAACTGCTGCGCGCCGCCGAGCAGCCGGTGTGGCACGACCCGGCCACCGGCTTCGTCCGCCGCTCGCTCTCCCCGCCGCACTCCGGCCTGCGCGCCGAACTGGTCGAGGGCACCCTCCCGCCCGGCGCCGACATCGCCTACGACGCGCCGCCCGTTCCCGGCCTGGAACAGCACCTGTGGCTGATGTCCGGCGCACTCGACCTCACCCTGGACGGCGCCGTGCACCGCCTCACCCCCGGCGACTGCCTGCGCTTCCGGCTCTGGGGCGCCTCCCGCTTCCACAGCCCCGGCCCGGAACCGGCCCGCTACGTGCTCGCCGTCGTCCTGCCCTGAGCTGCCCTGACCCGACCGCCCCCGCCCCCGCCCCGTGACTGAGGAGCCCCGCGTGCCCGCCGTCGAGATCGTGCCACTCACCGCCACCGGCCTGGACGCCCACCGCGACGGGCTCGCCGAACTGCTGCTGGACGCGATAGCCGACGGCGCCTCGGTCGGCTTCCTCGCCGCCACCAGCCCCGCGCAGGCCGCCGCCTGGTGGGCGGAGCAGCGTCCGGCCGTGGCGGACGGCAGCCGGTTGCTGTGGATCGCCCGCGACGGAGCGGGGCGGGCGCTCGGCACGGTCGCCCTGGTCCGGGAGACCAAGCCGAACGGCCGGCACCGCGCCGAGCTGGTCAAACTGCTGGTGCACCGGGACGCCCGCGGCGCGGGCCTCGGCCGCCGCCTGCTGGCCACCGCCGAACAGGCCGCCCGCGACAGCGCCGCCACCCTCCTGCTGCTGGACACCCAGACCGGCAGCCCCGCCGAACACCTCTACCGCACCGCCGGCTGGACCCCGTACGGCATCGTCCCCGGCCACGCCGCCACCCCCGACGGGGAGCGCGCCGCGACCACCTTCTTCTACAAGGAGCTCGACGGCGCGTAGGCGGCCGACGGTGCGTCAGGTGGCGGCTTTGCGGTGCGGTGCGGTGCGCCAGGCGGCGGCTAGGCGGTCGGGTGGACGAACTCCGGCTGGTCCAGCAGGCGCAGCCAGCTGCCGTCCGGCTGCCGGCGGACCACCTGGGCGCGGGCGCCGGCGCCGTCGCGCGGCGGGGTGGAGGTCAGCGCGACGCCGTCGGCGGCCAGGGTGGGCAGCGGCGGCTCCGGGGTGAACTGCGGGCGGGTGGCCAGCACCTGCTCCCAGAGCGCCTGGATCGCGGCCCGACCCACCGTCAGCTGCCCCGGTGGGAAGGCCATCACGGCGTTCTCCTCGTAGAGCGCGGCCACCCCGGCGGCGTCCCCGGCGTTCGAGCGCTCCACGAACAGCCGGGTGAGGTCCTCGGGGTGCATCGCCTTCGGGTACTCGGTCATCACTGCCTCCTGTGGCGTTCCGTCTCGATGCCGCCAGCCTCCCGCCGGCCTGATCAGAAGTCCAACAGCTGATTCTGCTCAGTACTAGAATCTGTAGTCATGGAGCTGAGGCAGCTGGAGTACTTCGTCGCGGTCGCCGAGGAACGCAACTTCACCCGCGCCGCCGAGCGGGTGCACATCAGCCAGTCCGGGGTCAGCGCCCAGATCCGCCAGTTGGAGCGCGAGCTCGGAGCGGAGCTGTTCGACCGTTCCGCCCGCACCGTCACCCTGACAGTGGCCGGCAAGGCCGCGCTGGAGCACGCCCGTGCGGCGCTGGCGGCCTCCCGCGCGGTCGGACAGGCGGTCGGCGAGGTCACCGACCTGATCCGCGGCCGCCTGACCGTCGGGATGGTGCTCGGCTGCACCGTCACCCCGTTCTTCGACGCGCTGGCGGCCTTCCACCGCGCCCACCCGGGCGTCGAACTCGCCCTGCAGGAAGCCGACTCCGAGCAGCTCACCGAGGCCGTCCGGACCGGCGCCCTGGACCTGGCCCTGATCGGCTGCGCCGGCACCACCCCCGACGGGCTGGACGCCCACACCGTGATCAGCGAACGGCTGGTCGCCGCCGTCCCGCCCGGCCACCCGCTCGCCGCCGCGGGCCGCGCCGACCTCGCCGAGCTGCTCGCCCACCCGCTGATCTGCATGCCCGTCGGCACCGGCCTGCGCGGCGTCCTCGACCAGGCCTGCGCCGCCCGGGGCCTGACCCCGCGGATCGCCCTGCAGGCCGGCGCCGCCGAGGCCATCGCCGACCTCGCCGCCCGCGGCCTCGGCGTCGCCCTGCTCAGCCGCTCGATGGCCGCCGCCTTCCCGCAGCTGACGCCCGTCCCGCTGACCGACGTCACCACTCCCGCCCTGCTCACCCTGGTCAACCGCCCGTCCCCGCCCCCCGCCCTGCGCGCCCTGCTCACCGCCCTGCGCCACGCCTTCGCCCGTCCGCCCGCCGCCTGACGCAACGTCGACCCGCGCCTACGCCCGTTCACCCACCGCCTGACGCACCGTCGAGCCGCGTCATCGCCCGTTTGTCGCTTGTCGCCTGACGCGCCGTCGACCGCCCCGAAATCCCCTCGCCCCGCGCCCGCCGCCCGGGCACCATGAACGGCGATGACCCCTGACCACACCGCCGCCCACGCCAGCCTGACCGGACTCGCCACCGCCGACGCCCTCGGCGCCCAGCACTTCGTCCCCGCTCACCTCCCCGCCCTGCGCGAGCGTCGCCTCCCGCCCGCGCCGTGGCCCTGGACCGACGACACCGAGATGGCCTGCGCGCTGCTCGCCGCCCTCCCCGCCGACCGGGCCGACCTCGACCAGGACGCGCTGGCCCGCTCGTTCGCCGAGCGCCACGACTTCGACCGCGGCTACGGCCCGGCGATGAACCGGCTGCTGCGGCAGGTCCGGGAGGGCGGCGACTGGCGCACACTCGCCGCCGGCCTCTTCGACGGCCAGGGCTCGTGGGGCAACGGCGCCGCGATGCGGGTCGCCCCGCTCGGCGCGTACTACGCAGCCGACCCCGCCCTCGCCGCCCACCAGGCGGCCCGATCCGCCGAGGTCACCCACACCCACCCGCTCGCCGTCGCCGGCGCGGTGGCCGTCGCGGTCGCCGCCGCCCTGGCGACCGTCCCGGGGCTGACCGGCCGCGAACTGCTCGCCGGCACCGTCGAGCTGACCCCGCCGGGCCGACTGCGCGAGACCCTCCGCGAGGCCCGGATGCTGCTCGACCAGCCGTACCCCGGACTCGCCGCCCACCGCCTCGGCAACGGCCGCCAGGTCAGCGCCCTGGACACCGTCCCCTGGGCCCTGTGGTGCGCCGCCCGCCACCTCGACGACTACCCCGCCGCCCTGTGGACCTGCGCGGCGGCCGGCGGCGACGTCGACACCACCTGCGCGATCACCGGCGGCGTGGTCGCCGCCCGCACCGGCCCGGCCGGCATCCCCACCCCCTGGCGCACCGCCACCGAGCCCCTCCCCATCTGGCTCCCCACCCGTCCGGAGCCTTGCTGAGTGTCCGTCAGTCGGATGCGTTGGGCCGTTCCGGTGAGAGTGCGGCGCGAGGTGACGGGTTATCGGATGCGCCGTGCACGCCCCGGCCGGAGTGTGGAGGGGCGGCCCCGGTGGGCGGGGCGCGGAGGAGGCGGTGCATGAGCGCGGCAGACGTACCGAGCCCGAGCGGAGCGGCGGCTTCGACGAGGACGAGGGTGAAGGCGGTGTCGACGCCCAGGATGACCTGGGTGACGCTGGCGCTGATGACGACCAGTTCGGTGGCCAGCCTGCGGGCCGCCCCGACCATGGCGGTGTACGGCCTGGCCTGTGTGTTCCTGTACATCGTCCCGGCCATCGTGTTCCTGCTGCCGACCGCGCTGGTCTCCGCGGAACTGGCGTCCGGCTGGAACGGCGGCGTCTACAACTGGGTCGCCCAGGGGCTGTCCAAGCCGCTCGGCTTCCTGGCCGTGTGGTGCCAGTTCGCGATGACGATCTTCTACTACCCGAGCCTGCTGGCGTACGTGGCCAGCACCATCGCCTACGTGATCAACCCCGCGCTGGCCAGCAACGGCCTCTACACCGCCATCGTGATCATGGTGCTGTACTGGACCGGCGTGTGGGTCTCCGCCCGCGGCACCGGCGCGGTCGCGGGCCTGGCCTCCTGGGGCCTGGTCATCGGGACGCTGATCCCCGGCGCCCTGCTGGTGGTGCTCGGCATGGTCTTCCTCGGCCAGGGCAACCCCTCGGCCGCCCCGATGACCGCCTCCCACCTGCTGCCCGCCTGGACCGGCCTGGCCAGCCTGGTGCTGATCGTCAACAACTTCCTCAGCTACTCCGGCATGGAGATGAACGCGGTGCACGTCTCCTCGCTGAAGAACCCGGCCAAGGAGTTCCCGCGCTCGATGTTCCTGGCGGTCGGCCTGGTGCTGCTGATCTTCATCCTGCCGGCGCTGGCGATCAGCTGGGTGGTCCCGGCCGACCAGCTCTCCCTGACCGCGGGCGTGATGCAGGCCTTCGACGCGTTCTTCCAGTACTTCCACATCGGCTGGCTCACCCCGCTGATCGCGGTCGGCCTGGTCGCCGCCTCGCTCGGCGGCATGCTGACCTGGCTGGCCGGCCCGTCCAAGGGCCTGCTGCTGATCTCCCGTCAGGAGGGCTACCTGCCGCCCTCGCTGCAGAAGCTCAACAGCCACGGCGTCCAGCAGAACATCCTGGTCGCCCAGGGCGTGGTCACCACCGTCATCGCGCTGATGTACGCGCTGATCCCGAACGTCTCCAGCGTCTACTGGATCTTCTCGGTGATCACGACGCAGGTGTACCTGATCGTCTACCTGCTGATGTTCCTGGCCGCGATGCGGCTGCGGAGGCTCCAGCCCGACCACCCGCGCGGGTACCGCGCCCCCCTGCTCGGGGTGCTGTGCGTGGTCGGCCTGCTCGCCTCCGCGGCGGCGATGGTGATCGGCTTCGTCCCGTCCTCGCAGTTCGGCGGCGGCAGCGTGTGGGCCTACGTCGGCATCGTCGGCGGCGGCCTGCTGCTGCTCGGCGTGGTGATCCCGTTCGGCTTCCTGAAGGCCAGCAAGCCCTCGTGGCGCGACCCCGCGTACGCCGCGGAGCAGCAGGAGGAGACGGCATGACCGGCACCCGGATGGCCTCCGAGCACAGGTGGATCTACCTCGGCGCGATCGTGCTGCTGGTCGCCATGGTGGTGATCGGCCTGATCACCTACACCCAGCAGAAGGCCACCAACGAGGCGTACAAGAAGGCCGGGCAGTTCAGCGACAAGCTGGTCGCCGCCGGCTACCCCGCGCCCGACCAGAAGCAGATCGCCAACACCCTCGGCACCAACGGCGGCGCGGTCTGCGAGGACCCCGCCAGCGCGCTGAAGACCGGCCTGCAGCGGGTACAGCTGTCCAACGGGGCGGGCGGGCCCGGGCAGCGCCCGATCATCGCCAGCGCCCGCGCGATCGAGGCGGAGGCCCTGCTGCTCAGCGTCTACTGCCCCGACCAGCTGCAGAAGTACCAGGACAAGATCGACGATTTCAAGACCGACGACACGGTCAAGAACTGACGGCCAGTCGAGGAGCGCCGATGACCACCGACACCGAACTCGCCGCCCGGATCGCGTCCCTGATGCCCCGGGCCAAGGCCGACCTGACCGAACTGGTCGCCATCCCCTCGGTCGCCGACCCGCGCCAGTACCCGCCGGAGAAGTGCCGGGAGGCCGCCGAGTGGGTGGCCGCCGCCTTCACCGACGCCGGACTGCGCGACGTCCGGCTCGCCGAGACCCCCGACGGCAGCCACGCCGTCCTCGGCCACCGCCCGCCGCCGCCGGGCGCGCCCACCGTCCTGCTGTACTGCCACTACGACGTGCAGCCGCCGCTCGACGACGCCGCCTGGACCACCCCGCCGTTCCAGCTCACCGAGCGCGACGGCCGCTGGTACGGGCGCGGCACCGCCGACTGCAAGGGCAACATCGTCATGCACCTCACCGCGCTGCGGGCGCTCGGCGACGACCTCCCGGTCGGCGTCAAGCTGGTCGCCGAGGGCTCCGAGGAGCAGGGCACCGGCGGCCTGGAGGCGTACGTCCCGCAGCACGCCGAGGACCTGCACGCCGACGCCCTGCTGATCTGCGACACCGGCAACGCCGCGGTCGGCGTCCCCACCGCCACCACCTCGCTGCGCGGCCTCGCCAACGTGGTGGTCACCGTCGCCACGCTTGCCTCCGACATGCACTCCGGCATGTTCGGCGGCCCCGCCCCCGACGCCCTCGCCGCACTCATCCGGATCCTCGACTCGCTGCGCGACGAGGACGGCGGCACCCGGATCGACGGCCTCGCCGCGGACGGCGTCTGGCAGGGCGTCGGCTACGACGAACCGCAGTTCCGCTCCGACGCGGGCGTCCTCGACGGGGTCTCGCTCACCGGCTCCGGCAGCATCGCCGACCGCCTCTGGGCCCGCCCCGCCGTCACCGTGCTCGGCATCGACTGCGCCCCCGTGGTCGGCTCCGCCGCCGCCATCCCCGGCACCGCCCGGGCCCGGGTCAGCCTCCGGGTGCCGCCCGGCACCGACCCAGGCGCCGCCCAGGCCGCCCTCACCGCCCACCTGGAGAAGGCCGCCCCCTGGGGAGCCAGGGTCACCGTCGAACCCGAGTCCAAGGGCGCGCCGTTCCGGGCCGCCACCGACGGACGCGCCTACGCCGCCCTCGACCGGGCCGCCCAGGACGTCTACGGCAAACCGCTGTCCTTCCTCGGCCAGGGCGGCTCCATCCCGCTGTGCAACGTCCTCGCCGGGGCCTACCCCGAGGCCGAGATCATCCTGATGGGCGTGGAGGAGCCGCGCTGCCTCATCCACGCGCCCAACGAGAGCGTCGACCCGACCGAGATCCAGCACATGGCCGAGGTCGAAGCACGCTTCCTGCTCCACTACGCCGCCGCCGCGGGCCGCTGACCGTCCCTCCGGGAGACCACCGCATGCCTTCGCCCTCCTCCGCCCCCTCCTCCTCCGCTGCCCCCGCCGAGCCCACGCCCGCACCGTTCACCGCCGCCGACTACACCGCCCGGATGGCCCGCGCCACCCGCGCCGCCGCCGAGGCGGGCCTCTCCGGACTGGTCGTCACCCCCGGCCCCGACCTGGTCTACCTGACGGGCTACCAGCCCACCGCGATCACCGAACGGCTCACCGCGCTCGTCCTCGCCGCCGACACCGAACCGCTGCTCCTGGTACCGAAACTGGAACGCCCCGACGCCGAGCAGGCACCCGGGGCGTCCGTCGTCCGGATCACCGACTGGACCGACGGCGCCGACCCCTACCAGGCCCTCGCCCCCGCCCTCAGCGTCCCCGGCCGCTACGGCATCTCCGACAACGCCTGGGCGATGCACCTGCTCGGCCTGCAGGCCGCCCTCCCCGGCAGCAGCTACGCCTCGCTCACCGCCTGCCTGCCCATGCTGCGCGCCGTCAAGGACGCCGACGAACTCGCCCGCCTCACCGCCGCCGGACTCGCCGCCGACCTCGCCTACGGCGAGATCCTCGCCGTGCCGTTCGCCGGCCGCACCGAGAACCAGGTCGCCGCCGACCTCGCCGCGCTCCTGCTCAAGCACGGGCACAGCCAGGTCGACTTCACCGTCGTCGGCTCCGGCCCCAACGGCGCCAACCCCCACCACGAGGCCGGCGACCGGGTCATCCAGCCCGGCGACACCGTCGTCCTCGACTTCGGCGGCCTCAAGCACGGCTACGGCTCCGACACCACCCGTACCGTCTACGTCGGCACCGAGCCGCCCGCGGAGGTCCTCGCCGTCCACGACCTCGTCCGCCGCGCCCAGCAGGCCGCCTTCGACGCCGTCGCCCCCGGCCTCACCTGCCAGGACATCGACCGGGTCGCGCGCGACGTCATCACCGAGGGCGGCTACGGCGAGTACTTCATCCACCGCACCGGACACGGCATCGGCCTCACCACCCACGAACCCCCGTACATGGTCGAGGGCGAGACCCAGCCCCTGGTCCCCGGCATGTGCTTCTCCATCGAACCCGGCATCTACCTCCCGGGCCGCTTCGGCATCCGCATCGAGGACATCGTCACCGTCACCGAGACCGGCGGCCTCCGCCTCAACGGCACCCCCCACGAGCTCGCCTTCGTGACCTGAGCCGTCGTCAGACCCGTTCCACTCCAGGGCCCCACCGGTCGACACCGGTGGGGCCCTGCGGCTGGATGCCAGCGTTCGAACGTACGCAACCCCGTGGCCGAAAAGCATTCATCTCATCGCTTTACCTTCTCATTGCCCGGTGCTTACGGTCCCCGGGTGCGTACGCGGCGCACCCGAGCCGGTGCGCCGACGCGTCGAGGAGACGTTCCTATGCAGCGCAAGGCCCTGAAGGCCGCGGCAGTGCTCGCCGTCGCGAGCTCGCTGATCGGCGGCTCCGCGGTCGCCGCCTACTCCGACCAGGAGCACGGCGAGCGCGACAACGCCGAGATCCGCAACGTCATCTACCTGCTCGGCGACGGCATGGGCCGCACCCACGTCACCGCCGGCCGCGAGCGGTACTACGGCGCCGCCGGCAAGCTCACCATGGAGCGCCTGCCGTTCGTCGGCCAGGTCTCCACCTACGCGGTCGAGAAGGGCAGCGACAAGCCGTCCCTGGTGACCGACTCGGCGAGCTCCTCCACCGCCTGGTCCTCCGGCGTGAAGACGTACAACGCGGCGCTCGGCGTCGACGCGTACGAGAAGAAGGTCGTCACCCTCATGGAGCAGGCCAAGGCGGCCGGCCTCTCCACGGGCAACGTCTCCACCGCCGAGATCACCGACGCCACCCCGGCCGGCATGTTCAGCCACGCGCTGCTCCGCGGCTGCCAGGGCCCGACCTACTCGGACGCCGCCTGCCTGCCGAAGAACGCCGACGGCAGCTACGAGGCCAAGCCGGCCGACGCCACCCTGATCACCCCGATCGCCGAGCAGATCGCCCGCAACGGCACGGCCGACGTGATCCTCGGCGGCGGCCTGGCCCGCTTCGAGCCGGATGACCAGAAGGCGCTGCAGGCCCAGGGCTACCAGGTGCTCGGCAGCTTCGGCGACCCGGCGCTGACCGCGCAGACCGCCGCCAGCCAGAAGGTCGCCACCAAGGCCGACCTGGACGCCGCCAGCGGCAAGAAGGTCGTCGGCCTGTTCAACCGCGGCAACCTGACCGTCGAGGCCGCGAAGTCCGCGCTGCCCGCCGGTGCCGCCGAGAAGGCCGAGCCGACCCTCTCCGACATGACCGGCAAGGCGATCGACCTGCTCGCGAAGAAGAACAAGAAGGGCTTCTTCCTGCAGGTCGAGGGCGCGCAGATCGACAAGCGCTCGCACGCCAATGACGCCAACCAGACCCTGGGCGAGATCAAGGCGTTCGACGACGCCGTCGCCAAGGCCGTCGACTTCGCCAAGAAGGACGGCCACACCCTGGTGATCGTCACCGCCGACCACGAGTGCGCCGGCTTCAACATCATCGAGAAGGGCTCCTTCACCAACGCCGAGGCCGCCGCCCCGCCGGCCAACAGCGACGCCGGCAACACCGCGAACAACAGCTCGCCGGCGCGCTCCTCCTCGGCCAACGTCAAGGACCCGTCCCGCTCCAGCGGCATCGTCAACGGCGCCGGCTCCAAGGACCCGAAGAACTTCGCCCCCGCGACCTTCCGCACCCCGGACGACGCGGCCGGCATCACCGACGGCAGCCCCGAGGCCAGCCTCTGGCTGACCTACCTGTCCGGCAACCACACCGGCGCCGACGTCCCGATCTTCGCCTACGGCCCCGGCGGCCAGCGCTTCGCCGCCAGCCAGGACAACACCGAGCTGTACGGGAAGATGTACAGCGCCCTGTTCGGCAAGAAGCCGCACGGCCGGGACTGACCCTCCGCCGTCCGCCGGGCCCGGGGGTGCCACGCCCCGGGCCCGGCCCCGCTTCCTCTCTTTCTCTTTCCCCTTTCCCGCTCACCGCCCGGCAGAAGGCGCACCCCCATGACCTCCCGCACCCGCATCGCCGCCGCCCTCGGCACCCTCGCGCTCGCCGCCGCCCTGCTCACCGGCTGCAGCGGCACCGAGGACACGCCCGAACCGGCCACCCCCTCGGTCAGCCCGGTCGCGCTTCCCGCCCCGCGTCAGGCCCCGGCGCCCGCCGTCGCGCTGGCCACGCCGGTCGCGGCCGGTGAAGTCCGCCTCGACAACGGCCCGTTCACCGACCGCGTCAAGCTCACCGGCCTCAGCCTCACCGGCGCCCCCGCCGTCACCGGCCACCTGACCATCACGTCCGACGTCAGCGACGTGCTCGCCCTCGAAGTCCACGCCGCCTACTACGACGCCACCGGCCACCTCCTCGGCACCGGCACCTTCCAGTACCAGGAAGAAGAAGCCGCCACCGGCCAACACACCGGCCCCCGCGCCACCGGCGAAGGCATCGACATCACCATCCCCGCCGACCACCTCACCGGCACCCCCACCGGCGCCGTCCTCACCATCCCCGTCCTCGTCAACGAGTAACAGCTCTCCGTCCGTGACGCCGACGAACATGACGGGACCTCACTCGCCCTGCGGGACCCGCTCGAAGCCCTCGGTCCACGCGTCATCGTCCAGCCGGTACGGCACGATCACGAAGCAGTCGGGCTCATCCCCGAAGCCCGGCAGCAGGGCCGCGCGACGCCGACGCTCCTCGGCCTTCTCCCGAGTCGAGTAGATACCGAGGAGCTTCACGTCATCCCCGTCCTGCTCGTCGATGTGAAGACTTCCGTCCGCGTGCACAGTGGCTCCGCGAGGGCCAGCCTCATTCTGGTGGCCCACATGCCACAGCGGATAGACGGTCACGGCCGAACGCTATCGGCCAGCGCTCAAGCCCGGTATGGCTTGCGCAGGGCAGTGATCCGCTCAGACACAGTCCCGCGAAGCCCATGTCCTCGCCCCCATTGCCTGAGTGGCAGTCACCCAGTCGGGCAGACAGAAACGAGGAAGGGCCCTATCGGATCTCTCCGATAGGGCCCTCACCTGCTACTACGAAGTCGGGGTAGCGGGATTTGAACCCACGGCCTCTTCGTCCCGAAGCAACTCGGGCACCCACTCGGCCTGGGGCTGGAGTGTCACTGACCTGCGTGGACAGTCCCTGAGTGTCCGTGGTTGTCCGCCTAGGTACGTGCCGGTTGTAGCGCAGTTAGACACTCAGCATGCATCAGCGCTTCCCATGGCGATCGAGGCCACTGGCACTGGCTCGGGTGCTAAGCCCGGCAGGTACTGAGGCCGCCTGCACGGTGAAGACGGGACCGCGTCTGCCTCATCACGCTCAAGAGTGATGCCTCGCGGGCTGGGGAGCTGCCTTCAAGAGGATCTCGGGTTCCAACCCAGTGTCGATCGACCCCGTGCTTGCAGCCCTCCCTTGCGGCGCTTGAGCCTTCACTCGATCGCGCGTGGCGGCATCCCGGCATGGCGACCGCTAGAATCCCCTACCCAAATGCCTTGCATTATCGATCTTCTCACTGTACAATCATCGCCGCTACCTCTGTCCCGTGCGATAGCATGTCTTCCTGCATATCGAAGAGGCTGGAAGAAGAAGAGTGGACGATCTCGCCCGTGGTCGTGTCCGTGCGACACAGGACACCTTCCAGATCCCCGAGATCCAGAAAGTCCTGACGCCCAAGCGCCCCGCCGTTGAGACAGCTGGCCTCGCAGACATATTTCCGTATTATGCCGGCTTCTCATTCGACTGGGCTCGGGACCTCCTCGCCAAGGATCAGGCAAACGCTAGCACGCCAATAACAGTCCTTGATCCTTGGAACGGAAGCGGAACCACAACCCTAGCGGCCCAAAGCCTGGGATTTCGATCGGTTGGAATTGATCGCAACCCAATTGCTAATATTGTGGCTAGGTTGCGCTGTGGGATAATGTCAAGCGACAGTATTAAAGAGGCTCCATCGGCAGGCCCTGGGGAGTCCTCGGAAGGGGATCCCCTTCGCGCATGGTTTACCGATCAGACTTCTGCTCGCATTCGACAGTGGGTGGATATTGCCAGCGATGGGAACGGGGCATTCAGTCCGCCCTATATCGTATCCCTATTCAGGGTTGTACGCTCTCTGACCAAGAAGTTTGAGGGGAGTAATCCCACATGGGTGAAGAGGGCAAAGGGGCCCGATGATCTCATCGGCCTCGATTCTGACTATCTTGACGATCTAATTCAGGCGGAGTATCGCTTCCTGGTAGGTAGAATCGAAACCTGGCCTGTTCAGACGACAGATAGCCTTCACATTACGGCTTCTGCTACGCGCATGCCTATTGCCAGTTCAACGGTAGACGTGATTCTGACATCGCCGCCCTACTTGACCCGTATTGACTATGCAGTGGCCTACGCTCGCGAACTTGCCGTGCTTGGTATCGACATTGCACGGGATCGAAGCCTACGTTCCGAACTTATGGGGACAACGCTAATTCGCAAGGATGTCGGCTTCTCCATTTCCAGTGTCGGGCCAACAGCGCAACTGCTTTTGTCGCAAGTGCAAGGTCACAAGAGCAAGGCTTCTTCAGGCTACTATCTGAAGCAGGCCCAGCAGTATCTCTCGGACTTGTGCTCTGGACTAGATGAGATCAGCCGCGTCTCTAGGCCAGGTGCGTCGATTCACCTGGTGGTGCAGGATTCCTACTACAAGGATGTCCCAGTCCCGCTGGCTGACATCTGCATAGAGGAAGGCACTCTTCGGGGATGGTCACTCGAAGCCTGCGACAGATTTCCGGTGCGGAGATCTCTCACGGCGCTTAACACGTCTGCCCGGGCATACAAGAAGAGCGATGTAGCGGAGTCAGTAATTTCCTTCAGAAAGGATTGAACGTGGCCGAGGCAGCCAGCTCTCCGGACGAGTTGATCCAGGCTGTAGATCAAAAGATCACAGCCGTCCGAACGCAGAGTATTGACTTCTCTTTCAACGAGCTGGCGGACATGTATGAGTCCGAAGAGCTAATTATTGACCCCGAGTTTCAGCGAATGTTTCGCTGGACCGAAGGTGCTCAAGCTCGGTTCATCGAGTCGCTGCTTCTAGAACTCCCCGTTCCCCCTATTTTTCTGATCGAACGAGATGATCGCGTCTATGAGCTCATCGATGGGCTCCAGCGAATCTCGTCTTTTCTGCACTTTAGAGGCGAGCTGGAAGTTGACGGCGAAAAGCTCCCCCCGCTTGTGCTCTCCGATTGCGACATTGTGCCTGAGCTGAATGGCAGGACACATGCGAACCTGCCACGGGCGCTTGGGATCAAGCTGAAGCGGAGCTACATCCGCGCGGAAATCCTGCGCAAGGAGAGCGATCCTCGGCTTCGATACTACATGTTCAAAAGGCTCAATACTGGCGGCGAGGAGCTTTCCAAGCAGGAAGTCAGGAACGCGACGATTCGCCTTCTTTCGAATGAATTCAACCAGTACATTATTGAGCTATCGCGAAACAGTGACTTCATGTTCTGTTCCGAGACCCTGACAGAGAATGCGCGGCGCGAAAAGTTCGACCAGGAGTTGGTCCTAAGATTTTTTGCCTTCAAGAATGCTGGCTCAACATATAGGCATGACATTGCCGACTTCCTTACTGACTACATGGAAGACATTTCGGACCCGTCCTCCACTAGTCAATTTGACTATGTTCGCGAGCGAGAAGTCTTTGAGAAAACCTTCAAGGTAATTCGCGTAATTGCTGACGTGATGGAAATTGGCCCGAGGGTAATGGGGACGGTCTCTCGGACCGGAGACCCGCGTTGGCAGTTCTCGGTCTACCATTACGAGGGAATCGTACTGGGTATTCAGAGGGTCCTTGATCGGCTTGATCCGTCAGATTCAACTCAAATGGCGCGCATTGCAGAAGTAGTGAGGGGCGGGAAGTCCGATCCAGACTTTCTGCGCGCCACGGGCGGTGGAAAGAATGACCGCAATTCGCTGCGCGCGCGCATCTCATACTTTGCTGACAGGTTCTCGGGAGTACTCGATTGAACCTTTCCGAGATGCGTGCCGAGCTCGAAGAGGATATGGCTTGGCGCTTGGATGAGATTCGCCATCTCGGGAACCGCCTATTGCTTGAGCATGACCCTGAGGATTGGCCAGTCTTTTCTCTTAGGGCTATTCTTGTAATGCAATATGCCCACCTGGAGGGGTTCACCAGGAACGCACTCTCTCTCTATGTTGCTGCTATCAACGCGAAGCGCCTGCCCGCGGAAGACTTGCAGCCTGAGCTTTTGGCGGCTGCCCTCGCTGTTGAGTTTGATAACTTGCGCAAATCGTCAGGTGGCGAGGGCCTGGAAGGCGAGGGGAGGTTGACCACTCGTGCTCGTCATCAAACTGCCTTCGTTCAACGAATCCAAGAGCTGAGCAAAGGTTCTCTTTCAATCGCCGCCGAGGTTGCAGTGTCCATGGAGATGAACCTAGGGTCTGATGTCCTGAAGCGTTCTCTAGTCGCTCTTGGAATTCCCGTGACCCGAGTTGCAAGAGATCAGTACACTTCTATCGATTTTGTTAAGCGGGTGCGGAATGATATCGCACATGGAAGCCGAAAGGAGAATATCCCGAAAGGAATGTTTGACGCACATCTGAAAAAGTGCGAGACGTTCATGGGTGATCTTGCACGGGTTCTGACGCAGGCAGTTGCCGAGGAGTGGTACCGAATCGCTCGCCCAACTGTTCCTGAGATGCGTGGTGGCTTGACTGAAGGAGTCTCGCCGAGTACGGGAGTCGACGGATAACGCATTGAGGGCGGCGTAGCGGTTTTGGCCGGTGTCCTGTCTGGTCTGGGTCCGAGCATGATCGGGGGGCCGTAAGCTTGCCCGCGATCTCGGGCAGGCTCCTCGCCTGCCCGCAATCTGGCCGAGTGGCCCCCCGTTCTTGCTCGGTGCGGGTCCCGGTCCTGGCAGGTGGGTAAAACCGTGGAGCCGCCCGCCCCAGCCATGACGGCGCGTTGGGCCGCAACCACTCACGATCGTCCGTCCGCCTTGCGCGGCCGGCCGCCGCCTCGCCCGGGCGAAGACAAGCGCGGGGGCGAGCGGATGGGCCGCGCCCTGGCGCGAAGCGCCCTTGAACCCGTAGAGAAGAGTTTTACGCACCCCCTCCCCACCACCCCCTGAACCTCCCATGCCACCTGTTGACCTGGCCCGACCGTCCGTATGCTCGGCTGGTTCGGCTGACGGCATGTCACATCGGGGGATCATGGATACGGTCACGCAGCTCGTCACCATCGCGGCCGTGGTTCTGGGTGGACTCACCACCTACGCGACCAATCAGCTCATGGAGCGGGGCAAGCGCCGGGACTCACTCCGGGTTCGCTGGGACGAGAAGAAGCTTGATGCCTACGTCGAGTACGTGGGGAGTGTCCGGGCCTGCGTTTACGCGGCGGTGCTGGCCTTTGAGGTGACGCACTCCATCCGCGAGATGCCACGTACAGAGCACGAGCTGCTGATGGACCTTACGGAGGCTGAGGGCCGTCGGGCTCTCGCCTTCGAGCGGCTGATGATGCTCGCTGGCGACCAGGTGATCGAGTCGGCCCATGCAGTGAACACCGCAGCCGCCGCGATCGACTGGCGCGCCCGCCGGCTGGTTGATGGCCCAGTGGAGGAATGGCGGGCCCTCCACATCGAGATCTTCCGCGCGATCAACGTCTTCCATGAGGTGGGACGCGCCGACCTTGGCGTCACCGGCGGCTTTGTTGGCGACCAGCACACCGCGCGGGGGCTCACCCTCCCTCGACAGCAGGAGAGTTCAGCCGACGAGTGACCGGCAGCAGCCATGCGAACGGCCCCGGCAGCAGGGTCATCCCCTCTGCTGGGGCCGCGTCGTGCCGTGGGTCCGATCAGGCCGCGTCGAAGCGCCAAGAGTTCAGCGCGGCCAGCGCCTCCGCCCGGGCCTGGATCACTGCCATCCGGGCCTCCCACTCGGTCTCCAGCACGTGCGCTGCCTGGCTGGTGCTCTGTCCCGGCCACTTCCGGTAGAGCAGACCGGTCTCCGCCGTGAACCACCCGCGGCTGACCGCGTCGAGCGCCATCAGCAGTCCGGTGTCCTCCGATGCAGGGAGCGCCATCCACCCACCAAGCGCCAGCACCAGCTCGCGCCGCGCGCAGAGGGTGGCCGGGTGGACCTGTGCCCGGTAGTTGTGGGCCTTCCAGTGCCGGAGAACCTCGCCGCGCTCGATCGGGCCTTCGGGCGGGTCCTGGTCGAAGCCCACCGTGCTGCCGTCCGGAAGAAGGTCGAGCACCCGCGAGGTCGTCCACGCCACGTCCGGCCGGCTAGTGAGCACCGCGAGGTCTCGGGCGAGGGCGCCGGGGGTCAGCATGTCGTCGGCGTCCAACACCTTGACGAACTCGCCTGTGGCGCGGGCCAGGCTGATCGTGCGGGCCATGCCGGCGCGTCCATGGCGGCCCTGACCGAAGCTGATCCGGGAGTCGTCCGGAACGTGGGGCGCTACGTCGTCAGTCTGGCCGTCCTCCTGGATGACCCACTGCCAGTCCCAGCCCGCGGGCAACTCCTGTTCCAACAGCGACTTGTAAGCGTCGGCGAGGAACTTCGCCGCCGGCCCGTGCACTGCCGTGATGACGCTCACGGTGTTGGCCATGCTCACCACCTGTCCAGCTTGGTCGTGTAGACCATCTCGGTGCGGTCGCCCGGAAGGATCACGTCGGAGACCTCCACCACGCGGTCCGTGGTGTCGATGCAAGTCTTCCGGAGGAGGACCACCGACACACCGACCGGCAGGCCGAGTTCCTCGTTCTCCTCGGGCGTTGGCGGACGGGCGCGGAAGGTCTCGACGATGCGGTCCAGCTCGATTCCGAGTGTGAAGAGTTGGTTCTGCGTACCCCCGGGCCAAGGCTCCAGGTCAGCGCGGAGTAGGTCTGGGTTCTGCGAGACCAAGTCACGGACCAGGTAGGACCGGGAGATGTTGAACGGGTGCCGGTCCTGGCTGTAGCGGGTTCGGTAGGTCCGCTCCAGCAGCAGGGTGCCCTCGGGTACACCGAACAGCGTGGCCAGGTCGGCGGGCGCCGGGACTTCCTGGAAGTCAGCGTGGAACACCAGATCGTCCACGGCCAGGCCGGTGTCATGTTCGGTCGCGCCGGTGCTCTTACGGACGGCCTCCGGCTGGCGGGCCCGGTCCTTCTCCCACTGGTGCCGCTCGTTGCTCCGGGTGGCCCGCTTCGGCTGCCGGCGGACGAAGGTCCCGCGGCCCTGCTGCTTCTCGACCAGGCCCTCGGCCTGAAGCACACCGACGCCCTGACGGATCGTGGGCACGCTCACGTCGTAGTGAATCGCCAGTTGGGTCTCTGCTGGCAGCCGATCGCCCGGTGCCAGGACTCCGTCAGCGATCTGTCGCCGCAAATCGGTGGAAATCCGCTCGTACTGGTTGGCCATGGAGCCGGTCACCGCCCTGTCGTGGTCTCCCGAACATCTTAAGTCCTCAAGAGGAGTTGACGACTAGCTGATGCGCCGTCATAGTTCATTGCAACTCCTCAAGAGGACTTAAGGACTAGAGGAGCTGATGACCTTCGGCCCTGCCATGGGGCCGATCGGCGTCCGGGGCCGCATGCCCCGGCTCAGCGAAGGAGTTCGGAAGATGCGTCTCATCCCCGTGGACACCACCGGCGCTCTGGTGATGGTCGCCCAGGAGCCCCGGCCGAAGCTGAAGGACCGGCGGACCGGCGAGATGGCGATGGACACCGAGACCGGTGCCCCGCTGATGACCCTCGACGTCACGTTCGTCGCCAACGGCCAGGCCGAGATCCTGTCGCTGACCGTCCCGCAGCCCGGCATCCCGGACGGTCTCATCCCCGGCACCCTGGTGGCGCTCACCAAGCTGATCGCCCGGCCGTGGGAGAACGAGTTCAACGGCCAGAAGCGCTCCGGCATCGCCTTCCGCGCCGACGCGGTCACCGCCACGATGCCGGCGTTCGTCGGCGCGAAGGGCTGATGACCGGTGTCCGCGCTGACCACGACGCTCCTGGAGCTGGGTGTCCCGGCCGCCGCCGCGACCGGAGCCGCGCTCTACGCGAAGGTGAAGCACCCGCGCGCGTACTGGTCCACGGTCGGCCTCCCGCTGACCCTCGCCCGGATACACCGCGACTACGACGCCGTGATGGAGTCCTGCGGCCTGACGGTCGAGCCCTCGTTCTGGCGCGCGATGGCGGCACAGGCGACCAACCGGGAGAGCAAGCCCGCCGTCCCGAAGATCAAGGGCATCCGGGGCTCGGCGACCGGCCTCCGGATACGGCTGCGGCTGGCCCGTGGGCAGGAGACCGAGGACGTGGCCAACGCCGCCCAGCGGCTGCGGCACGCGTGGGGTGTCCACGCCGTGTACGTCTCCGAGGTCAAGCCCGGGATCGTGGACCTGAAGATCGTCGGGTACGACGTGCTTCGGCAGGTGCGCATGCCGCGCCGTACCGGCGTCAAGTCCGGTGACCTGCTGCGGGTTCCGGTAGCCCTGCGCTCGGACGGGACCGCCCACGTCCGGGACTACCTGGAGGTGCCGCACGGGCTGACCCTGGGCGCGAGTCAGTCCGGCAAGTCGATGCTGACCCGGAACCTGATCCACGGGCTGGCGAATCAGCCGGTCGCGCTGGTCGGCATCGACTGCAAGGGCGGCATCGAGCAGCGCCCGTTCGCGGCTCGCCTCTCGGCGCTGGCGATCAGTCAGGAGGAAGCCCTCGGGCTGCTGCTGGCCCTGTTGATCGAGATGGACGACCGGTACGACCTGATCCGCGCGTACCAGGGCATGCCCGGCTCGGTGCCGGCGGAGGAGATGACCGCCGACATATGGGGGTTGCCGGAGAAGGTCCGCCCGGTGCCGATCGTGGTGCTGGTGGACGAGATCGCCGAACTGTTCCTCGTGGCCAGCAAAGCGGACGAACCGCGCCGGAACCAGATCGTCACCGCGTTGATCCGGCTGGCCCAACTCGCCCGTGCCGCAGGCATCTTCTTGGAGATCAACGGCCAGCGCTTCGGGGCCGACCTCGGCAAGGGCGCGACCATGCTCCGCTCCCAGCTCACCGGCCGCACCGTCCACCGCGTCAACGACCTGGAGAGCGCGCGGATGGGCCTCGGGGACATCTCCGAAGCGGCGATGACCGCGGCTACCCGGATCAGCCCGACCATGCCCGGCGTGGCCGTCGCCGGCGACACCTCCGGCCGCTGGTACGAGATCCGCACGCCGTACCGCTCGCTCGGCGAAGTCGCCGACCGCTGCGCCAAGTTCGCACACCTGACGCCCGACCTGCACCGCCTGGCGGCCTTCCGCCCGCAGGTGGCCGCGCCCTCCACGGCCTCGGTCGAGATCCCGCCGATGCCGTCCGCGCCGCCGATCTACGTCTCGGCCCCCGCCGCCGAGTAGCCCCGAACTCCTGGGTCGGCGCGACCGCTTCGCGCCAAGTCCCTATCCCGTCACGCCCTGATCGAGAGGAACTCCCATGGCCCGCAAGCCCTCCATTGCCGAGATCGGTGCCTACCTGGCCCGCGTCCGTGCCGGCGGGGACGCCGGACCGCTCCTGGCCGACAAGGCCGACCTGCTGGAGCGGATCGCCTCGAACAACCCACACGACAGTGACATGGCTGAGGTCGCCCGGGACGCCCGCCGCGCCGCCGACGAGCACCAGCGCCGCAGCCGGTAGCGCCATGGCCATCACGAAGCCCACCGTCCAGGACTGCCCGGCCTGCGATGGCACCGGCCAGACCACCGTCGCGGTCGTCGCCGGTCGCGGCCAGCGTCGCCGGAAGGTCGCCGACCAGGAAGCCACCTGCCTGGACTGCCTGGGCACCGGTAGCGTCCCGGAGCTGCTCGACCAGTCCATGGGGAGCTGACGTCATGCGCCGTCTGCCCAAGCTGGACGCGGTCCTGCTGCAAGCCGTGATCGCCGCTGCGCTCTCGTTCGCCCACCTGCACGACCTGGCCGAAGCCGCCGGGCAGACCGGCTGGAAGGCGTGGGCCTACCCGGTCTCGGTCGATCTGCTGCTCGTCGCCGCGTGGCGTCGACTGCGCTCCCGGGTTTCCGTCCGGCTCGCCTGGGTCTGGTTCGTGATCGCGCTGGCCGCCTCGCTCGGGGCCAACATCGGCACAGCCGGACTCCTGAACCTCGGGGACACCCCGACCTGGCTCCGGATCATCGTCGCCGGGTGGCCCGCCGCCGCGTTCCTCGGCGGAACCCTGCTGGTCCACACCGCAGCGCACGCCCCGGCTGAAGCTCCTGTGGAGTTCGAGACCGGGGAGGAGCTTCCGCCGGTGTACGTCGCGGTGCCGGAGACCAAGCCTGAGCCAGCGGCGATCGAGGAACCCGAGCTGGTACCCGCGCTGCCCGCTCCGCCCGTGCCCTCGACCCCGGCGGCGCCGCTGGCCAACCCGCCCGGCCCGGCCACAGCAACGCCCGTCCCGGCGTTCCTGCTCGACCACGCCCGCAAGCTCGCCGACGACCACCGCGCGCGGACCGGCAACCAGATCGACGCCGCAACCCTGCGCGCCCGGCTCGGAATCAAGGACCCGCTCGCCTCGGCGCTCGCTGCCGAACTGACCTGAGAGAAGACCGCCATGACGCTCTCGCTCCCGCTCGTCGCCGTTCTCGCCGCCATCGGCTGGCTGATCGTCCGTCACCACCGCCTCCGCTGGTGGGCCGTGATCTCGCTGCTGCTGCTCGGCTTCTACCTCGCCAGCTCGCCGGCCGCGCCGCTGATCGACAACACCACCCGCGACGGCGTGCAGGTCGTCAACCGCACCGGAAGCAAGTGAGGGCCGCCTGATGCTCGCCACCCTGCAGCCCGAAACGCTGATCCTCTCGGCCGACGGGTCGGCCCTGGTCGCGGAGATCGAGGCGTACTTGGCCTCGCTCCCGGCCCCCGCTCGGCTGACCGTCCCGTACGTCTGCCCGCTCGGCTCGATCGTCCAGCGCTGGAACGCGGGCTTCCCTCATCCGCGGCTGACCGTCCTGGACCGGATCGCGCACCGTCCGGCCCGTCCCGTCGACGTCACCGTGGCGGACCACCTGCGGCTCACCTCCCGCTACCTCGCCGAAGTCGGCTGGGTCCAGGGCGCGCTGTGGGACTCCGCCGGCCGCGTCTGCCTCCTCGGTGCCCAGGCCGCCGTCCTCGCACACGGCTACGGCACGCCTTACATCGTCAGCCGAGCCCGCAACCAGGTCATGGAAGTCCTCCGCGCCACCGGACTGGTCGTCAGCTCCCCGGACATGTTCAACGACGCCCCGACGACCCGCCAGGCGGACGTTCACCGCCTGCTCGACCGAGCTTCCGCCCGCGCGCTTTCCCTCGGCATCTGATTCCCCCCGGGGCGAAAGCAAGCCGCCAAGCATCCCGTCGCCCCGGGGACCTCAACCTGCACCGGAAGGACCCGCAATGGACCTCGCCCCGCTCCTCGCCGCCGGCGTCCCGCTCGCGGGCTGGGCCGCACACGGCACCCTCCTCGCCCGCCGCCTGGCGACCGCCCGCCGCGACCCGCTCACCGGTCTGCTCACCCGCGATGGCTTCACCGCCCGCGCCGAGCGGCTGATCCGCTCCCACCCCGAGCGCACCACCGTGTTGCTGATCGACCTGGACGAGTTCAAGGCCATCAACGACACCCACGGCCACGCCGCTGGGGATGCCGTCCTCGCAGCCACCGCCCGCCGCCTCGACACCTGGTGCGGTACGGACGGCCTTGCCGCCCGCCTCGGCGGAGACGAGTTCGCTGCCGTCGTTCTGGACGCCGCCGACCGGGTCCCGGACCTCCGTGGCCTGCTCCAAAGGCCCGTCGCGTTCGGAACCTCGCTGCTGGCCGTCGGCGCGTCCGTCGGCACCTCGCACCCGGCCACGCTGCTGCTCACCGAGGCGCTGTCGGCGGCCGACCGCCAGATGTACGCCTCCAAGCCCGGCGCCCGAACCTCGCGCCGCCGCTGAACACAACCGGTCCCCGGCACGGCAGCAAGCCGCCAAGCATCCCGCCGCGCCGGGGACCTCAACCCGAACCGAACCGAAGTCCGCGAAGGAGACCACCATCATGACGCAGCGCCCCCGCCCGACACGCCTAATCTGCCGCAACTGCGACGGCTTCGGCCGCGCCGCGACCACCACCGGCCACCGCCACCGCGACGGCTCCCGCGCCACCGCCCCCGTCAACTGCCCCATCTGCGGCGGCCGAGGCACCGTCGCCCGCGTCCTTGCCTCGGCGGTCTGACATGGCGCTCCTCGACTGGCGCGACTCCCGTCACTGGGACAACAAGCCCGCCCCCTGCGGCGTCTGCGACAAGCCCACCAACCTCCGCTCCGACCGCGGCAAGCCCGCCCACAAGGTCTGCGCCGAGACCTGGACCGAGCAGCACCCCAAGCCCACCGAACAGCGCTGACCGCACGGCCCCGGAGCCAGCAACTGACGGCTCCGGGGCCTCAGTTCGAAAGGAGGAGATCATGCTCACCCTCACGGAACCGCCCGTTGCCGATCTGACCGCGCTGGCGTCGCTGGGCACCATGCCGGCGCTCGTGCGGCAGCTCTCCGGGCTCGCCGGGTGCACCTCGCCGATCCGGCTCGCTGGTTGGCGGACCGAGGTCAACGAGACGACCGGCCAGGTGCTGCACCACCTGGAGTCGTCACAGCTACCCGCGGGCGATCTGCTGGTGCGGTGCGGCAACCGACGGACGACCCGCTGTGCCTCGTGTGCCGAGACCTACCGGCGGGACACCTACCACCTGATCACCGCCGGGCTGGTCGGCGGCAAGGGCATCCCGGACACCGTGGCCGTGCACCCCCGGGTGTTCGCCACCTTCACCGCTCCGTCGTTCGGCCCGGTGCACAACCGGCCCGCTGCCGGCCGCTGTAAGTGCGGGACCGCGCACGCCGCTGATGATGCGCTACTCGGCTCGCCCCTCGACCCCGAGACGTACGACTACGACGCCGCGGTGCTGTGGAACGCGCACGCCGGGAAGCTCTGGGCCCGGTTCTCGATTCACCTGCGCCGAGAGGTCGCCAAGCGGGCGGGCCTGTCGCAGCGTCAGTTCCGAGAGCACGCCCGGGTCTCGTTCGGGAAGGTCGCCGAGTACCAGAAGCGCGGGGCGATCCACTTCCACGCGGTGATCCGGCTCGACGGCCCCGAGGGTGCCGACACTTCCCCGCCAGCCTGGGCCTCGGCCGAACTCCTCACCGACGCGATCCGTGCCGCCGCTGCCCGCACCGAGATCCCCGGCCCGACTGTCAACGGCCGTATGCACCGATTCGCTTGGGGTAGGCAGCTCGACGTTCGCACGATCCGCAACGCTGACTTCAACGGCCCAGTCCCGATCTCCGATCGCGCCGTCGCGGCCTACATCGCCAAGTACGCCACCAAGGGCGCGGAGACCGCCACGGGCACCCTCGATCGGCCCATCCGGCTGCTCGCCGAGGTCGCTCACCTGGAGATCCCGGAGCACGCCCGCCGGCTGATCCGGACCTGCTGGACGCTCGGCGCGAACCCGGGCCTGGGGGACCTTCGGCTCCGCGCGTGGGCTCACATGCTCGGCTTCCGGGGCCACTTCTCGACCAAGACCCGCAAGTACTCGACCACCCTCGGGGAGCTCCGCGCCGCCCGCACCGCCTGGCGCCGCGCGCAGACCCTCCAGCTCCTCCACGGCCCCGACGCACCCGCCACCGATGAGACCACTCTCGTGCTCGCGCACTGGGCGTTCGCCGGCCGTGGCCTCACTCGCGGCGAAGCCTGGCTGGCCACCGCGATCCAACCCGCCCCCGGAACGGAAGGAGAACCGACGAATGGCTGATGACGACCTGCTGACCGTGCCGGAGGTGATGGCTCGCCTCAAGCTGGGCCGCTCCGCGGTTTACGACCTGATCCGTTCCAAGCGGCTGCATTCGATCACCATCGGAAGGGCGCGCCGGGTCCCGTACGGCTCCTATCGGGCCTTCGTCGCCTCGCGGTCCGAGGTGATCGGCTGATGGCGACTCGCCGCAGCCGCGGGGACGGCGGGCTCCACTGGGACGAGAAGCGTCAGCGCTGGATCGCCAGCGCCAGCCTCGGGTTCGACCCGAGCGGGAAGCGCATCATGAAGCGGGGGAGCGGCAAGACCAAGACCGAGGCCAAGAACAAGCTCAAAGAGGTCCTGCGGGACCACGAGGACGGCCTCGCCATCGCGCCCACCAACTACACGGTGGCCAACGCGGTGAACGACTGGCTGACGTACGGGCTGGCCGGCCGCGACGACAAGACCGTCGAGACCTGCACCATCCTGTGCCGGACCCACGTCATCCCGGCGCTCGGCGCCCGCAAGCTCCGGGACCTCAGTGCCGAAGACGTGGACCGCTGGCTGGCGGTCAAGGCCAAGACGCTGAGCACCCGCACGCTTCAGGCCCTGCACTCCTGCCTCAACCGGGCGGTGAAGCGCGCGATGGCCCGCGACAAGGTGAAGCGCAACGTGGTGGAGCTGTGCGCCGTGCCCACAGGACAGGCCGGGCGCCCGTCAAAGGCGCTGACGCTCGCTCAGGCCGAGGCTGTGCTGAAGGCGGCGGAGAAGACCGGGATGTACGCCTACATCGTGGTGTCCCTGCTGACCGGTGCGCGCACCGAGGAGCTGCGGGCGCTGACCTGGGACCACGCCTTCCTGAAGGGCATCCCGAAGGCTGATCCGCCGATCCCGCCGCACATCGCGGTGTGGCGCTCGGTCCGCGCCGGCGGGGACACCAAGACCCGGAAGTCCCGGCGGACCCTCGCGCTCCCGGCCCGCTGTGTCGAAGCGCTGCTCGACCACTGGGTGGACCAGGGCTGGGACCGGCTCGCGGCCGGCGACAAGTGGCAGGAGAACGGCCTGGTCTTCCACTCCGCCGTGGGCACCGAGCTGGACCCGTCGCACGTCCGCCGCGCGTTCCGCACCGCCATTGCCACAGCCGAGGGGATCAACGCTGCCGAGTGGACGCCCCGCGAACTCCGGCACAGCTTCGTGTCGATCCTGTCCGACAAGGGCGTCCCGCTGGAGGAGATCTCCCGGCTCGTCGGCCACTCCTCCACCAGCGTGACGGAGGAGGTCTACCGAAAGCAGATCCGCCCGGTGATCCAGACGGGTGCGACGGTCATGGACGACGTCTTCGGGCACGCAGCTGAGGGATAGTCACTCAGTTAGACACGCAGAACGAGGAAGGGCCCTACCGGATCTCTCCGGCAGGGCCCTTACCTGCACTTACGAAGTCGGGGTAGCGGGATTTGAACCCACGGCCTCTTCGTCCCGAACGAAGCGCGCTACCAAGCTGCGCTATACCCCGGTCCTGCGATGTTGCCTTCCGTCTCCGGCGCAACGAGTAGAACTCTACAGGAGGCGGGGCCAGAGACGAAATCCGGTTTAGGGCTGGTCAGCGAGGGGCGGGGGTGAGGGTGAGGAGGGTGGCTTCGGGGGGGCAGGCGAAGCGGATGGGGGTGTAGCGGTTGGTGCCGCAGCCGGCGGAGACGTGGAGGTAGGAGCGGTGGCCGGCGGTGGTGTGGGTGGAGAGGCCCTTGACGCGGTCGGTGTCGAGGTCGCAGTTGGTGACCAGGGCGCCGTAGAAGGGGATGCAGAGCTGGCCGCCGTGGGTGTGGCCGGCCAGGATCAGGGGGTAGGCGTCGGCGGTGAAGGCGTCGAGGGTGCGCAGGTAGGGGGCGTGGACGACGGCGAGGGAGAGGTCGGCGTCGGGGGAGGGGCCGCCGGCGACCATGGGGTAGCGGTCGTGGCGGATGTGCGGGTCGTCGAGGCCGGTGAACTCGACGTCGAGGCCGGCGAGGGTGAGGCGGCCGCGCGCGTTGTTGAGGTTGAGCCAGCCGGCCTCGTCGAAGCCGTCGCGGAGCTTCTGCCAGGGGTTGTGGACGGCGCCGGTGATGCCGCGGCGGCCGGAGCCGTCGGGGTTGTTGAGGCCGTGGACGCCGGTGCGCAGCGCGGTGAGGTAGCGGGTGGGGCTCTTGCGGGCGGGCCCGTAGTAGTCGTTGGAGCCGAAGACGTAGACGCCGGGGAACTCCATCAGCGGGCCGAGCGCGTCCAGCACGGCGGGGACGCCGAGCGGGTCGGAGAGGTTGTCGCCGGTGTTGACCACCAGGTCGGGTTCGAGCGCGGCGAGGCTCTTCAGCCAGCGCTGTTTCTTCTCCTGCCCCACGACCATGTGGATGTCGGACACCTGGAGGATCCGGATCGGCCGCGCACCGGCGGGCAGGATCGGGACCTCGACCCGGCGCAGGCGGAACGAGCGGACCTCGTACCCGGCGGCGTAGACGAGACAGGCGGCGCCGGTGGCGGCGATACCGAGCGGGACGGAGTACAGCGGTCGCATCGGTCCATCGTCGCAGACCGGGGCAACGGACCGAACGGGCGGTCGCCCCGGTGGGCGTGGCAGGCCGAACGCCGAACGGGCGCTGGGCAGTCAGCGCGGCCGGCGGACCGCGACGGCGGCGGACAGGTCGCCTTCAGCGCGGCCGGCGGACCGCGGCGGCGGCGGACAGGTCGCCTTCAGCGCGGCCGGCGGACCGCGACGACGGCGGACAGGTCGCCGGCCAGCGGGAGGTCGACGGCGCGCAGGGCGGGGTGGTCGAGCCAGTGCAGGCGGGCGGTGTCGGGTCGGCCCTGGAACTGCGGCGGCCAGCTCTCGCACGGGCTGAAGTCGTCGACCACCAGGACGCCGCCCGGGGTCAGCAGCCGTTCCGGGTCGGCGCCGCGGTCGGTCTTGGCCTGGCCGCCGCCGTCCAGGACCAGCAGGTCGTACGGGGCGTGCTGGTGGAGGGCGGTCCAGTCGCCGGTCAGGACGGTGACCTCGGGGTGGGTGGCGAAGAGCTGCGCGGCGGCGGTGGCGCGGACCGGGTCGCGTTCGACGCTGAGCAGCCGGACCCCGGGCCGGGCGGCGGAGGCGAGCCAGGCCAGGCCGACGCCGAGGCCGGTGCCGCTCTCGCCGATGCGGACCCGGGCGCCGCCGGCCAGTACGTGCAGCAGGCGGCCCTGTTCGGGGCGGCAGGAGTACGGGAAGCCGTGCGCCCGGGCCAGGGTGACGGCCTGTCGGACCAACGGCGGGAAGCCGTCCAGCCGTTCGCCGTACGCGTCGGTGCCGTGAGCTGACATGGCGTCAGTCTGCCAGCCGGGCGCGACGGCTGGACGGTCGCCCCCGGCGGGGACGCCGGCTTCGGGCTCCACCGGGACGGCCGGACGGTCGGCCCCCGGCGGGGACGCCGGCTTCGGGCTCCACCGGGACGACTGGATGGTCGCCCCCGGCGGGGACACCGGCTCCGGGTTCCACCGGGGCGGCCTCGCCTCAGGCGGTGTGACGGCGGCGGCGCGCGAGCAGCCAGAGGACTGCTCCGCCGGCCGCGACCAGGAGGCCGCCGAGCCCGGCGACCAGCCCGGTGCCGCTGGAGCCGGTCTCGGCCAGCCGGTCTGACGAGCCGTCGGACGAACCGTCGGAGGAGTCACCGGACGAGCCGTCGGTGGACCCCGTGGAGCCGCCCGTCCCGGCGGTGGCAGTGGCGGTCGGCGTCGGCGTGGGAGCAGGCGTCGGCGTGGCGGTGGTCGCCGCGGTGAGGGTGAGGCTGCGGCCGGCCTGGCACATGGTGGTGCCGTTGAAGGGGTTCTCGTGGCTCTCGTCGACGATCAGGCAGGCGTTGAGCTTGGTGCTGCCGACAGGGGTGTCGGCGGCGTACGAGACCCGCAGGTGGGGGATGCGGTCGGTGTGCGCCGCGAACGTGAGGTCGGGTTCGTCGACCCGGACGGCGACGTAGTCCGCGTCGGCGACGTGCTCGGCCTTCAGGGTCACCCAGCCCTGACCGGGGACCTGCTTCTGCACGGTGGCGTGCGGGTCGACCCAGAGCACGTCGTTGACGTTGGTGTACTCGGCCGGGGTGCCGTTGCTGATCTTCCAGTCGAACTCCACCGGCGCACCGCCGACCACCGCGCTCGCGGGGACGTTCTGCAGCTCGCTGTCGATGGAGACCATGCCGAGGTCGTTGCGCTGCTCGGCGAGCGGCTGGGTGGCGCCGGGCTCGGTGAGCGTGGACTTCAGCGCCACGTGCTGGAAGCCGCCGTTGCTCGCGCCGTGGTGGGGCAGGCCCATGGGAGCGCCGATCCGGAGCTGGACGGTGGTGGTGCCGGGGGCGGCGGTGATCGTCTGGCTGCCGGTGAAGACGCCGTCGGCGAAGGTCAGCGGGACGGACTTCCACTGCCCGTCGGCCGGATCCCGGTAGCCGATGGCGAGGTCGTACTTCGAGGCGCCCGGGCCGGTCTCGGCGGCGAGCCGCAGGGCCAGCTGACGGGCGGTCGGGCCCGGGTTCGTGACGGTCTCCACCAGCGGCAGCGGACCGCCGGCGAAGGCCAGTGCGGCCGGGGCCTGGACGGCCAGCGTCGGCGCCGGGGCGTCGGCGGCGACGGCGGTGGTGGCGGTGCCGGTGGCGAGCAGTCCGGCGAGCAGCAGGGCGGCGAGAGCGGCCGGGCGGTGGCGTGCGGGCATGGCGAAGTCCCCCCAGGACAAGGTGAGTTGACGAGTGCGGAAGGTCGGAGACGGGCAGGTCGCGGGTGATGCTGCGCGGCCCCCGTCCGGCCTCTCACCGGTATGGACGTTCATCGCGGCCCGCGGTTGCGTCCGGGTGCGAAGAATTTTCCGCGGACTTCGGGAAGTGGCGGCGGCGCGGTAAAGAAGCGGCGTTCGGGCCGGTCAGGTGCCAGAATCGGCGGCATGACGACGCTCAAGGCGCAGCTGCAGGAGGATCTCACGGCTGCCATCAAGGCACGGGACGAGCTCCGCTCGTCCACTCTCCGGCTCACCCTGGCCGCGGTCACCGGCGCGGAGGTGGCGGGCAAGGAGAAGCGCGAACTGTCCGACGCCGAGGTGCTGCAGGTGATCGGCAAGGAGGCGAAGAAGCGCCGCGAGGCCGCCGAGGCGTTCGACGGCGCCGGCCGGGCCGAGCAGGCGGAGCGGGAGCGCGCCGAGGGCGTGGTGCTGGACGGCTACCTCCCGGCGCAGCTCAGCGACGAGGAGCTGACCGCGATCGTGGCCGCCGCGGTGGCCGAGTCCGGGGCGAGCGGGCCGCAGGGCATGGGCGCCGTGATGAAGCTGGTCCGGCCTAAGGTCGAGGGCAAGGCGGAGGGCGGCCGGGTGGCGGCCGCGGTGAAGGCGGCCCTGGCGGGCTGAGCCCGGCGGCGCCGGAGCACCGGAACCGCCGGCATCAGAAGCGGCACCAGAATCGCCGAAAGCCGCCTGCGGTGGGGGAGTTCCCCGCCGCAGGCGGCTTTCGTGCGGGTGTGTCAGTGGTGGCCGGGCTTGCCGGTGTTGCCGCCGTTGATGGCGCCCGGCGGGAGGGTGATGCCGCCGTTGATCAGGCCGCCGTTGTTGTTGCCGCCGAGCAGGCCGCCCTGGGCGTTGTCGCCGGAGGGCGGGGTGGCGGTGTCGGACGGGTTGGGGCTCGGCGTTGCGACCGGGATGTTGACGGTCTGGAACTGGGACTTGGGGGTGTTGTCCAGGGCGTCGTTCATGGCCTGCTGCCAGATCGGGCCGGGGCCGTCGGCGCCGTAGACCGCGTTGCGGTAGTGGCCGCCGATGGTGATGTTCTTCATCGAGACGTTGCCGCCGACGCCGCCGAGCCAGACCGAGGTGGCCAGGTCGGGGGTGTAGCCGGTGAACCAGGCGGCGTACCGGTTGTCGGTGGTACCGGTCTTGCCGGCGATCTGGCGGCCGTCGTCGAGGCCGAGGGCGGAGCCGGTGCCCTTCTCGGTCACGCCGAGCAGCAGGGTGTTGACGCCGTCCGCGGTGGTCTCGGACATCGCCTGGGTGCAGTTGGCCTTGGGCACGTCGATCTTCTTGCCGTCGGTGTTGACCACCGAGGTGAGCGCGATCGGGGTGCAGTACTTGCCGCGCGCGGCGAACGCGGCGTAGACGCTGGCCATGGTGAGCGGGCTGACCTCCTGGGTGCCGAGCACCATGGAGGGGACCTGGAGCAGCGGCTTGCCGTTGGCCAGGGTCTTGATGCCCAGCTTGTCGGCCATCTGCTTCATCGGGCAGAGGCCGACCTGCTCCTCCAGCTGCACGAAGTAGGTGTTGACCGACTTCTGCATGGCGATCTGCATGCTGAACGGGCCGACCTCGCCGGTGCCCTCGTTCTGGACGCTGACCCCCTTCTCGTTCCACGTGCCGTCGCAGGTGGTCATCTTGGGGTAGTCCATCTTGTACGGCGAGGGGAACTCCTGGGTGATCGGCACCCCGGACTCCAGCGCCGCCGCGGCCAGGATGGGCTTGAAGGTCGAGCCGGGCGAGAAGCCGTTGCCGCCGCCCATCGCGGCGTCCACGTTGAGGTTCAGCACGGTCTGGTTCTTGTTGTTGTCCAGGCCGTACGGGCGGGTCTGGGCCATCGCCAGGATCTCGCCGGTGCCGGGCTTGATCATGGTGCCGGCCGCGGACACCGGGTCGGTCACGAAGACCTTCTTGGTGACCGCGTTGTACATCGCGTTCTGCTTCTCCGGGTCGATCGTGGTGTAGATCTTCAGACCGCCCTGGGACCACAGCTTCTGCCGGTCCGCGGCGGTCTTGCCGAACGCCGGGTCCTGCTTGAGCACGTGGCGCACGTAGTCGCAGAAGTAGCCCATGCCGGACTGCGCGGTGATGCAGCCGTTCTGCGGCTCGGAGTACTTGATGCCGAGCGGCGCGGCGAGCGCGGCCTTCGCGTCGTCGGCGGTGATGTGCTTGTACTCCAGCAGCTTGTTGATCACCGTGTTGCGGCGCGTCTGCGCGGCCTGCGGGTGGGCGATCGGGTCGTACGCCGAGGGGTTCTGCACCAGGCCGGCCAGCGTCGCGGCCTCGGGGATGGTCAGGTCCTTGGCGCTCTTGCTGAAGTAGCGGTTGGCCGCCGCCTCGATGCCGTACGCCTGGTGGCCGTAGAACGTGATGTTCAGGTAGTTGGTGAGGATCTGGTCCTTGCTCAGGTCCTCTTCCAGCTTGATGGCGTACTTCAGCTCCTGGATCTTGCGGCCCAGGGACTTGCGGGTGGCCTCCAGGAACGCCTGCTGGTCGTCGCCGGCCTGTTCGACGAAGACGTTCTTCACGTACTGCTGGGTCAGCGTCGACGCGCCCTGCGACGCGGAGCCGGACTCGGCGTTCTTGGTGACCGCGCGCAGCACGCCCTTGAGGTCGACCGCGCCGTGCTCGTAGAAGCGGTTGTCCTCGATGTCCACCTGGGCCTGGCGCATGATCGGCGCCATCTGCTCCTTGGTGAGGATGGTGCGGTCCCGGTCGTACACCTTGGCGATCAGGCCGCCCTTGGCGTCGTAGATGGTGGACGCCTGGGAGAGGGTCGGCGTCTTGAAGTCGTCCGGGATGTTGTCGAACGAATCGGCGGTGTCCTTGGCGGTCAGTCCGAACGCGCCGACGGCCGGGAGGGCCATGCCGGCGACCAGGACGCCGGCCAGCACGGCGCTGCCCAGGAACTTGATGCCGAGCCCTGCCAGGTCGAGCGGGGAGCCCGCGGATCGCGAAGGTGCCATGGGGAGAACCCTACGTCGGCGAATCCCGTACAGGGGGGCAGGTGTTCGCCTACGCTTGTCACAGAACTGCGACAGCTTCGCTCTGTTCATCGTCATCACTCTTGTGAGTGATGAGCTTTGTCCGATTCGGGATGATTTGCGATGGATCTTGGCGGGCGATCTCCCGGCTGTCGTGGCGCACCGTGACGAAAGTGACCAAACGGTCCCGGGCAAGGCCTGCGACCTGCAATCACTCCAACGAGTGAGCTGACGGACACC
Source organism: Kitasatospora sp. NPDC002522 (assembly GCF_053595195.1). Classification (NCBI taxonomy): domain Bacteria; kingdom Bacillati; phylum Actinomycetota; class Actinomycetes; order Kitasatosporales; family Streptomycetaceae; genus Kitasatospora; species Kitasatospora sp. NPDC002522. The sequence continues at coordinate 115,971 of NZ_JBSFXE010000006.1, forward strand.
CATAGTCCGATCGGGTCATTTCAGATTGGGCCCACAGGGGCTGTTGCGTCGTGCCGTTCTTCCGTAACGTCCTCAACTGGCAGCGGTGAATATGCCGTTGCCGCCGTGGGGGAGCCCCGAATCGGGAGAGGACGGCGCCGGCATGGGCTGGGTGGACGACTGGAGCGCACAGGCGGCTTGCCGCACGAGCGATCCGGATGAACTGTTCGTACAGGGGGCGGCGCAGAATCGCGCCAAGGCGGTGTGCAGCGGATGCCCGGTGCGCACCGAATGCCTCGCTGACGCACTCGACAACCGCGTCGAGTTCGGCGTCTGGGGTGGGATGACCGAGCGTGAGCGCCGGGCGCTGCTGCGCCGCCGGCCGACCGTGGTCTCCTGGCGCAGGCTGCTGGAGACGGCGCGCACCGAGTACGAGGAGTCACTGGCGACCGGGGTGGTCCTGCGGGACTACGCCCAGGCCGGCTGACCCTTCGTCAGGAGCCGGGAAACCGGACGGTTCTGACGCAGCATCGGCGGCTCAATCGGTGGGGGAGCCGAGGCGGTCGCCGATGGCCCGCAGTCCGTCCAGGTCGTGCACGTCCCCGGGCAGGGCGGGCACCTCGACGATCGGCACGTCCGGGTAGACCGAGACGAAGCGGTCCCGGGTGCGCCGTTCCCTCGTCATGATCTGCATGCGTTCGGCGTGCAGCCGCAGCAGTCCGGCGGCCAGCGTCTCGGCGGCGACGGTGGCGGAGTGCGAGCCGTTCTCCTCGAGTGCCTCGGCGGCGGCCAGCGCGCGCTCCGCGGTGAGCTGCGGGGCGCCGGTGGAGTGGACCCGGTTGAGCACCAGCCCGGCCAGCGGCATGGCGTCGGCGGCCAGCCGGTCGACGAAGTACGCGGCCTCGCGCAGCGCGTCCCGTTCGGGCGCGGCGACCACCAGGAACGCGGTGCCCTCGGCCTTGAGCAGCTGGTAGGTGCGGTCCGCGCGCTCCCGGAAGCCGCCGAACATGGAGTCCATCGCGGTGACGAAGGTCTGCACGTCGGTGAGGAGCTGGGCACCGAAGATCTTGCCGAGGGTCCCGGTGAGCAGGCCCATGCCGACGTTGAGGAACTTCATCGCGGAGCGCCCGCCGACCTTCGCCGGGGCGGTGAGCAGCCGGATCACCCGGCCGTCCAGGAAGGACCCGAGGCGGCTCGGGGCGTCCAGGAAGTCCAGCGCGGAGCGGGACGGCGGCGTGTCGACGACGATCAGGTCCCAGCGGTCCTCGGCGCGGAGCTGGCCCAGCTTCTCCATCGCCATGTACTCCTGGGTGCCCGCGAAACCGGCCGAGAGCGACTGGTAGAACGGGTTCTCCATGATCGTCCTGGCCCGCTCGGGCTCGGCGTGGTTGAGCACGACCTCGTCGAAGGTCCGCTTCATGTCGAGCATCATGGCCTGGAGCTCGCCCTCGCCCGTGGTGCCCTTCACCACCCGCGGGGTGTTGTCCAACTCGGTCAGGCCCATCGACTGGGCCAGGCGCCGCGCCGGGTCGATGGTCAGCACCACGACGCGGCGGCCGCGTTCGGCGGCGCGCAGGCCGATCGCCGCGGCGGTGGTGGTCTTGCCGACCCCGCCGGAGCCGCAGCAGACCACGATCCGGGTGCCCGGGTCGTCGATCAGCGCATCGATGTCCAGGCCGGTCATGCCGCCCCCTGCCGCTTCAGCTCGCCCGCCAGCCGGTACAGCCCGGCCAGTTCCATGCCCTCCCCGAGCAGCGGCAACTCGTAGGTCGGCAGCCGCAGTTGCTGCAGGTCGGCGCGTTGGACGCGTTCCAGTTCGACGCGTTCGGCGTGCTCCCGGGCCTGCTCCAGCAGCGGGTCGAGCAGCGGCTCGACGTTGGCCCGGACGGTCTCCGGCTTGCGCGAGCGCCCGCCCAGGCCCGCCTCGCCGAGGGCCAGCGCGACGTCCTCGCGGTGGTCGGCGTGCGCCGCCTCGACCGCCGCCGCGTCCAGTATCGGCGGGCGCACCATGTTCACCAGCACCCCGCCGACCGGCAGCCCGGCCTCCCGCAGATCGGTGATCCCGTCCACCGTCTCCTGCACCGGCATCTCCTCCAGCAGCGTCGTGAAGTGCACCGCCGTCTCCGGGGAGCGCAGCACCCGCATCACGGCCTGCGCCTGGGTGTGGATCGGGCCGAACCGGGCCAGGCCCGCCACCTCGGAGTTGACGTTCAGGAAACGGGTGAGCCGGCCGGTCGGCGGGGCGTCCATCACCACCGCGTCGTACAGCAGCCGCCCGTCCGGGCCCTTGCGGCGGGCCGCCTCGCAGGCCTTGCCGGTGAGCAGCACGTCCCGCACGCCGGGGGCGACGGTGGTGGCGAAGTCCACGAAGCCGACCTTCTGCAGGGCCTTCCCGGCCCGGCCCAGCTTGTAGAACATCTCCAGGTACTCCAGCAGCGCCAGCTCGGTGTCGATCGCCAGCGCGTGCACCTCGCCGTGGCCCTTGCCGGGCAGGCCGAGCTGACTGGGCGTCACGGTGGCGACCCGGCGTTCCTGGTAGGGCAGCGCCGCGATCTGGAACAGCTCGGCGATGCCCTGCCGGCCCTCCACCTCGATCAGCAGGGTCCGCCCGCCCTCGGCGGCCAGCGCCAGGGCCAGCGCGGCGGCCAGCGTGGTCTTCCCGGTGCCGCCCTTCCCACTGACCACGTGCAGCCTGACGCCCTCCCAGTCCGGCTCCCGCTCCGCCTCCTGCGCGGTCGGCCTGGCCGTGCCGGGGGTGCTCGCCACGCTCGCTCTCCGTCCGTCGGTCCGCCGGCACCGTGCGGGTGCCCTCACCGCGAGGGTAACGAGCGAGCGGTCCCGATGCCCGGAGCATCCCGGCCGCCCCCGGCAATCATGCCCCCTTTGTGTCCCACCTCACACGGCCCGGGCGGCTAGAGTCACCCCCATGACCAAGTGGGAATACGTCACCGTGCCGCTCCTCGTGCACGCCACCAAGCAGATCCTCGACACCTGGGGCCAGGACGGCTGGGAGCTCGTCCAGGTCGTGCCCGGCCCGAACCCGGAGCAGCTGGTCGCGTACCTGAAGCGGGAGAAGGAGTAGCCATGGGCCAGGTCGAGCAGAAGCTCGCCGACCTCGGGCTGACCCTGCCCGAGGTCGCCGCACCGGTCGCCGCGTACGTTCCGGCGCTGCGCACCGGCCACTACGTGATGACCTCCGGTCAGCTGCCGGTCGTCGCCGGGAAGCTCCAGCGGACCGGAAAGGTCGGCGCCGAGGTCACCGCCGAGGAGGCCAAGGAACTCGCGCAGATCTGCGCGCTCAACGCGCTGGCCGCCGTGAAGTCGGTGGTCGGCGACCTGGACAAGGTCGAGCAGGTCGTCAAGGTGGTCGGCTTCGTCGCCTCCGCCCCCGACTTCACCGGCCAGCCCGGCGTCGTCAACGGCACCAGCGAGCTGCTGGGCCAGGTCTTCGGCGACAAGGGCGTGCACGCCCGCAGCGCCGTCGGCGTGGCGGTGCTGCCGCTGGACGCGCCCGTCGAGGTCGAGCTGATGGTCCGCGTCCGCGACTGACCAGACGCACCCGACCGGGGCCCGCTGCCGACCACGGCGCGGGCCCCGCTGCGTTCGCCGCCCCGTCGAGCGGGGGCGTTAACATCCGTGAACATGCCGCAGATGCCCGCTCCCTGGCCCACCCGGATCCGCGCCCTGGCCGCCGGCCGGGTGCAGCCCCCCGCCCCCCGCCCGTCCGCCACCGTGGTGCTGCTGCGCGACGGCGCGACCGGCCCGGAGGCGTACCTGCTGCGCCGACGCACCTCGATGGCGTTCGCGGGCGGGCTGTACGCCTACCCCGGCGGCGGCGTCGACCCGCGCGACGGCGACGCGCCCTGGGCCGGCCCGAGCGCCGCCGCGTGGGCCGAGCGGCTCGGCGTGGACGAGGACACCGCCCGGGCCGTGGTCTGCGCGGCGCTGCGCGAGACCTTCGAGGAGGCCGGCGTGCTGCTGGCCGGGCCGGACGCCCACTCGCTGGTCGAGCCGCGCGACTGGTCCGCCGAGCGGGCCGCCCTGGAGGCCCACGAGCTGTCGTTCGGGGACTTCCTGGCGCAGCGTCAGCTGGTGCTGCGCACCGACCTGCTGGCGGCCTGGGCCCGCTGGGTGACCCCCGAGTTCGAGGAACGCCGCTTCGACACCTGGTTCTTCGTCGCCGCGCTGCCCGCCGGACAGCACGCCGCCGACACCGTCGGCGAGGCCGACCGGGTGGCCTGGCTGCGACCCGCCGACGCGGTGGCGGGCTTCGAGCAGGGCCGGTTCGGGATGATGCCGCCGACCATCACGGTGCTGCGCGAGCTGCTGCCCGCGGACAGCGTCGCCGCGGCCCTCACGGCCGCCGCCGGACGGGACGTGGCACCCGTCCTGGGCCACGCCGAGGTCGCCGGGGAACGGATCACCATCCGCTGGCCCGGGTATGACGAACTCACTATCGACGGCGAGTTTCCTGCATGAGAAGCTCCCACCGAGGGCCTGCCGGCCCTCCCTGAGACACCCGCAACCTGCGGGAACACGTACCGACGCCCGGAAGGAGACCTCCGATGACCCACAACGACGTGGCTCGCCGGACACCCGTCACGCCCGCCCGCACCGTCACCCCGCGCGCCGCCGCCTGCGACGAACCGGCGCCCCGGGAGACCACCCGCCTGCTGCACCGCGAGCTGCCTGCCCGGGCCACGGTTCGCTCGCTGCCGCTGCGCCGCCTCAGCCGAGCCGAGGTGGACGCCGGGTGAGCGGACCCCACGACCTCGGAGCCACCGGGTGACCACTCTGCTGCCGGGCGACCCCGCCGAGACCATCGGCGGGGCCGCCACCCCCCGTGCGTACTGCCTCCTCGCGCCCAACCCGAGCGTGATGTCCCTGGACGGCACCAACACCTGGCTGCTGTCCGAACCGGGCTCCGACCTCGCCGTCGTGGTCGACCCCGGTCCGCTCGACGAGGGCCACCTGCGCCGGGTGGTCGCCACCGCCGAGGAGCAGGGCAAGCGGATCGTCCTCACCGTGATCACCCACGGGCACCCCGACCACACCGACGGGGTCGAGCGCTTCGCCGAACTCACCGGCTCCCGGGTCCGCGCCCTCGACCCCGAACACCCCCTCGGCGTGGACGGCCTGCACGGCGGCGAACGGCTCGACGTCGGCGGCCTCGACCTCCGGGTGATCGCCACCCCCGGCCACACCGCCGACTCGCTCACCCTCCACCTGCCGGCCGACGGCGCCCTGCTCACCGGCGACACCGTGCTCGGCCGCGGCACCACCGTCGTCGCCCACCCCGACGGGCGGCTCGGCGACTACCTCGACTCCCTGCGCCACCTGCACGTGCTCGCCTCCGAGCACGGCGTCCGCACGATCCTGCCCGGCCACGGCCCCGTCCTGGCCGACGCGCTCGGCGCCGTCGAGTACTACCTGGCGCACCGGGCCAGCCGCCTCGCCCAGGTCGAGACCGCGGTCGAGTCGGGCTGCCGCACGCCGGAGGAGGTCGTCGCGCGGGTCTACGCCGACGTCGACCGCGCGGTGTGGCCCGCGGCGGAGCTGTCGGTGCGGGCGCAGCTGACGTACCTGGAAGAGCACGGGCTGATCTAGCGGGAACCGGGACGCCAAAGATCCGCCCGGGAGAGCACATCACTCCCTGGGCGGATCTCGTTGCGGCTCGCGTCCGGCGCGTCGCGGCTCAGCGCGAGCGGCGGGAGAGGCGTTCGACGTCGAGGAGGACGACCGCGCGGGCCTCCAGCTTGAGCCAGCCGCGGCCGGCGAAGTCGGCGAGGGCCTTGTTGACCGTCTCGCGGGAGGCGCCGACCAGCTGGGCGAGCTCCTCCTGGGTCAGGTCGTGGGCGACGTGGATGCCCTCCTCGGACTGCACGCCGAAGCGGCGGGAGAGGTCCAGCAGGGCCTTGGCGACGCGGCCGGGCACGTCGGAGAAGACCAGGTCGGACATCACGTCGTTGGTGCGGCGCAGCCGGCGGGCGATGGCGCGCAGCAGCGCGATGGAGACCTCGGGCCGCGCGTGCAGCAGCGGGAGCAGGTCGCCGTGGCCCAGGCCGAGCAGCTTGACCTCGGTGAGGGCGGTGGCGGTGGCGGTGCGCGGGCCCGGGTCGAACAGCGACAGTTCGCCGATCATCTCGCTGGGGCCGAGCACCGCGAGCATGTTCTCGCGGCCGTCCGGGGAGGCGCGGTGCAGCTTCACCTTGCCCTCGACCACGACGTACAGCCGGTCGCCCGGGTCGCCCTCGTGGAACAGCGACTCGCCGCGAGCGAGCGTCACCTCGGTCATGGAAGCGCGGAGCTCGGCAGCCTGGTCGTCGTCGAGTGCCGCGAAGAGCGCCGCGCGCCGCAGAACGTCGTCCACGAGCTTCCTCCTGCTGGTGTCTGGGCAGATCTACTCACAAGGATGACGCATGTCGCTCCGATCATATGAGGAGGGGGTGTGCCCGGGGGCCGAGTACGCGGCCATTCGCGCACTTCGGGTGACGGCCCGCCGGCCCCGCGACCCGGCCGGATCGCCTCCGGCAGGCCGCTGATCGCGGCCCCCGCGCAGTGGGTACAGCGCGAAGCAGGCGGCCGCGAGGAGCAGGATCGCCGGCGGGACGGCACCCAGCAGCAGCCGGATTCCGCTGAGCGCGGACGCCGGCTGGACGTCGGCCCCCGAGCGGTAGCCGCCCGCGGCGAGCACCAGGGAGAGCACCGCGGCCTGCAACGAGACCGACCAGCGGACGATGAAGCCGTTCATGCCCATGTACATGCCTTCGCGGCGCGCGGCGGTCCTGGTCTCGTCGTCGTCGATCACCTCGGCGAGCATGATCTCCAGCAGCACCAGCATCCCGGCGATGCCGAGGCCGACCAGCGCGGCGGTGAGCACCGCTCCCAGCAGCGTGCCGACCAGCAGGAACGGGGTGAGGCCGAGGGCCAGCACGCCGGTCGCGGCGAGCACCGCCCGGCGCGGGCCGAGCCGGACGGTGAGCCGCCCCCAGCCCCACACCGCGGGAACGGCGGTGGCGAAGATCGCGCCGAGCACCAGCGTGTTCGCGGAGTCCGGCTCGTGCAGCACGTACTTGGTGAAGAACGGCAGCCCGGCCTGCATCAGCGCGATGGTCAGTTGCACCAGGAAGCTGCCCACCGCGTACGTCAGGAACGCCCGGTTGGCCAGCGTGTAGCGGACGGCGGTGAGGAACCCGAACGCCTCGCGGGGCTGCTCCGGGCGCTCCACCGAGCCGCGCAGCGAGACCAGGAAGCAGCCGGTGGCGATCAGGCCGAACGCCGCGCCCATCGCGGGCCAGCCGATCGAGCCGTACAGCAGCGGGGCGGCGGCGACGCCGAGCACCATGCCGCCGATGCCGAGCGCCTGCCGGGACGGGGCGGCCCTGGCGCGCTCGCCGGTGGTGGGGAAGAGCTCCGGGAAGAGCGCGACGTAGTTGAGCACCACCAGGACGGTCAGCAGGTCGTAGACCAGCACCACGGCCAGGAAGTACCAGAACCGGGCGGTCGCCCCGTCCACCAGCGGCGTCCACACCAGCGTCTGCGCGGCCGCCAGCGGGACGGTGCCGAGCGCGATGTACGGCAGCCGGCGGCCCCAGCGGGTGCGGGTGCGGTCGGAGAGGTGGCCGATCAACGGGTTGAGCACCGCGTTGGCGACGCCGTGCAGCACCATCGCCAGGCCGATCAGCCCGGACGGGACACCGAGCCGGTCCACGTAGTAGTACGTCGCGTAGGTGGCGAACGCCTGGCTGAGCAGCTGCACGCCGAGGTTGCCGGTGGCGTAGCGCAGCGGGCTGCGGGTGCGGCGGGCACCGAGCAGACGGTCGATCATCCGGCGCTGCCCGCGGGGTGCGCGCCAAGGTGATGGAGCGTCAGGGAGCGCTGGACCTCGCGCAGTTCGCGCCAGCCGGTCCGGACGATGCCCTCCTCGGCGAGCACCGCCCGCACCTCGGGGTCGGTGAACAGCCGCAGTGCCGCGCTTGGCGTGGTGCGGCATGATCGCGCGCAGCTCCGCGGTGTCCTCGAAGGGGTGCACGAAGACCTCGTTGACGCCCGGCCGCAGCCCGCGCAGCAGGCCGATCATCTCGGCCCGGACGTCCTCGTACGCATGGCCCTCGCCGAGCTGGAAGGTGCCGGTCCACAGGTGGTCGAGGATCACCACGCCCGCCCGGTCGGCGAGTTCCGCCTTCGCGGCGACCAGCTCGTCGAACTCCGGCGGCAGTCCCATCCCCGCCGCCGAGCGGGGCAGCCGGAACGGCAGGCCGTACTCGGCGCACAGCGGCAGCACCTGCTCCAGGAAGTCCCGGCCGGTGGCCAGGCCGTAGACGCTGCCCATGTGGTTGTCGGCGTGCGTCGGGTCGAGGCCGAGGGCGATCGCCCGGTCCAGCTGGGCGCGCAGTTCGGCGGTGAGCTGTCCGGCGTCGGCGGTGCGCTCGACGGTGGCGCAGTCGCGCGGGAAGTAGCCGTGCTCGTCGACCAGCGAGGAGCTGTCGCCGGTGCGGGCGACCGGTCCCCACCGGTAGCCCTCCCACTCGCTGGTCAGGGTCAGGTGCACGCCCACGTCCCAGCCGTGCGCGGCGGCCGTGGCGATCGCCTCCGGTGCCCACGGGCACGGCAGCATCACGGTGGCGGAGTCGATCGCGCCGGCTGCCAGCAGGCCGGAGATACCGGTGTTGGCGGAGCGGCACATGCCGTAGTCGTCGGCGTTGACGATCAGCAGGCGGGTGTCGGGGGAGTGGCCGAGGCGTTCGGCGACGCTGGGCGGCATGCGGGGTCCCGGGGGTGTGGGGGGAGTGGAAACGGTTACTGACACGCAGTCAGGAAAGCGTTTTCACGGACCTGTTCGCGGGCCAGCAGGCAGGCCCCGTCCAGGTCCGCGTCCGGGCCGAGCTCGGAGGCGCGCACGTCGATCCGCAGCGGGCCGGCGATCTCCGCGAGCCGGCGGCGCACCAGCGCGGCGAGCGGCTCGTTCCCGGCCCCGGCCGGACCGCCGAGGACGAACAGCCCCGGCTCGACGACCAGCGTGACGGCACCGATCACCTGCGCGGCGCGACCGACGAAGTCGCTGATCTCGGCGCCGGTCGAGTCCGAGGTCAGCCCCGGGACCGCCGCCCCGAGCGGCAGGCCCGCCTGCGGGAGGAAGCCCACCTCGCCGGCACCGCCCGCGATGCCGCGGTGCAGCCGCCCGTCCAGCACCAGTCCGGCGCCGAGACCCGGCCCGATCCGCAGCAGCGCGAAGTCCTTGGTGCCGCGGCCCTCGCCGAGCCGCAGTTCGGCGACGGCGGCGAGGTTGGCGTCGTTCTCCAGCGTGAACGGCAACGGGAACGACCGCTCCAGCCCCTCGACCAGCCCCGCGCCGTCGCGCGGCAGGCCACGGCCGACCCGGATCGTCCGCCCGTCCCGCCCGACGATCGCCGGGACGCCGACCACCGCCGCATCGACCGCGTGAAGCGGCATCCCCGCCTGCTTGGCGCACCGGGCCGCGGCCGTCGTCACGGCGGACGCCACGTCGAGCGTGGCCGGTGCGGTGGCCGTCGCCAGCACGCTGCCGGTCAGGTCGATCAACCGCGCCTCGACGGTGGTCGGGCTGACCCGCACCCCCAGCGCGTGCCCCGCCCCGGGGTCGACGCCGTACAGCGTGGCCGCCGGCCCACGACGCGAGGTGTCGAGGCCCAGCTCCCGGACCGCCCCGCGCTCCACCAGCCGTTCCAACGCCTGCGCGACGGTGGTCTTCGACAACCCGGACGCCCGCACCAACTCCGGCCGCGCAACCGGCCCGTCCCGCTCGACCAGTTCGAGCACGGCACGCGCATTGATCGACCACAGCAGGTTCTGCTGACCGGCCAGCGGCTTGTCGGACATGTCTCGGCGACACCTTCGGGGGAGAGGGATGAGTAGGTCGGAAACTTTCCTACCACGGCGCGGGGTGACGGCGACAGGGGGAGGCTGAGGTGATGGCTGCCATGGCGGGCCTCCTTCTCCTTCACTCCCGGTGAACGCCGGTTCCGGCGGGCCGGGCGTCAGGGTGGCGTTGGTATCCAGGGCGGCGGCGTCAGGGAAGCGTCAACGCGGGGCCGGGGCCTCGGCGGATCGGATCTGCTGGCGGTGCGGCGCGGACCCCGGCGACCGGAAGGCCGGGGTCCGGCCGCCTCGGACGGAGGACGGGATGGAGCAGCAGCCGCGCGCGGGCCGAAACGGGCTGCGGGTCGTGGTCGGAGTCAGCGGATCGCTCGGCAGCCTGGGCGCCCTGCACCGCGCGGTCGCCGAGGCCCGGCGGCTCGACGCGGAGGTGCTGGCGCTGCACGCCTGGGAGCCCCCGGGCGGGGAGTTCGGCTACCGCCGCTCGCCGTGCCCGCCGCTGCTCTCGGCCGTCCGTGCCGCCGCGGCGCAGACCCTCGCCGAGGCGATGGCCGAGGCGTTCGGCGGCGCGGACCCCGGCGTGCCGGTCACCGCCACCACCGTGCGGGGCCCGGCAGGCCCGTCCCTGGTCGCCGCCGCGGACCGCCCCGGCGACCTGCTGGTCCTCGGCCCGTCCGGCTCGTGGTTCCGGCGGGGCCTGCGGGCCTCGGTCGGGCAGTCCTGCGTGCGGCCGGCGCACTGTCCGGTGCTGATCGTCCCCCGCTCCGAACTCCAGGTCGCCTTCGACGAGTTGAGCGGCCACCCGTTCGCGGCCCGGGCACTGGAGGCGGAGCTGCGCGAACTCACCCGCCCGGTGGCCTCCGCCCGGCGATCCACCGCGCAATGACCGACCGGCCGACGTGACCCCCCGCCCTTGGCGGACAATGGACCACATGACTGCGGCGGATGACAGCGGACTCGTGGCGGTGGCGGAGCTGGTCGCGGCCGGCGGTGTGGTGGTGCTGAGCGGCGCCGGACTGTCGACCGAGTCCGGGATCCCGGACTACCGCGGGCCGAACGGGGTGCGGCGCCACCGCGCGCCGATGACGTACCAGGAGTTCGTGGCACAGGCGGAGGCCAGGCGGCGCTACTGGGCGCGCAGCCACGCCGGCCGGGCGGTGATCTCGCGGGCCCGACCGAACGCCGGCCACCGCGCGGTGGCCGAGCTGCGCGCCTCCGGCCACCTCTCCGCGGTGATCACCCAGAACGTCGACGGCCTGCACCGCGCGGCGGGCACCGCGGACGCGGTCGAGCTGCACGGCGGCCTGGACCGGGTGATCTGCCTGGACTGCCGCCGGACCACCACCCGCACCGAACTCGACGAGCGCCTCGCCGCACTCAACCCGCACTTCCAGGACGCCGGCTCCCGGGTGAACCCGGACGGCGACGTCGAACTCCCGGACGACCTGGTGGCCGGTTTCACGGTCGCCGAGTGCACCACGTGCGGCGGGGTCCTCAAGCCGGACGTGGTGTTCTTCGGCGAGAGCGTCCCCAAGGAGCGGGTCGATCTCTGCTACCGCCTGGTGGACGACAGCCGGGCGCTGCTGGTCCTGGGCTCCTCGCTGGCCGTCCTGTCCGGCCTGCGCTTCGTCCGCCACGCGGCGAAGACCGGCAAGCCGGTGGCCATCGTCAACCAGGGCCCGACCCGCGGCGACGAGCTGGCCGGCGTCCGGGTGGACCGCCCGCTGGGCGAGGCCCTCACCGAACTCGCGACGCGGATCGAAACGGCGCGGTAGGCGAGGTAGGCGTGGACTGCGGCACGGTGGGCGCGTCGCGCCGCGCCCGGCACCGGTCACGTCGGCACCGCGCCCGGCACCCGCCGCGTCGCGAACCCTGACGGACGGTCAGCAGTGCCGTCCGCCGAGCCAGTGCGCGTCGACGCCCGCGACCACGCTGCCCGCCACCGTGCCCAGCAGCGCGCCCGCGACCACGTCGCCCGGGTAGTGCACCCCGGTGTGCACCCGTGAGTACCCCACCGACAGCGCCAGCAGGCCCAGCGGCGCCGCTGCCCACGGCAGCCGGGACGCCACCCCGGTGGCGAAGGCGAACGCCGAGGCGGTGTGGCCGGAGGGGAAGGAGGCCGACTCCGGCATCGGCACGTGCCGGCTCTCCGGCACCCTGCCCGCCTCCCGGTCCGGGCGCGGGCGGCGGGCCAGCGACTTGCCGAGCAGGTTCGCCGCCGCCGAGGCCACCGCCACCGACCCCAGCCCGACCAGCGCCGCCCGGCGCGGCGCGCCCGGTGCCAGGGCGAGGGCGCAGGCCGCCGCGATCGACAACTTGGAGTTGTCGGCCGCCGTCGACAGGCGCCGCAGCCCCTGGTCCAGCGCCGGTGTCGGGGTCGCCGCCACCGCGACGTACACCGCCTCGTCCACCGCCGCCAGGTCCGCGACCACCTGCCGACCGGCCAGCGCCCAGCGCGTCACCGCCCTCATCGGGCACCGCCGTCGGTCTCGGTCCGGCCCGCCGCGAGCTGGGCCAGCCGGCTCCACCGCACCGTCGGCACCGCCTGCACCGGGCCCGGCCGGTGCCGCGGGACCCGTACCCGCAGCGCCGCCGGGCGGATCACGCAGCGCACCGGCACCGCCAGCTCCAACGCCTCGCCGTCCACCGCCACCGGAATGCTCGCCGTATCCGCCGTCACCAGCACCTCCCGACCCGTCAGCACCGTCACCGCCTCCGCATTCGTACCGCGCAACGCCAGGTCCGCGGCCTGCGCCGCGCCGTCGACCCGCACGCCCAGCACACCCAGCAGTCCGCGGTCCATCCGCGAACGCCGCCCGGGATCCAGCAAGTCCCCTGCGTCGTAGGGGTTGTTGCTGACCAGCACCGCCTGCGGCTGCTCCAGCCGCCGCTCCCCGGCCGAGGCGGTCAGCCGGGCGCCCGCGTAGCCGACCAGCAGGTCCGGCAGCATGGCCAGGACGGTCGTCGCCTTGGCGTCCCGGTACTCGGGGCGCTGGACGATCTCCGCGTACGTGCCGAACGACACGTTGTTGACGAACGCCCGGCCCGACACCTCGCCGAGGTCGACCCGTACCTCCACTCCGTCGGTCAGCGCGTCCAGGCAGCGGCCGGGGTCGGTGCGGTCCAGGCCCAGGTCCATCGCGAAGTGGTTGCGGGTGCCCGCCGACACCACCAGGAACGGCAGCCCGTGCCGGGCCGCGACCTGGGCCACCAGCGCCTGGGTGCCGTCGCCGCCGGCCACCCCGAGCAGGTCCGCGCCCTCGGCGACGGCCCGTTCGGCGAGTTCCACCACGTCCTGCCACGCCGTCGGGTCGAGCAGCACCACCTCGGCGCCCAACTCCCGTGCCCGTTCGGCCAGGTGGAAGCGCTCCACCTTCCCGCCGCCGGACTTCGGGTTCATGATGAGCACCGGCTTGCGGGGCGCGTCGACCGTCCGCTCCGGCATCTGCTGCTCACCGCGCGCCTTGCGCAGCGCCGCCCGGGCGAAGGCCAACCCCACCGCCCACAGCGCCACCGCGCCCAGCACCCACGGCCAGGTCCCGCCGCCCACGTACAGCGCCACCGCGCCCGCCGGGGCTGCCACCGCCAGTGCCGCGCCCAGCCAGCGCACCGGGCCGCGCCGCGACAGCGCCCACCACATCCCGGCCGCCATCAGTGCCAGCGCCACCACCCCGACCGCGACCACCAGCGCGCCCCGCAACCCCGCCCCGGCGGCCAGCACCGCCACCGCCGCCACCCCGCACCCGACGGCGACCCTCGCCAGCGCCACTTCACCCATCTCCCGACGGTAACGCGGCGTCAGGCCGCCCGCCCCTCAGGAACGCAGAACGATCAGCCACCGCCAGGGCCCCTGATGGTGGCTGATCGTCCGTGGTGCTGCTTACTCCTGCGGCGTGCCGTCGGCGGCGATCCGCGCGAAGCCGAGGTACTTGTGCAGCGCCTTCGGCAGCAGCACCGAGCCGTCGGCCTGCTGGTGCTGCTCCAGGACGGCGGCGATGGTGCGGCCCAGCGGCAGGCCGGAGCCGTTGACGGTGGCGGCGGGGGTGGGCTTGCCGTTCTCGTCGCGGGTGCGGATGCCGGCCCGGCGCCCCTGGAAGGTGCCGAAGTCGGAGACCGAGGAGACCTCGCGGTAGGTGTCCTGGCTGGGCAGCCACACCTCCAGGTCGTAGGTCAGCCGCGCGGAGAACCCGGTGTCACCGGCCGCCAGGGCGACCACGCGGTACGCGAGTTCCAGCGCCTGCAGGCAGGCCTCGGCGTGCGAGACCATCAGCAGCATCTGCTCGTTCGCCTGCTCGGGCGCGCAGATCCGCACCATCTCCACCTTGGAGAACTGGTGGAGCCGGATCAGGCCGCGGGTGTCGCGCCCGTACGAGCCCGCCTCGGAGCGGAAGCACGGGGTGTGCGCGGTCAGCGCCAGCGGCAGCTCGGCGGGCGGGACGATCTCGTCCGCGTACAGGTTGGTCAGCGGCACCTCGGCGGTCGGGATCAGGTACAGGTCCCGGTCGGCGGTGCCGGTGCGGAACAGGTCCTCCTCGAACTTCGGCAGCTGGCCGGTGCCGGTCATGGTCCGCCGGTTCACCAGGTACGGCACCGCGTGCTCGACGTAGCCGTGCTGACGGGTGTGCAGGTCCAGCAGCAGCGAGACCACCGCGCGCTCCAGGGCGGCGCCGACGCCGCGCAGCACGCTGAACCGCGAGCCCGACAGCTTGGTGGCGCGGCCGAAGTCCAGGATGCCCATCGCCTCGCCGAGGTCGACGTGGTCCTTGGGGGCGAAGTCGAAGGCCGGCGGGGTGCCGACCTTGCGCAGCTCGAGGGCGTCCGCGTCGGAGTTGCCGTCCGGGGCCTCGTCCGCGGGCAGGTTCGGGATGGTCAGCAGCAGCTCCGTCAACTCCTGCTGGACCTGCTCCAGTTCGGCCTCGTTCTGCTGGACCTGCTCCTTCAGCGCGCGGGCGCTCTCCTTCAGCTCGGAGACGTCCCCGCCCGACTTGGCGGTGCGCTGCACCTCCTGGGCGACCTGCTTGGAACGGGCCCGCAGCTCGTCGCCGGCCTGGATCCCGCCGTTGCGGCGGGACTGCAGCTCCTGCAGCGCGGACAGGTCCAACTGGTAGCCGCGGCGCGCCAGAAGCCGGACGGCTTCGTCCCCCAGGTCGATCAGGACGCGGGCATCATGCATCGGGGATCTGCTCCTTGGTACAGCCAGGTAGGTGCCCCGACCGTAGCAGGGCCGCAGACCGCGTCGCAGCGCCTTTCACCCCGGTTCGGAGTCCTCGACGGCGCACGGTTGCGAGATGATCCGCACGGAGATAGTCTCTGCATAGACAATCTCAGTGGCGAAGGGGAGCCGACCATGTGGGAGCACGAGTACAGCGCCGAGACCGCCGCCGCGCCGCAGGACGTCTGGGCGGTGCTCAGCGACCTGAACGGCTGGGCGAGTTGGGACACCTCGATGGAGTCGGTCGTGCTGCAGGGCGCGTTCGAGGTCGGGGCGAAGGTGGTGATGACCCCGACCGGCCAGGAGCCGATCGAGTCGGTGATCGTCCGGATCGAGGAGAACGTCGCGTACGCCGACCAGACCGAGTTCGGCGGCGTCACCCTGCGCTTCGCCCACACGCTGACCGCGCTGCCCGGCGGCGGCACCAGGGTCCTGCACCGGCTGGAGATCACCGGCCCGGAGGCCGGGCAGATCGCCCCCGAGCTCGGCCCGCAGATCACCGAGGACTTCCCGGAGGCGATGGCCGGCCTGCTGGCCCGGGCGGAGGGCGCCGCCTGATGGACGGTCTGGTCGACGGCCCCGGCCGCAGCCCCGGCTTCTGGCTCTGGCACACCACCCTGCGCTGGCAGCGCGAGATCGCGGCGGCCCTCGCCCCGCACGACCTGACGCACGCCCAGTTCGTGCTGCTGTCCTGCGCCTGGTGGCTGAACGAGCAGGGCGCCGCCCCCAACCAGCAGGAGCTGTCCCGGCAGGCCGGGACGGACGTCCGGACCACCTCGCAGGTGGTCCGGAAGCTGGAGGCCAAGGGCCTGCTGCACCGGGCGACGGACCCGGACGACACCCGGGCCCGCCGCCTGCGGATCACCCCGCGCGGGGTCGAGCTCGCCCGCGCGGCGATCCCCGCCGTCGAGGCGGTCGACCGGGCCTTCTTCGCCCCGGCCGGCCACCCCGCCGGCGATCTCCCGGCGCTGGACGGCAGCGCCCTGAGCAGCCTGTTCCGACGCCTCACCGAGGCGCCGGAGCGGGAGGTCTGACCGTCGTTCGGAAACCGCGGCGGCGCCGCTCAGCCCTGGGCGAAGAACTCCGCCGCGGCCTTCGCCAGCACGGCCGGCTGCACGTCGTGGGTCTGCCCCGCCAGCGTGCGGTACCCGGCGCCGGGTACCGCGGCGGCGGCCGCCCGGACGCCCGCCCGCATCGTCGCGGAGGCCAGCTCGCCGTCCACCAGCAGGACCGGCAGGGCGAGTTCGGCCAGCCGCGCGGTCGGCACGTCGGCGCCCTCGCGCCCGTCCAGCACCTCCACGTCGTTGGCCAGCGACGGGCCCACCTGCTCGAACACCTCCCAGAGCGGCGACTCCCGGAACTGGGCGAGCATCCCGGCGGGCGTGCCGACGAAGGTCATGAAGCGCGCCACCGCGTCCCCGGGCCGCCCGGCGGCGAGGTCCTGCTCCATCCCGGCCACGTACTCCTTGAACCGGCCGCGCTGCCCGTCGTCGGTGCTGAACGGCGGCTCGTACGCGACCACCCGGGTCACTCCGATGCCCGCGCCGGCCGCCGCCAGCGCGAGCGCCGCGCCGGAGGACAGGCCGACCAGCGCCGCGCTGCCGCCCGCCGCGGCGATCACCGCCGCCAGGTCCGCCACCTCCCGCTCCCGGCCCCCGCCCGCCGGGCCCCCCGAGGCCGCGGGCCCGCCACCCGGCTCGCTCTCGCCGCGACCGCGCCGGTCGTACGTGAACACCCGGTACCCGTCGGCGAGTTGCCGGGCGATCCCGGCCGCCGGGCCGAACCCGCGGTAGCACAGCGCACCGTCCACGACCACCACGGCCGGTCCGCTGCCGGTGGCCGTGTACGCGATCCGGGTGCCGTCGGCGGAGGTGACGCTGCTGCTGGTGGTGCCGGTCATCTCGGAACTCCCCAACGAAGGCGAAAGGTCGTCAGTTCTGCTCGGCCAGCGTGGCCGCGACCAGCGCGTTGGCGTGGCCGTGGCCGAGGCCGTGCTCGGTCTTCAGCCAGCCGACCAGCTCCATGTGCCTGGTCAGCGGCGACTCGCGGATCACCTGCTGCCACTCGGCGATCGGGCGCCCGTACTTCTGCTCGATCGAGGGGAAGTAGCTGGCCGGTCCCTTGACGCTCATCTGTCTGCTCCATCCGTGCGGTGTGCTGCCGTCACAGGATCGGACGGGGCGGGCGGGCCGAACTCATCGGTGGCGGCGGAGTTTCTTTCCCAGCCTCCGCGGCGACGGCCGATTCGTTCAAGACCGCACCGTGCTGAGCCGCCTACCGTCGAGGCATGGCATGGATCGACGACAGCATCATCGAGCGCGCCGCCGGCTTCCTCTGGACGGGCGGCCGGGTCCTGGAGCAGCGCCGCTTCGCCCTGCACTTCGACGGCGGCGACCCCGCGGGCCTCCTCGCCGCCCTGGACGCCTACCGCACCCCGGACGGCGGCTACGCCTTCGGCCTGGAACCCGACGTCCGCGGCCCCGCCCCGCAACCGCTGGCCGCCATCGCCGCCGCCCGCACCCTCGCCGAGGCCGGCGCGCTGCCCGGCGACCAGCGCGCCCGCGGGCTCTGCGACTGGCTGACCGGCGTCACCACCCCCGACGGCGGGGTGCCCGCCGTCCTGCCCAGCCTCCGCCCGTACCCCCACCCGCCGTTCCTGCCGATCGCCGACGACCCTCCCGCCGACCTGCTCGCCACCGGCCAGATCGCCGGCCCGCTGCTGCGCCACGGCGTCGACCACCCGTGGGTGCGCACCGCCGACGCCTTCTGCCGCCGCGCCGTCGAGCAACTGGAGCAGACCCACCCGTACGAACTGATCGCCGCCGTCAGCTACCTGGACGGCGCGCCCGACCGCGCGTGGGCCCGCCGCCAGGCCGCCCGGCTCGGCGCGGCGGTGCGCGAACAGGGGCTGGTCCTGCTCGACCCGGCGCACCCCGAGCAGGTCCGCCCGGCGCCCGGCTACGCCCCCGGCGAGTACCACCTGCCGCACGACTACGCGCCGCGCCCGGATAGCCTGGCCCGCGCCTGGTTCACCGACGCGGAACTCGAACGCGGCCTCGCCCACCTCGCCGCCGCCCAGCAGCCGGACGGCGGCTGGCCGATCAACTGGGCCCGCTGGTCCGCCGCCACCGAGTCGGAGGCCCGCCCGGGCGTCACCCTCGGCGCGCTGCTGACCCTGCGGGCGTACGACGAGACGGGCTGACGCACCGTCAATCGACGCGCGAGGGCGGCGCACCGGGTGCGCCGCCCTCGACCGCTCGCGGGAGCCGTGGAGCCGTCACTTCGGGTCGCGGTTGTACACCGCCTTCGACCAGCGGTAGCCGAGCGCGGTCAGGGCCACGCACCAGGCCAGCGCGATCCACCAGTTGTTGCCGATCGCGGTGCCGAGGAGCAGTCCGCGCAGGGTTTCGATGGCGGGGGTGAAGGGCTGGTACTGGGCGATCGGCTGGAACCAGCCCGGCATCGAGTGCAGCGGCACGAAGGCCGAGGACAGCAGCGGCAGGACCATCAGCGGCAGCGCGTTGTTGCTCGCCGCCTCCGCGTTCGGGCTGACCAGGCCCATGCCGACGGCGATCCAGGTGAGCGCCAGGGAGACCAGGGTCAGCAGTCCGAACGCCGCCAGCCACTCCAGCGCGGTCGCGTCCTTGGACCGGAACCCGATCGCCACCCCGACCGCGCCGACCAGCAGCACGCTCGCCATGCACTGGATGACGCTGCCGACGACGTGTCCGATCAGCACCGAGCCGCGGTGGATGGCCATGGTGCGGAAGCGGGCGATGATGCCCTCGGTCATGTCCATCGCGACCGAGACCGCGCTGCCGATCGTGGTGCCGCCGATGGTCAGCAGCAGGATGCCCGGCAGCAGGTAGTCGAGGTACGCGGACCGGTCCGCCCCGCCGCCGATCCCGGCGCTCATGGTGTCGCCGAAGATGTAGACGAAGAGCAGTAGCAGCATCACCGGGGTGAGCAGCAGGTTCAGCGTCATCGACGGGTAGCGGCGGGCGTGCAGCAGGTTGCGGCGCAGCATCGTCGACGAGTCGCGCACGGCGAGCGACAGGGAGCTCATCGGGCATTCTCCTTGGGCAGGTCCGACGTGGCGGCGCCGCCGGTGAGGGCGAAGAAGACGTCGTCGAGGTCGGGGGTGTGGACGGTGAGTTCGTCGGCTTCGATGTGGGCGGTGTGGAGGCGGTCGAGGAGGGTGCGCAGGTCGTGTTGGCTGCCGTCGCTGGGGAGTTGGAGGGCGAGGGCGTCGTGGTCGGGGGCTGCGTCGGGGAGGGCGGTGGCGGCGTGGCGGTAGGCGGTGGGGTCGGTGAAGCGGAGGCGGACGTGGCCGCCGGGGATGAGGCGCTTGAGTTCGTCGGCGGTGCCTTCGGCGACGATGTGGCCGTGGTTGAGGACGGCGATGCGGTCGGCGAGTTGGTCGGCTTCCTCGAGGTACTGGGTGGTGAGCAGGACGGTGACGCCGTCGCGGACGAGGTCGCGGATGATCTGCCACATGGCGTGGCGGGCGCGGGGGTCGAGTCCGGTGGTGGGTTCGTCGAGGAAGATGATGCGGGGGCTGCCGACCAGGGTCATGGCGATGTCGAGGCGGCGTTTCATGCCGCCGGAGTAGGACGCGGCGGGCTTCTGGGCGGCGTCTAGGAGGTCGAGGCGGGTGAGGAGTTCGGTGGTGACGCGGCGGCCCTCGGTCTTGGGGAGGTGGTGCAGGTCGGCCATCAGGAGCATGTTCTCCTCGCCGGTGATCAGGCCGTCGACGGCGGAGAACTGGCCGGTGACGCCGATCGCGGCGCGGACCCGCTGCGGTGCCTTCGCCACGTCGTGGCCGGCCACCTGGGCCTGGCCCTCGTCGGCGGAGATCAGGGTGGAGAGGATCTTGACGGCGGTGGTCTTGCCGGCACCGTTCGGGCCCAGCAGGGCGAAGATCGTCCCGGCGGGGACGGCCAGGTCGATGCCGTCCAGGACGGTCTTGTCGCCGTAGGACTTGCGCAGCCCGACGGCGGAGATGGCGGCGGGCGGCTGCGGATCGACACTCGTCCTGGGTGTGGGCATGACATAAGAAGGCATGGAACCCTCCCGTTGAAGGCTGAAGTGGCTGGTGGGGGTGGGGCGGTGCGGTTGCTGACCGGTCGTCAGCCGCGGGCCCGGAGGACGTCGATGTTGCCGTAGCGGGTGCGCGCGTGGATCCGTACGGTCTCCTCGGGCTGCTCCGGCGCCTCGGTGGAGCTGAGCATGTTGCGGACCTGCCCGTTGGCCGAGTGGACGTCCAGCCAGGCGGCGGTGCCGCGCCGGATGCCGACCTCGATGGCGCCGTAGGAGGTCTCCAACTGGACCTCGCCGCGCGCCACTTCGCCGACCCGCAGGGTGCCGTGCGCGGTGGCCGCGAAGACCGAGTCCTCGGCCAGCCGGATGTCGATGTCGCCGTTGGCGCCGCTCACCCGCAGCTCGCCGCCCGCGGCGCCGACGACGGTGGTGCCGTGCGAGTTCTTCAGGACGGCCGAGCCGCCGACCTCGCCGACCCGCAGGCTGCCGGAGCTGGTGGTGATCTCCGCCGAGCCCTCGACCCGCTCCACGGTGATCGAGCCGTGCGAGGCGATCAGGCTCAGCGGCCCGGTGGTGTCCAGCCGGACGTCGCCGGAGCTGGTCTTCACCCGGACCTCGCCGAGCCGCCCCTCGCCGAGCACCTGCGTCCACGCGCCGGTCAGCTCGACGCCGGAGCCCGTGGGCAGTCCGACCGTCACGTCGACCACGCCCGGACGGCGCAGCGAGGTGCGCGACTTGGGGGTCCTGATGATCAGTACGTTGCCCGCGAGGCCGACCTCGGTCTGCTGGGCGGCCCGCACGTCCTGGTCCTTCTTCGGGTCGCGGGGCTGGACGTCGACGGTGGCGTCGAAGCGGTCGGCGGCGGTGAAGCGGATGGAGCCGGCCTCCACGTGGGAGACGACGGAGATCGGTCCGGAGGTGTCGAAAGAAGGCATGGCTGTCCCGTCCTCTTGGGTCTTCGGGGCGTCCCCGCAGGTGGGGAGCGGTGGAGTGAAGGTGAGGTGCTGCGGGGTGCGGCTAGCGCACCCAGCCGGTGATGCTCTGTCCGACGGTCTGGGTCGTCCCCGCCGCCTGCGGCCGTCCGCCGGAGTCGACCGCGGCCGACACCGCCCGGACCAGCCACGCGTTGACCGACAGCCCCTCGCGGTTCGCGGACTCCTCGGCCCGCGCCTTGAGCTGGGCCGGAAGCCGCAGGTTGACCCGGGCGGTGCCACCCTCGTCGCCCTCGACGGCTGCCTGGGCCTTGGCCGTCTCGACCTGCGTGGCCGGCACCGCGGGGGCGCTGTCGGTGTGCGGCAGCGTCACCACGAAGTCGGGGTTCAGTCCGCGCAGCCGTACGTCGACCGAGCCGGGCGCGAGTTCCCGGGTGATCTCGTCCATCGCCGCGGAGAGCACGTTGAGCATGGTCAGCCGGGTGGCCGACTCCAGCGGAGCGGTCAGCCGTTCGGCCAGCTCGCGTGCTTCGTCCCCGCCGGCTTCGGCGGCCACCGCGAGTTCACGGCGGAGGGTGTCGACATACGGGGTGAGGTCCATGACGCCATCATGGCACCACGGTGATGCCATGCGCAAGCGTGAATGGTGTCATTGTGGTGCCAGGCGTGACGCTAGGGCTTCGACCTGCGGAAACGTGCTGTCGAAGGGTTGCTGTAGGGGAGTGTCTGGCGCGGCGGGGTGGCTTCGAGGGGGCAGAGTGGTGCCATGTGGTGCCACGTGGCACCAGGGTCAGCCGATCCCGCGCTCCGGCCGTCGGCCGAGCAGCGTCGTCGGCGGTACCCCGGCCAGTCGGCGGACCTCCCTGGTGAAGTGCGCCTGGTCGGCGTACCCGGCGGCCGCCGCCGCCTCGGCGAGCGGGCGGCCGTCCCGGCGCGCGGCGGCCAGGGCCCGCTGGAAGCGCAGGACGCCGTGCAGGGTGCTCGGCCCGTAGCCCACCGCGTCGGTCAGGCGCCGGCGCAGCTGTCGCTCGGAGAGCCCGAGGTGTTCGGCGAGCCGGGGGAGCGGGGCCGGTCGGGGCCGGCCCAGTGCGGCGACCGCCTGCTCCACCAGGGGATCGGGTGGGCGGCCGGGCCGCAGCTCGGCGGCGAAGGCGTCCAGCAGCTCCGCGGCGGCCGTCGCGGTGCCCGCCGTGCCGAGTCGCTCGGTCAGCAACTCGGCCGTCCCCGGGGCGAGTTCGGCCAGCGGCACCTGCAGGTCGCACAGCTCCCGGGCGGGCGTGCGGCCGAGCAGCAGGGCGGCCGCGCCGGGTCGCAGCCGCAGCCCGGCCATCCGCGTCCCGCCGGGCACCGGCACCGTCCGCGGGACCCGGTCCGGGCCGACCACCTGCACCTGCGCGCCGTCCCACAGCAGGTCGAGGCACCCGTCCGGCACGATCAACTGCCGGTGCGCCGCCCCCGCGTCGCTCTCCCGCACCCAGACGCACGCCACCTGCCGCCGCGGCGCGACGGCCGGCGCCCACTGCCGGTACCGGGAACCCACCCCACCAGTCTGCCCGAGCCCGCCGTCCGGAAGAGCCCGCGCTAACCGGCGCCGTCCAGCCACCCGTCGGCGACGCCGGTGCGGGCGTACAGCACGGAGCGGCCGGCCCGGTGCGAGCTGACCAGTCCGGCGGTGCGCAGCGCGGTCAGGTGCTGGGAGACGGCGGCGGGGGACAGGCCGCAGCGGCGGGCCAGGTCGGTGGTGGAGGCGGGGGAGTCCAGCTCGGTGAGCAGCTGCGCGCGGGAGCGGCCGACCACCTGGGCGAGCCCGTCGCCGCGCGGGTGCGGACGGCGCTCCCAGACGGTGGCCGCGGCCAGCGCGGGGTAGCAGAGCTGGGTGGGAGCACCTCCCGCGGGAGCCGGGTCCGGCCCGACCGACCTGGTCAGCACCCTGGGCCAGGCGAAGACCGACGGGATCAGCAGCAGCCCCGCGCCGGTGGCGATCCGGGTGACCGCGCAGTGCCGCTCCGACAGGTGCAGCGTCTCGCCGTCCCAGCGGACGGTGCCGTGCAGCTCGCCGAGCATCCCGGCGCTGCCCTGCTCGGCGACCTGCCGCGCCCGCTGGAAGACGTCCGCCTCCAGCACCGTGCGGATCCGCGCCCAGTACGGGGCCAGCGCCAGCTCCCAGTACGCCTCGATCTCGGCGGCCACCCGGCGCAGCGCCTCGTCCGGCTCGCGTTCCAGCGCCCGCAGCCGGGCCGGCAGGGCGCCCTCGCGGTCCGCCCGCAGGCAGTCCAGGTCGTGCCGGACCAGCGCCGGGTCGGTGGCCCGAATCGCCGTCAGCTCCTCGTCCAGGAGCGCGAGATGCCCGGTCGGCGCGGGGTTGAGGAAGTCCGGCAGGTGACCGCTGGGCGGGATCATCGCGGCCAGCCAGCCGCGGTCCAGCCCGGCCGCGGCGAGCCGGGGCCGGACCTGCGCCGCCCACGACCGGTGCGGGGTCGGCACCGGGGAGGCCGCCAGCGCCCGGAAGCTGGTCACCACCTCCCACATCGGCGAGACCGCGAACCTGGTCCGGGCCAGGTCGCCCACCGACAGCGCCAGCCGTGTCCGCATCCGCCGCACCCCCTTCAGGATTCGGCCCGAGCTTAATCAATCGGAACACCCGCTCGGACTCCGGCAGCATTCAGGACGACCGGAGAACCACTGAGGGAAGAGCGGTGTCCTGATGTCCCTGCCCACCACCCCCCGCACCGACCACGCCCGCCTGCTGCGCAAGCTGAGCGCCAACGCGGTCCTGGTGCTGCCCAACGCCTGGGACGCCGGCAGCGCCGCGGTGATCGCCGCCGCCGGGGCCGCCGCGATCGCCACCACCAGCGGCGGCGTCTCCTGGTCGGCCGGCCGGGGCGACGGCCAGCGGCTCACCCGCGCCGAGTCGGTCGAGGCGGTGCGCCGGATCGCCGCCGCGGTCGACGTCCCGGTCACCGCCGACATCGAGGGCGGCTACGGCCCGGCGCCCGAGGACGTGGCCGCCACCGTCCGCGCCGTGGTCGAGGCGGGCGCGGTCGGCGTCAACCTGGAGGACTCCACCGCGCCCGGCGGCCCGCTGTTCGACCCCGCCGCGCAGGCCGAGCGGCTGCGCGCCGCCCGCGCCGCGGCCGCCGCGGCGGGCCTGCCCGAGCTGGTGCTGAACGCCCGCACCGACGTCTTCCTGTTCGGCATCGGCGACGCCGCCGACCGGCCGGCCGAGGTGCTGCGCCGCGCCGAGGCGTACGCGGCGGCCGGCGCCGACTCGCTGTTCGTCCCCGGCCTGCTCGACCTGCCGCAGCTCGCCGACCTCACCGCCCGCTCGCCGCTGCCGGTGAACGCGATGGCCGTCCCGGGCGGCCCGACCGTCGCCGAGCTCGCCGCCGCCGGGGTGCGCCGGATCAGCCTGGGCACCGCGCTCGCGCAGGCCGCGTACACCGCCGCGCACCGCGCCGCCGCGGAACTGCTCGGCCCCGGCAGCCTGCACACCCTGGACGGCGCGCTGGACTTCGGCACGCTGAACGCCCTGTTCCGGGACTGAGGAACAGGGCGTCCGGAGGGCGGCGACCGACGCGCGGCCGTCAGCGGCCGGTCAGCTGACGGCCCGCTTGACCAGCTCGCTGATCCGCTCCGCCTCGGCCTCGCGGAGGTCGGCGATGGCGAAGTACACCGGCCACATCTCGCCGTCGTCCAGCCGGGCGCTGTCACTGAACCCGATCATCGCGTAGCGGGCCTTGAACTTGGCCGCGCTCTGGAAGAAGCAGACCGGCTTGCCGTCCGCGTTGTTGTACGCGGGCATGCCGTACCAGGTCTTCGGGGCCAGCTCCGGCGCGACGCTGGTGACGATCTGGTGGAAGCGCTCGGCCAGCACCCGGTCCTCGTGCGGCATCTCGGCGATCTTCTCCAGCAGGTCCTTCTCCGCCTCGGCGGCCTTCGCCGCCGCCGACACCCGCTTGGACTCCGCCTTCAGCTCCCGGGCCCGCTCCTTCATGGCCGCGCGCTCGTCCGCCGTGAAACCCTCGTGCTTCTGACTCTCCGTCATCGCCGGTCCTCCCGTTTCCGTTCGCTGGTGACGTGTCTCATCGTAGGAAGGATCAACTCCGGCGGCTTCTCGGAAACTGATCGGTCGATTCGTCACCCGCCTCAAGGTGGCCCGGGGGCCGTCCCGGGCGGCGTAGCCTTCGTCCATGGCAGAGAGCAAGGTCACGAAGCCCCGGCCGGCGGCCAAGCCCAGCAAGCCCGAGTCCGCGCTGGCGACGGTGCGGCGGGCCCGGCGGATCAACCGGGCACTGGCGGAGCTGTACCCGTACGCGCACCCGGAGTTGGACTTCCGGAACCCGTTCGAGCTGGTGGTGGCCACGGTGCTGTCGGCGCAGACCACCGACCTGCGGGTGAACCAGACCACCCCGGCGCTGTTCGCCGCGTACCCGACCCCGGAGGACCTCGCCGCCGCCGTCCCGGAGGAGCTCGAGGAGATCATTCGCCCGACCGGCTTCTTCCGCGCCAAGGCCAGGTCGCTGATCGGCCTGGCCATCGCGCTGCGCGACCGCTACGACGGCGAGGTCCCGGGCCGCCTGGAGGACCTGGTCACGCTGCCCGGGGTGGGCCGCAAGACCGCCAACGTGGTGCTCGGCAACGCCTTCGGGGTGCCCGGCATCACCGTCGACACCCACTTCGGTCGCCTCGCCCGCCGCTTCGGCTGGACCACCGAGGAGGACCCGGAGAAGGTCGAGGCCGCGGTCGGCGCGATCTTCCCGAAGTCCGAGTGGACGATGCTCTCGCACCGGATGATCTTCCACGGCCGCCGGGTCTGCCACGCCCGCAAACCCGCGTGCGGCGCCTGCGCGATCGCCCCGCTCTGCCCGTCCTACGGCACCGGTGAGACCGACCCGGAGAAGGCGCAGAAGCTGCTCAAGTACGAGCTGGCCGGCCAGCCCGGCCAGCGGCTGCGCCCCCCGGCGGACTTCCCGGGCGAGGCCGCCGCCCGGGCCGAACTCACCGCCGGGCACCCGCTCCCCGACACCACCCCGGCCCCGTCGCCCGAGCCGGCCGCCGGGAAGTCCGACTCCGGGACGTCCGTCGCCGGGAAGTCCGTCGCAGGGAAGTCCGACTCCGGGACGTCCGTCGCCGGGAACTCCGCCGCCGCGGAAGCCGTCAGCAAGAAGGCAAGCCCGAAGAAGCGCACCGCCGGAGGCCCCGCATGACGTCCCCCGCCCTCGTTCGCGACGGCCTGCCCGACTGGCTGCTGCCGGTCCGCGCCGCCGCCGAGCAGGCCCACCCGGAGCAGCTCAGCCGCTTCCTGCCGCCGGCCTCCGGGGGTCGCCCGTCCGCGGTGCTGATGCTGTTCGGCGAGGGCCCGACCGGCCCGGACCTGCTGCTGACCGAGCGGGCCAGGTCGCTGCGCTCGCACGCCGGCCAGCCGTCCTTCCCGGGCGGCGCGCTCGACCCGGAGGACGGCGACCCGGCCGGCACCGGCCCGCTCGCCGCGGCGCTGCGCGAGGCCGCCGAGGAGACCGGCCTGGACCCGACCGGGGTGCAGCTGTTCGCGCAGTTGCCCGCGCTGTACATCCCGGTGAGCGGTTTCGTGGTGACCCCGGTGCTCGGCTGGTGGCGCCGCGAGTCGCCGGTCGCGGTGGTGGACCCGGCGGAGACCGGCGCGGTGTTCCGAGTGCCACTGGCCGAGCTCACGGACCCGGCCAACCGCTCCCGGCTGCGCCACCCGTCCGGCCACATCGGCCCGGCCTTCCAGGTCGGCGGCCACCTGGTGTGGGGCTTCACCGCCGGGGTGATCGACCGGGTGCTGCACTACAGCGGCCTGGAGCTGCCCTGGGACCGCTCCCGGATCACCACCCTGGACGACGAGGCCGCCGCACTGGCCCGCCCGCGCCGGGACTGACGCGTAGTCAGGGCCCGACCCGCAGCGGACCGCTCGTGGTGACCGTGTCGGTGTCGTTGTCGGAGTCGCTGCTCCAGCTCCCGCTGAACGAGCTGGTCGCCCAGGAGGCCAGCCCGAGCACCAGGAAGATCACCAGCAGCGCTTTCGCGCCCCCGCCCAGCACCAGCGGCCGGGTCGCGGAGCGCTTCGGCTCCGCGTCCAGCGGGTCGCCGAAGACCTGCTTGGGGTAGGCCGAGGTGAGCATCAGCAGGTACGCCTGGAAGCGCATCCGGAACCGCAGCACCGCCGCGCTGGCCTCGAACAGCGCCTGCGGCTGCCGGCCGAGGATCAGCACCACCAGCCAGCAGATGAACGACACCATCCACCACCCGGCAAGCAGCAGGCCCTGGACGATCGCGGCGGGGATGGCCAGCAGCAGCCGGAAGAAGACCGCCAGCCGGTTCAGCGGCCCCCCGGGGCGCAGCTCGATCCGTACCGGGTAGTCGGCCGCCTCGAAGCGGAACGGCGGGTAGCGGTCGACCATCAGCAGCACCGAGGCGAGGACCCGGGTCTCGTACCCGAGGTACCCGCCGAGGTAGTCGGCGGCGAAGGCGGGCAGCCGGCCGGTGAACAGCGCGCCGAACCAGCCGATCACCACCACCACGAAGGCCACCAGCGACAGCAGCCAGACCACGATGAACTGCGGGATCAGCAGCAGCAGGCGCAGCAGCACGGTGATCCGGTTCTGCGGCTCGGGCGGCGGAGCGTCGAGGGCGGGAAGCCATTCGGTGCGGTCCTCGACCGGCACTTCCCACCTGGGCTGTTCCATCGCACGCTCCTGATCTGTCGGATGGTCAGACAGTCGCAACGATTCGTGGCCCGCTGCCCGCCGAGCTGACCCGATCGGGCGACGGGCAGGAGCCGGTGTCCCCCGCCCGGTGGGACGTGGGAGGGTATCCGGGTGAACGTCCTGGATCTGCTGCTGATCGCCGCCGCACTGGGCTTCGCCGTCTCCGGCTATCGGCAGGGGTTCGTGGTCGGCGTGCTCTCGGTGCTCGGCTTCCTCGGCGGCGGCCTGATCGCGGTGCAACTGCTGCCGCTGCTGCTGCGCCACCTGTCGCCGGGCACCACCGCCTCGGTGGTGGCGGTGGTCGTGGTGATCGTGCTGGCCGCGATCGGGCAGGCGATCACCACGCACTTCGGCTGGAAGCTGCGCGGCCGGATCGGGCAGGGCCGGGTGAAGACCCTGGACGCGATCGGCGGCTCGCTGGTCAACGTGGTCTCCATGCTGCTGGTGGCCTGGCTGATCGGCTCCGCGCTGGCCGGCACCTCGCTGCCGACCGTCTCCAAGCAGGTCCGCACCTCCAAGGTGCTCGGCTCGGTGCAGTCCGCGCTGCCCTCCGACGCACCGAACTGGTTCTCCGACTTCAGCAAGGAACTCGCCCGCAACGGCTTCCCGCAGGTCTTCAACCCCTTCGAGCACGAGCCGATCACCGAGGTGGAGGCCCCCGATCCGGCGCTGGCCAACAGCCCGGCGGTGGTGAGGGCCAAGCAGTCGCTGGTGAAGGTGGTCGGCACCGCCACCGCCTGCGGCAAGACCCTGGAGGGCTCCGGCTTCGTCTTCGCCCCGCACCGGGTGATGACCAACGCCCACGTGGTCGGCGGCGTCGACGAGCCCACCGTGCAGATCGGCGGCACCGGCCAGCTCTACGACGCCACCGTGGTCCGCTACGACTGGCAGCGCGACATCGCGGTGCTGGACGTCCCCAAGCTGAACGCCCCGGCGCTCGCCTTCGCCGGCGAGGCCAAGACCAACGACTCCGCGATCGTCGCGGGCTTCCCGGAGAACGGCTCGTTCAACGTCCAGCCCGCCCGCATCCGCGGCCGCATACAGGCCAACGGCCCGGACATCTACCACCGCGGCCAGGTGGTCCGCGACGTCTACTCGGTGCGCTCGCTGGTCCGCCAGGGCAACAGCGGCGGCCCGCTGCTCAGCCCCGACGGCCAGGTCTACGGCGTCGTCTTCGCCAAGTCGCTGGACAGCTCCGACACCGGGTACGTGCTCACCGCCGCCGAGGTCAAGGAGGACGTCGCCCAGGGCGCCGCCGCCGGTGCCAAGGTCGGCACCGAGGGCTGCGCACTGTGACCGACCGGCTGCCGAACAGCCCCTGACGGACCGTCGGTCGCTCCTGATAGCGTCGGCCGCGCTCACCCGAACGGTCGAACCCGGCCGCTGGCGGCGGAGCCCCGACGGGAGGTCAGACAGACGTCATGATGGGTCACTCGCACGCGGTCAGCGGAGCGCTGCTGTTCGCGGCCACCGCGCCGTTCGTCCCACCGCTGCTGGGCATGCACCTGCACCCGGCGGACGTCCTGATGGGCACCGTGCTGTGCGCCGGGGCGGCGCTGCTGCCGGACCTGGACCACCACGACGGCACCATCGCCAACTTCCTCGGCCCGATCTCCAAGATCCTGTGCCGCTTCGTCGCCTGGGTCTCCGGCGGCCACCGACACGCCACCCACTCGCTGCTGTTCGTCGCGCTGATGGGCGGCGGCAGCTGGCTGGGCATCACCCTCATCGGCCGCTGGTTCACCATCGGCCTGACGTTCTTCCTGCTGGCCATGGCGCTGCGCGCGCTGCGCCTGCACCCGCCGGGCGACGGTCCGACCGCGGTGACGGTGATGGGCCTGGCCGCGCTCGGCACCTTCGGCATGCTGCGCTACCTGCCCAGCGCCCCGGGCTGGCTGCCCTACGCGGTGGCTCTGGGCACCCTGGCGCACCTGCTCGGCGACTGCCTCACCAAGCAGGGCTCGCCGCTGCTGTGGCCGCACAAGGAGCGCTACGAGCTGGTCCTGATCAAGCGCACCGGCAACGACGTGGAGACCAAGATCCTGGTCCCGGTGATGACGCTGGCGACCTTCGCGCTGCTGCTCTGGTCGACCGCGATCTCGCCCGCCGTGCTCACCTGAGCCGGCCGACCGCCGCGGCCGCGCCGGGCGGGCCCTCGGGCCCCCGGCGCGGCCGTCGCGCGTTCAGCCCTCCCGGCGCAGCCGCGCACCCACCCAGCGGGCGCGCCGCCCGATGATCTTCGGGATGCCGAGCCGGTAGCCCCCGCCGCGCGGTGTCCGCTCGTCCGGCTCCGACGGCCACTGGGGCTGCGGGAGGTGCGGTTGCGAGCTGCTGCTGCCGCGGCTGCGTCGGCGCGGCTGGGCTTCCCGATCGGGCATCCAGGTCATACCGGATGGATTCCCTTCGGCCAGCCGGAGTAACCGCCCGAACGCCATGCGACTGGCTTATGCGTTTGTCATATGAATGCGGTCAACTCTGTCGCCCCACCCGGCACTTCCGACCTGACGCGGACTCAGTCCTTGTGCTCCCGGACCCACCCGATCAGCTCCGCCGTGAACTCCTCCGGCACCTCCTCGTGCGGGAAGTGCCCCACCCCGGGCAGCAGCCGCCACCGGTACGGCGCGGAGACGTACTCGCCCGCCCCCAGCGCGGTGTGCGAGAGCAGCACCGGATCGGCGGCGCCCTGCACGTGCAGGGTGGGCGCGGTGATCGGCTTCTTCATCCGCCGGGCGAACTGGATGCCGTCCGGCCGGGCCATCGAGCGCAGCAGCCAGCGGTACGGCTCGATCGAGCAGTGCGCGGTGCTGGGCACCTGGATCGCCTTGCGGTAGGCGGCGATCGCCTCCTCGGGCAGCACCGTCGGCCCGGTCCAGGCCCGCAGGTACTCGCCGACCAGCGCGCCGTCCTCGGCGACCAGCCGGCGCTCCGGGATCCACGGCCGCTGGAAGCCCAGCACGTGGTCGAAGGCGGCGATCTGCCGACGGTCGGTCAGCAGCGCCCGGCGCAGGTGCCGCGGGTGGGCGGCGGAGACCACGGTCAGGCTCTGGATCACCGACGGGCGCATCACTGCGGCCACCCAGGCCAGCGTGCCGCCGGTGGCGTGCCCGACCAGGTGGGCGCGGCGCTCGCCGAGCGAGCGGATCACACCGGTGATGTCGAGCGCCAGGTTGCCCGGGTCGTAGCCGCGCGGGGTGCGGTCGCTGCCGCCCATCCCGCGCAGGTCCAGGGCGACCGCCCGGAACCCCGCCTCGGCCAGCGCGGTCAACTGGTGGCGCCAGGCCCACCAGTACTCCGGCCAGCCGTGCACCAGCAGCACCAGCGGCCCCTCGCCGAGTTCGGCGATGTGGAACCGGGCCCCGTTGGCCGCCAGGTCGCGGTGCGTCCACGGACCGGCCGAACGGACGCTCCACGCCGCCTCGGAGGCGGGCCGGACGGGCACGGACGGGGCGGCGTCACCGACGGGTTTCTGGTCCAACGACATACCCGCAGCCTGTCATACCCCTGCCGTTCACACGCGCCCGGCACTCGCGTAATACAGCAACCGTTACCCGGCGGTCGTCACCGGATGCGGCCCAGCGCCCGGTCGATCTCCTCCTTGGTGGCCGGCCGCGGCTTGGCGTTCTTCAGCACCTCGGCGGTGGCCTGGGCGCCGGCGATGGTGCGCTCCGGCTTCCTGATCTTCTTGAAGTACCGGATCATCAGGAACGCCAGCAGCGCCGCGATCAGCACGTACGCGCCGCCGACGATGGCGAACGACCAGCCGGTGGTGATGCCGAGCGCCTGCAGGCCCCAGGCGAAGGCGAAGGAGAACATCGGGATGGAGGCCAGCGCCACCACCCCGGCCACCACGCCGGCCGCGGTGCCGACGCCGCCGCGCACCACGTCCGCCTTGATCTCCGCCTTGGCGAGCGCGATCTCGTCGTGCACCAGGGCGGACAGGTCGGCGGAGGCGGCGGCGAACAGCTCGCCGACGGTCCGCTCGCCCTCGTGCGGCATCCGGCCGTCACCGTTCGGGTGTGCGGCTCCTGCGGCCATCGGCGGTCTCCATTTCGCGGGCTGGTGAGGGTCTGTCAGCTCAGCATCATGCCCCTACCGGTCAGTCGGACACCACTCCGGGTCCCGGGCCGACGGCGTGTCACCTGAGCTGTTGGTACACATCGGGGATGCCGTCGCCGTCCGAGTCGCGGTCCTCGTCCTCGCAGAGCTGCCGGTAGTGGCGGTTGCGCCGCTTCAGCAGCACCGTGCCGGCCACCGCGCAGAACAGCGAGCCGACCAGCACCGCCTCCTTGCACAGCGCGGCCAGGTGCTCGTCGTGCGGGAAGGCCAGGTCGCTGATCAGCAGCGAGACGGTGAAGCCGATGCCCGCCAGGGTGGCCAGCGCGAACAGGTCGGACCAGGTCAGCTGCGGGTTCAGGGTGGCCCGGGTGTAGCGGGCGGCCAGCCAGGTGCCGCCGAAGATGCCCACCGACTTGCCGACCAGCAGGCCGATCACGATGCCCAGCGGCGCCGGCTCGGTGAACACCTGGCCCAGCACCTGCGCCGACACCGGCACCCCCGCCGCGAACAGCGCGAACACCGGCACCGCGAAGCCCGCCGAGAGCGGGCGCACCAGGTGCTCGATGTGCTCGCCGGGGGACACGCTCTCACCCTCCTCGCGGTGGCAGCGCAGGATCAGCCCCATCGCCACGCCGGCCACCGTGGCGTGCACCCCGCTCTCGTGCATCAGTGCCCAGATCACCAGCGCCAGCGGCACGAACAGGTACCAGCCGTGCACCCCGCGGCGGTGCAGGAACCAGAACAGCACCAGCCCGGCCAGCGCCAGCCCGAGCGCCCAGAACTCGATCCCGGACGAGTAGAACACCGCGATGATCAGGATCGCGATCAGGTCGTCCACCACCGCCAGGGTCAGCAGGAACGCCCGCAGCGCGGACGGCAGGTGACTGCCCACCACGGCCAGCACGCCCAGCGCGAAGGCGATGTCGGTGGCGGTCGGAATGGCCCAGCCCGCCGGATGCCCGGACGAGCCCGCGTTGATCACCGTGAACAGCAGCGCCGGCAGCGCCACCCCGCAGACCGCCGCCACCACCGGAAGCGCCGCGGCACTCGGCGTGCGCAGCTCCCCGGCCACGAACTCGCGCTTCAGCTCGATCCCGGCCACGAAGAAGAAGATCGTCAGCAGTCCGTCCTGCGCCCACGCCTCCAGCGACAGGTCCAGGTGCAGAGGCCCGCTCGGTCCGACGGTGAAGTCGCGGACCGCCTCGTAGGCGTGCGGCCAGACGTTCGCCCACACCAGGGCGACCAGCGCGGCGGTCAGCAGCAGCACGCCGCCGACGGTCTCGGTCCGCAGGGCGTCGGTGATGAAACGGCGCTCCGGCAGCGAGAGCAGTCCGAGGAACTGGCGGCGCTCGTCGGTGGGCGGCGTGGCCACGGTGGGAACCTCCTGAGGCGGCGTACGGACACACGGGTGGTGCAGTGCCGACCAGACTTCCCGGCGCGCCTCGGACCTTGATGGTTCCTTGACATCCTACGAGGTGCGACAAGAGGTGATCCAGTTTGTCGCATTTTATGGCGACTCATCCGTCGGCTCGGTGAACGCTGACCCGGATGGGTTCGGCCGGATGCGGACGATCCCCGGCATTCCTATCGTCGGGCCCAGAAGCGGGCCGCCTGCCGGGCGGTCCGCCCGCTCTTGGAGGAGCTCATGCCCAGTCAGGAAGCCGAACCCATACCGGTGCAAGCCGTGGGTCCGCAGACGAGAGGAGCCGTGGGCGGCGACATCGCCCAGCCCCCGTTAGCCGAACCCGGGGACCTCGCCCCCGACCTCGACCGGCTGCTGCGCCCGCTGTTCGTCGGTGCCGTCCCCGACGGCGGCGTGGCCGTCGCGGTGATCCGCGGCACCGAGCGCTCGGTGGCCTGCCGCGGCTACGCCGACCGGGCCGGCGACCGTCCGATCCGCGCCGACACCCGCTTCGAACTCGGCTCGGTCACCAAGACCTTCACCGCGCTGCTGCTCGCCGACATGGTCGCCCGCGGCGAGGTCGGCTACGACGACCCGATCGACCGCTACCTGCCCGCCGACACGCTGCCCGGCTACCCCCACGACCGGCCGATCACCCTGCTGCACCTCGCCACCCACACCTCCGGACTGCCCCGCCTCCCGGTCGGCCTCGCCCCCGCCGCGGTGCCCCGCTGGTTCACCAGCCCGTACGCCACCTTCAGCGCCGCCCACCTGCTGCGCGCCCTGCCCCGCACCCCGGTCCGCGGCACCCCCGGCGCGCAGGTCCGGTACTCCAGCCTCGGCGCCGGACTCCTCGGCCTGGTGCTGGAACGGGCCGCCGGACAGCGCTACCACGAGCTGCTGGCGGGCCGGGTGTGCGAGCCGCTCGGCCTGATCGACACCTCGTGCGGCGGCGGGCGCGACCGGTCCACCGGTTACCGGCGCGGCCGCCGGGTGCCGTCGTTCAAGGTCCCGGCGCTGCCCGGCGCCGCCGCGCTGCGTTCCACCGCCGACGACATGCTGCGCTACCTGCAGGCCCACCTGGCGGTCGACGCGGTGCCGATCCCCGCGCGCAGCGGCGCCGCCGCCAGCCTGCGCACCGCGCTCCGCGAGGTCTGCCTGCCCCGGGTCGCCCGGCGCGGCTTCGGCCAGCGGATCTGCCTGACCTGGCAGCAGCGCCGGGCCGACCAGGACGACCTGGTCTTCCACACCGGCTCCACCGGCGGCGGCGCGGCCTTCGTCGGCTTCGACCGGGCCGCGCAGACCGGCTTGGTGGTGCTGGCCAGTGCCCCGGCCGCGGGCCGCCGCCGGTTCGCGGCCACCGCGTACGAGACGCTGCGCGCGCTGGCCGGCTGATCCGCCGGCGGGCGCCGAAACGGGCCGGGCCCGCTCCGCGACGTGCGGAGCGGGCCCGGCCGGTGGTCTGACGGCGGATCAGTCCTCGGAGCCGGCGGCCGGGAGCTGGGCCTGGATCAGGTTCATCACCGAGGAGTCGGCGAGGGTGGTGGTGTCACCGACCTCGCGGCCCTCCGCGATGTCGCGCAGCAGGCGGCGCATGATCTTGCCGGAGCGGGTCTTCGGCAGCTCGGAGACCACCTTGATCTGCTTGGGCTTGGCGATCGGGCCGAGGGTCTTGCCGACGTGGTTGCGCAGGTCTGCGATCAGCTCCGGGCTGTCGGTCGCGGTGCCGCGCAGGATGACGAAGGCGACGATGGCCTGGCCGGTGGTGGCGTCGGTGGCGCCGACGACCGCGGACTCGGCGACCGCCGGGTGGCCGACCAGGGCCGACTCGACCTCGGTGGTGGAGATGTTGTGGCCCGAGACGAGCATGACGTCGTCGACCCGGCCGAGCAGCCAGATGTCGCCGTCCTCGTCCTTCTTCGCACCGTCACCGGCGAAGTAGCGGCCCTCGAATCGCGACCAGTAGGTGTCGATGTAGCGCTGGTCGTCGCCCCAGATGGTGCGGAGCATGGACGGCCACGGCTCGGTCAGCACGAGGTAGCCGCCGGAGCCGTTCGGGACCTCGCGGGCCTCGTCGTCGACGACGGTGGCCGAGATGCCCGGCAGCGCGCGCTGGGCGGAGCCCGGCTTGGTCTCGGTGACGCCCGGCAGCGGGCTGATCATCATGGCGCCGGTCTCGGTCTGCCACCAGGTGTCGACGATCGGGGTCTTGCCCGCGCCGATGTGCTCGCGGTACCAGACCCACGCCTCGGGGTTGATCGGCTCGCCGACCGAGCCGAGGATGCGCAGGCTCGACAGGTCGAACTGCGCGGGGATGTCGTCGCCCCACTTCATGAAGGTGCGGATCGCGGTGGGCGCGGTGTACAGGATGGTGACGCCGTACTTCTGGATGATCTCCCAGAAGCGGCCCTGGTGCGGGGTGTCCGGGGTGCCCTCGTAGATGACCTGGGTGGCGCCGTTGGAGAGCGGGCCGTAGGTGATGTACGAGTGGCCGGTGACCCAGCCGATGTCGGCGGTGCACCAGTAGACGTCGGTCTCCGGCTTCAGGTCGAACACCGCGTGGTGGGTGTAGGAGGCCTGGGTGAGGTAGCCGCCGGAGGTGTGCAGGATGCCCTTGGGCTTCCCGGTGGTGCCGGAGGTGTAGAGGATGAACAGCGGCTGCTCGGCGTCGTGGGCCTCGGGGGTGTGCTCGACCGACTGGGCGTCGACGATGTCGTGCCACCACACGTCGCGGCCCTCGGTCCACTCGACGTCCTCGCCGGTGCGGCGCACGACGAGGACCTTCTCGACGCCGTCGACCTTGGTGAGCGCCTCGTCGATGGCGGGCTTGAGCGCGGAGGGCTTGCCGCGGCGGTAGCCGCCGTCGGCGGTGATGACCAGCTTGGCGTCGGCGTCCTCGATGCGGGAGGCCACCGCGTCGGCGGAGAAGCCGCCGAAGACCACGGAGTGGGCGGCGCCGATGCGGGCGCAGGCCAGCATCGAGATGACCGCTTCGGGGATCATCGGCAGGTAGACGGCGACCCGGTCGCCCTTGGCCACGCCGAGCTCGGTCAGGGCGTTGGCGGCCTTGGAGACCTCGTCCTTGAGCTGCGCGTACGTGATGGCGCGGCTGTCGCCGGGCTCGCCCTCGAAGTGGATGGCGACGCGGTCGCCGTTGCCGGCCTCGACGTGCCGGTCGACGCAGTTGTACGCCACGTTGAGCTTGCCGTCGGCGAACCACTTCGCGAACGGCGGGTTCGACCAGTCCAGGGTCTCGGTCGGCTCGACCGCCCAGGTCAGCCGGCGGGCCTGCTCGGCCCAGAAGGCCAGCCGGTCCTCGGAGGCCTGGTCATAGGCGGCGGCGGTGACGTTGGCGGAGGCGGCGAGCTCCGCGGGCGGGGCGAAACGCCGCTCCTCCTTGAGCAGATTGGCCAGGCTCTCGTTGCTCAACGCGCGCTCCTCATCGAGTCTCATGTGCCGGGGAACCCCGTGCGGAGGGATTGTCCCGTGTGTCCCAGCGAACACCTCACCAGGCCAGAGGTCCGGTTGACAAGAGGCACCCCGAAATTGGTGTAGACCTTTGACCGACGCGGGACGACGTCCCAGGTAGACGCCTCCGGCGCCCGCGCGGACGCGCGCCGGAGCATCCGGCCTCCCCCGCTCCGGTCAATCAGGCACGGTGGCTTGACGGCCCCTCGCCCGGGTACTCCACTGACAGTGCACGCGCCCTCACCGAACGCGACAGTGACGGGGGTACCGCCATGACCGCCTCCCCTCCCTCCCCGCCCGGACCCGGTGACTTCGCCGTGGTCCGGATGGCCGGCCGCACCGGCCGCCTGATTCGGATCGCCCAGTGGCTCAACGGCGACGGCTTCGCCGACTACGAACACGCCTTCGTCCACGTCGGCGACGGACAGCTCGTCGAGGCCCAGCCCGGCGGCGCCGAACTGCGCCCGCTCAGCGTCTACGACGGCTACCCGACGCTCTGGTCCACCGGACGGATCGCGCTCACCGACGAGCAGCGCACCGCGATCGTCGCCGCCGCCCGCCACTACATCGGCACCCCCTACAGCGCCGCCGACTACTTCGCCCTCGCCGCCGCCCGCCTCGGCCGACCGATAGCCCCCCTGCTGCGCCGCTACGTCGCCGACAGCCGCCACATGATCTGCTCCCAACTCGTCGACCAGTGCTACCAGGACGCCGGCGTCCACCTCTTCACCGACCACCGCTGGCCGGGCTACGTCACCCCGGCCGACCTGGCGAACCTGCTCAAGGGCCAGGGCGCCGGACCACGGCCCGACGCCCCGTTCTGATGCGGTGCGGTTGCGGGCCTAGGCGGCCAGCTCCTGCTCCGGGCCGTGCTCCAGGTCCACGCCCACCGGCGCGAAGCGCCCGGTGTCGCGGTCCAGTACGTACGCCTGGGCCGTCGCGAAGTCGAAGTACATGCCGACCAGGCGCAGCGAGCCCTCGGCGACCCGGCGCTCCACCGCCGGGTTGGCGAGCAGCTGGTCCAACTGCTGCACCACGTTGGTGATGCACAGCTGCTCCACCTCGTCGACGGCCGCCCGGCCGGCGAACTCGGCCGGCGCGCGCCGCAGCCGGGCCAGCGAGCCGCGGCCGTTGCGCAGCCAGCGGGCCAGCGCGGTGGGCGGCCCGGGCTGGTCGGTGACGCCGTCCAGCAGGGCCTTCATCGCGCCGCAGCCGGAGTGCCCGCAGATCGTGATCGACGCGACCTCCAGCACCTCCACCGCGTACTGCACCGCGGCGGCCACCGAGTCGTCGGCGGCGCCGGGCTCGTACGGCGCGGGCACCAGGTTGCCGACGTTGCGGACGGTGAACAGATCGCCCGGGCCGGAGCTGGTGATCATGCTGGTGACCATCCGGGAGTCCGCGCAGGTGAGGAAGAGCTGCGAGGGCGTCTGGCCGTCCCGGGCGAGGCGGGCGAGTTCGTGGCGCACCAGCGGGGCGGTGTGCTGCTGGAAGCCGCGGACGCCGTCCAGCAGGCGCAGGTGCGGATCGTCCTCGGACTGCTCGATGCAGTGGTGGCCGACCCAGGGCGTCCAGGCGCGGCAGCGGTGCGGGCCGGGGGAGCTGCCCGCGCGGACGGTGCCGTCCGGGTCCAGCACCTCCTGGGACCGGCGGTCCGTCAGCATCGCGACCTGCGCGCCGGTGGCCTGCTGGCCGGAGCGCCAGGCGTGCAGCGCCTCGAAGGCCGCGTGGTCCAGGAACGAGCCGTCGTGACGGACCGTCACCCGCGCCCCGCCGGGGATCCGGGCCAGCGCCCGGGTCAGCTTGGGCACCGCGGCGAAGGTCAGCGGCCCGTGGGTGCGGACGGTGAACGAGCCGTCGGCCTCGCCCAGCACGTCGACGTGGGCCCGGGTCAGCCGGTACAGCGCCAGCAGGACGGCGACCGAGCCGCCCAGCAGCACCCCGAGCGGGACGCCCAGCAGCACCACGCCGAGCACCGTCGCCAGGTAGACCGGGAACTCGCGGTGCCGGTGCACCCGCCGGATGTGCGCGAAGCTCACCATCTGCACGCCGACCACCAGCACCAGCGCGGCCAGCGCGGCCAGCGGGATCCGGCGCAGCCCGGCGGTCAGCGCGAGCGCCGCGACCAGTACCCAGCAGCCGTGCAGCACCGCCGACATCCGGGTGGCCGCACCGGCCTGCACGTTGGCGGTGCTGCGGACCGCGCCGCCGGCCACCGGCAGCCCGCCGAGCAGGCCGGAGAGCAGGTTGGAGGCGCCCTGGGCGCGCAGCTCGCGGTCCAGGTCGCCGCTCCGGCGGGTCATCCGGTCGACCGCGACCGAGGAGAGCAGCGACTCCACCCCGGCGACCGCGGTGACCGTGAGCACCAGGCCGAGCAGCACCGCCCAGTGGCCGGAGAGCACCCCGGTGGAGGGCATCGAGAAGAACTGGTGCTGCTCCCAGACCGGGAGCTCGACCCGGGCCAGCCGCAGCTCGCCGAGGAGCGACAGCGTGGTGGCGGCGGCCACCGCGACCAGCGCGGCGGGCAGCCGGGCAAGCCGGGCGCCGACCCGGCCCGCCGTGCCGGGCAGCCGGCCGAGCCGGGGCCAGCCGTAGAGCACCGCGAGGGCGAGCAGGCCGACCGCCAGGGCGGGCGGGTGCGGCCCGGCCAGCTCGCCGGGCAGCGAGCGCAGGTCGGCCAGCGCCGAACTGTGCGGCGTGCCGCCGAGGATGACGTGCAGTTGGGCGATGGCGATGGTCAGGCCGACGCCGGCCAGCATGCCGTGCACCACCGCCGGTGAGACGGCGAGCGCGGAGCGGGCCACCCGCAGCGAGCCGAGCAGCAGCTGGAGCAGGCCGGCGGCGACCGTCACCAGGCAGGCGACCTGCCAGCCGTACTGGGCGATCACCCCGGCGGTGACCACGGTCAGCGCCGCGGACGGCCCGCTGACCTGCAGCGGCGTGCCGCCGAGGAGGCCGGCCACCAGGCCGCCGACGGCCGCGGCGACCAGCCCGGCGGTCAGCGGGGCGCCGGTGGCCAGCGCGATGCCCAGCGAGAACGGCACCGCGATCAGGAAGACCGCGAGCGAGGCGGGCAGGTCGTGCGCCAGTACGGTGCGGGCCCGGCCCTGCGGGGCGGGCGGCGGAGCGTGGTCGGTGGTGTCCGAGGCGATGGGGGCGCTGGAGATGTCGAGGGTCATGGTCTTCCCGTCTCTTCCGGGGGAGCGAACGCAGTCAGGTCCGGCGGTGTGACGCGGGGTCGGATCGGCTGTCGTGGGTCTCAGCGGGTGTGGCGGGATGGTGGTGGCACGCGGCGGCGATGGCCTGCGGCGGCCCTTGACCATCAAGAGTTGGTAAACCGAGAGTAATGAAACCTTTGCACGGCGTGCATCTTCACGGGAAGCGCAAAAGGGACGGTTCACCACATCGGGTGGCACT
Source organism: Kitasatospora sp. NPDC002522 (assembly GCF_053595195.1). NCBI lineage: Bacteria > Bacillati > Actinomycetota > Actinomycetes > Kitasatosporales > Streptomycetaceae > Kitasatospora > Kitasatospora sp. NPDC002522. The sequence continues at coordinate 156,060 of NZ_JBSFXE010000006.1, forward strand.
CGAACCGTCGGGGAATTCCTGCCCGGACGGCGAAGGGCCGGCCCGCCCCGAGGGATGGACCGGCCCCTGACGCCCGCTCAGACCGCGGCGGCCTCCGCGACCTCGCCGCCCAGCACGTAGTCCGCGTCCACCTGGGTGGCCAGGTCGATGCCGACCTTGGCGTTGCCCCAGCTCTCCGCGTTGCGCAAGTGGAAGCGGACCGCCTGTCGGCTGTACCGGCGCGGGTCGCGCAGCTCGTGGGAGGCGTCGGCGGCGGCCTTCAGCTGGGCCAGCACGTCCCGGTTCGCGGGCTCCAGCGCGCGCAGCGGCGGCTCGTCCCCGCGCTCCAGCCGGCGCACCCAGTCCGAGTGCCCGAAGGCGGTGAACAGGTCCTCGCCGACCTCGCGGCGCAGGAAGTCCAGGTCGTCCTGGGTCTGCACCTTGTTGCCGATCACCCGCAGGTGGACGTCGAAGTCCTGCGCGTACTCCTTGTACTGGCGGTACACCGAGACGCCCTTGCGGGTCGGTTCGGCGACCAGGAAGGTCAGGTCGAAGCGGGTGAACAGGCCGGAGGCGAACGAGTCGGAGCCGGCCGTCATGTCGGTCACCAGGTACTCGTCGCGGCCGTCCAGCAGGTGGTTGAGCAGCAGCTCCACCGCGCCGACCTTGGAGTGGTAGCAGGCCACCCCGAGGTCCTCCTCGGTGAACGCGCCGGTCGCCAGCAGCCGGACCGAGCCCTCGTCCAGCGCCACCGGCCGGGCGCAGGCCGCGTACACCGGGTTCTCCTCGACGATCCGCAGCAGGCGGGAGCCGGGGCCGGGCGGGGTGGTCTTGATCATCTCCTCGCCGGAGCGGATCAGCGGGTTGCCGCCGCGCAGGTACTCCTTGATCTCCGGCAGGTGCGCGCCGAGCGAGGGGAGCGCGGCGGCCTGGTCGTCCGTCAGTCCGAGTGCCGGGCCCAGGTGTTGGTTGATGTCGGCGTCGACGGCGACCACCGGGCATCCGGCGGCGGCCAGATGGCGGATGAACAGTGCGGACAGGGTGGTCTTGCCGCTGCCGCCCTTGCCGACGAAGGCGATCTTCATCTCTGAGTCTCCGGCTCTGTGGCTCTGTCGCTGCGGTGGACGCTTGTTGGAAACCGTTATCGTCACCGATTAGTGCACATGCTAGCGGCGGTTTGGGGTGCCGCACATGGGGGACTGGCGGATTGCCACGAAAGGGTGACCCGTGGGTTGCCTCCCAGCCGCCCCGGGGATTCATTACTCTCGGGTAGGTGACCACAGGAACTGATCCGCTCGCCCCGCTCGCCCAGCTCGCCGGGGTCCCCGAAGCCGTCGCCGAGGTGCGCAAGGCCGTGGACCGCCTCTACGGGCACCGGGTGATGCGCCGCCGGGCCGGCGAGGTGACCTCGGAGTCCGCGCTGCGCGGCGCCCGGGCCTCCGCCGCCCTGGAGGGCGCCGACTGGCCGCTCGAAGAGGTCCGCCGCCGCACCGACTTCGGCGCCGACCCCGAGGCCCGCGCCGTCGGCGCCGCCCTGCGGATCTCCGCCGAGGCCGGCCAGCTGCTCAACGTCTGGCGCACCTCCCCGCTCCAGGTGCTGGCCCGCCTCCACCTGCTCGCGGTCGGCGACGCCGACCCCTCGGCCGGCCGCCCCCGCCGCGACGGCGAGGCCGCCGCGCCGCTGTTCCCCGTCGAGATCGCCGCCACCGAGGGCAAGGCGCCCGACGGACCGGTCGGCGAACTGCCCCCGCCGCCCCCGGCCGACGAGGCCGCCGCCCGACTCGACCAACTGGCCGCACTGCTGGCCGGCCGCACCGAGAACGCCACCGGCGGCGCGCCCGCCCTGGTGGTCGCCGCCGTGGTGCACGGCGAACTGCTCGCGCTGCGCCCGTTCGGCGCCCACAACGGCCTGGTCGCCCGGGCCGCCCAGCGGATCGTGCTGATCGCCGAGGGCCTCGACCCGAAGGCGATCTGCCCCGCCGAGGTCGGATTCGCCGAACTCGGCACCGCCGCCTACCGCGAGGCCCTGCTCGGCTACCTGAGCGGCACCCCCGAGGGCATGGCCCGCTGGATCGTCCACTGCGGCGCCGCACTCGGCCTCGGCGTCCGGGAGAGCACCGCGGTGTGCGAGGCGATGCAGCGCGGCATGGTCTGATCTCCGCCCCGCGCGGCGCGGTCCGAACCCGCCTGCCCCGGAACGCAGTTGCGGCGACGCCTGATCCTGCCGGGCGTCGCCGCTGGTACGGATACCTGGTTACCAAAGCATGCACCGTTAGTGCCCATCAGGCGGGGTCCTGTGCCCGTTCGCCTGGTGCGGCGGCCCGACAGCGGGTCGGCTGCATGTGGGTGCCCGATTGTCCGTACTTCGGTCCGTGGGCCTGAACTGCGTTATCGGAGCGACCCCGTAGGGTCCTGACCGGGTCTCGCGGGCCGTAACCCATTTCTACCGCAGATCGGGGCAAAGAGGAACCCGAAAGGGGTGACTTTCGGGTTCTCTGCTGCGGTTTGTCCGATTTGGCGAACCGTCCGGCGCCCCTGCCTATGCCACCGGGCGCCGACGGCGCGCGCTGTACCAGAGCACCCCGGCGGTCAGCACCGCCGCGCCGACCGCCACCGCCAGCAGCGCCGAGCGGCTCGGCGCGTGGAACTCCGGGAGCCGGCGCTGGAGTTCGACCGGGCGGCTGAACACCAGCACCGGCCAGTCGCGCGCCGTCGCCTCCTTGCGCAGCGCCCGGTCCGGGTTCACCGCGGCCGGGTGGCCGACCGCCTCCAGCATCGGCAGGTCGGTCGAGGAGTCGCTGTACGCATAGCAGTTGGCGAGGTCGTAGCCCTCGCGCCCGGCCAACTCCCGGATCGCCGCCGCCTTGTTCTCGGCGTAGGCGTAGTACTCGATCTCGCCGGTGTAGCGGCCGTCCTCGACGTGCAGCCGGGTGGCGATCACGTGGTCCGCGCCGAGCAGCTGGCCGATCGGCTCGACCACCTCGGAGCCCGAGCTGCTGACGATCACCACGTCCCGCCCGGCCGCGTGGTGCTGCTCGATCAGCGAGGCGGCCTCGTCGTAGATGATCGGGTCGATCATGCCGTGCAGGGTCTCCGCGACGATCTCCCGCACCTGCTGGACGTTCCAGCCGCGGGTGAGGGCCGAGAGGTAGGCCCGCATCTTCTCCATCTGGTCGTGGTCGGCCCCGCCCACCAGGAAGACGAACTGGGCGTAGGCGCTCTTCAGCACCGCACGACGGTTGATCAGGCCGCCCTGGTAGAACGGCCGGCTGAAGGCCAGTGCGCTCGACTTGGCGATGATGGTCTTGTCGAGGTCGAAGAAGGCGGCGGTCCGGGGCACCCCGAACCCGGGGTGCGGGGCCTCGGCGGGGTCCGTCACGGGCCCGGAGGAGTTCGCCCCGGCGGCGTTCGCACCGTGGTCGGCGGTGTCGGCGTTCTCGGTGGTGTCCACGGGAACCGAGGATAGAGGGCCGGGCAAAACAGGCCGCCATTCGGCGTACTCGCGGGCGTGCGGGTTTGTGTTTCTGGCCGGTCGGGTACACCATGGAAGTCACGGATCGTTCGCGCGACCGTGCTAACCCGGTCCGGCTCCTCCCCCCCGAGTCGGGCCGTGGATAGACGACCCCCGCTCTCCCCCCCGGCGGGGGTCGTCGCATGTCCGGGGCCGTTTTCTAAGGCACTTGGGGTGCTCCGAGGGCGTTCCGCGGGGGCTTGACGGGGGTGTTCGGACGGTGTCCCGGCGATGTTCGCCGGGCTTTTGCGCGCCCTGGTTCGGTAACGCTGGGTAGTTGTCCGAGTGTCATATCGGCATACCCCTCGCGTCAATTCAGAAGCGCTTTGCCCCCCGTCCGAGTGATCACGGTTATCCACAAGGCCGGGTTATCCACAGCCATTGCGAACTCGGCAGACGCATTCCGCGCCGTCCCGCACCGTGGTGTCCGCGCCGCCGAACCGGCTCCTTCCGGACCGGTCCGGACCGACGCGTCGTCAACACCCGTCCGCACCACGGGGAGGCCGCCATGTCCGCGCCCGTCACCGATCCGCACGCCGCCCAGCCGCAGCCCGCAGGGCCGCTCGTGCTCACCGCCGACCCGCAGCTCGCCGAGCAGCTCAGCCGGCTGTGCGCCGCCGCCGGAGCCGAACCGCGGCTGCTCGGCGGCGCGCCGCCGCCCGCCCGGCTGTGGGAGGACGCCACGCTGGTGCTGGTCGGCGACGACCTCGCCGAGCAGTGCGCCGGACTGGCCCGCCGACCCGGCGTGCTGCTGCTCGGCCTCGACCTCGACGACGGGGAGATCTGGGTCCGCGCCGTCCAACTCGGCGCGGAGCACGTGCTCTTCCTGCCGGACGCGCAGTCCTGGCTGCTCGACCGGATCGCCGACGCCACCGAAGGGGTCGGCCCGCCCGCGCTCACCGTCGCCGTGCTCGGCGGCCGCGGCGGGGCCGGCGCCTCCACCCTCGCCTGCGCCCTCGCGGTCTGCGCCGCGCGGGCCGGACACCAGACCATGCTGATCGACGGCGACCCGCTCGGCGGCGGACTCGACGTGCTGCTCGGCGCCGAACAGGCCGCCGGCCTGCGCTGGCCCGACCTGGCCGCCTCGCGCGGCCGGATCAGCGGCACCGAGCTGGCCAAGGCGCTGCCCGATCCGCACCGGCTCAGCGCGCTCTCCTGGGACCGCTCCGACACCCTGGCGATCCCCGCCGAGGCCATGCGCAGCGTGCTGGCGGCCGCCCGCAGACGCGGCGGGCTGGTCGTCCTCGACCTGCCCAGACAGCTCGACCCGGCCGCCGCACAGGCCCTCGAACAGGCCGACACCGGACTGCTCGTGGTGCCCGCCGAACTGCGCGCGATGGCCGCCGCCGACCGGGTCGCCGCGGCGGTCCGGATGCGGCTGACCGACCTGAGAGCCGTGGTCCGGGTGCCCGGACCCTCCGGACTCACCGCCGCCGACGTCGCCCGCGGCCTGGAGCTGCGGCTGGCCGGCGAGCTGACCCCCGAACCCGGCCTCGCCCTCGACGCCGAACGCGGCAGCCCGCCCGGGCTGCGCGAGCGCGGCCCGCTGGCCCGCTTCTGCGGCCGATTCCTGACCGAAGCCATGCCGCCCGTCGTGGCGGCCTGAGAGGAGCCTCCCGATGACCGACCGTCTGCGCTCCACCGATCCCCGTGCGGTCCACCCGCGCACCGCCGATCCCCGGGCCGCTGATCTGCGCGCCACCGAGGTGCGGCCCGCCGAGACGCGACCTGCTGGGCGGGCTGCTGGGCGGGCTGCCGTGGGGCCGCACCGTCGGCTGCCCGTCCCGCGGGCCCGGGCGCTGCTCGGGGCTCCGCCCGACCTGCCGGAGGCCTCCGCGGCCGGGGAAGGGGTGACCGAACCGTTCGCGGCGCCGGCGACCGTCCCGCTGGTCCGCCGCTCGGCGGCCCGCCAACTGGCCGACGCGCCGATCGCGGACGGGACGGCCGACCTGGTCGACGCCGTCCGGATCCGGCTCGCCGAGGCCGGTGCCCAGCCCACCGCAGGGTCGGTCGCCGCCGCGCTGCGCGCCGCCCGGCCACCGCTCGGCGGGGACGACGTACTGGACGCCGTCCGCAGCCTGCGCGCCGAGATCGTCGGCGCCGGACCGCTCGACCCGCTGCTCGCCGAGCCGGGCGTCACCGACGTCCTGGTCAACGGTCCGGGCGAGGTCTGGGTGGACCGCGGGAACGGCCTGGAGCGTGCCCCGCAGGTGCGCTTCCCGACCGCCGACGCCGTCCGTCGGCTCGCCCACCGGCTGGCCACCGCCGCCGGGCGGCGGTTGGACGACGCCCGCCCCTGGGTGGACGCCCGCCTCCCCGACGGCACCCGGCTGCACGCCGTCCTCCCGCCGATCGCCGCCGACTGCACCCACATCTCGCTGCGCACCAGCCGCAGCCGACCGTTCACCCTGGCCGAACTCGTCGCCGCCGAGGCCCTGCCCTGGGCGGGGGCCGAACTGCTGGCAGCGGTGCTGCGGGCCAGGCTGTCGCTGCTGGTCTCCGGCGGCACCGGCACCGGCAAGACCACCCTGCTGGCCGCGCTGCTCGGACTCGTCCCGCCGAGCGAGCGCATCGTGCTCGCCGAGGACTCCGCCGAACTGCGCCCGGACCACCCGCACGTGGTCCGCCTGCAGTCCCGCCCGCCCAACCAGGAGTCGCTGGGCGAGCTGACGCTCCGGGACCTGGTCCGCCAGGCCCTGCGAATGCGGCCCGACCGCCTGGTGGTCGGCGAAGTCCGCGGCCCCGAGGTGGTCGACCTGCTGGCGGCCCTCAACACCGGCCACGAGGGCGGCTGCGGCACGGTGCACGCCAACACCGCCGCCGACGTCCCCGCGCGCCTGGAGGCCCTCGGCTCGCTCGCCGGGCTCGACCGCCACTCCCTGCACAGCCAGCTGCGGGCCGGGCTGGACGCGGTCGTCCACCTCACCCGCGACTCCACCGACGGCCGCCGCCGGGTCGCCGCCCTGCACCTGCTGGTCGGCGCGCGCGACGGACTGACCGCCACCCTCGCCGCCGTCACCTTCGACCGGGCCGGCCGCTGCCGACCCGGACCTGGCTGGGCCCGACTGCGCGAACTATGCGCAGAGCGGGGCGTGGTGCTCCCCGCGGACCCGGAGTCGCTCGACCCCCGGGTGGAGGCCCTCGGCGAGGGGTCGGTCGAGGCCGTCGGCGAGGGGTTCGTGGAGGCGTCCGGGGAGGCGGACGTCGGGGCGGGTTCTGGTGACGAGGCGAGCGGAGGTCCGACATGAGCCTGCGTCAGATCGAAGCGGTGTGGGTGTTCGGGCTGTGCGTGATCGGACTGCTGGCGTGGCGGTTGCTGCGGTCCGGGGCCAGGAGGATGTGATGACCGAGGTGTGGGGGCGGCCGTATGCGGTCGCCTGCGCGGTGACGCTGCTCGGCGTCGCCACCGGGCTGGGTGCGGGCCTGTTCGGCACGGCCTGGCTGGCCGTGGTGCGGCGTCGGGCACGTGGGAGCAGACGGCTGCGCCGGGTCCTGGACGGCACGGGCGGCCGCGGCACCGGCGGGATGCTGGCCCGGGTCCGGAGGCGCTGGCAGCGGCGCCGACCGAGCTGGCTGGTGCCCGAACTCCTGCTGCTCCCAGCCGGCTTCGCGGCCGGGCGGTGGACCGGGTCGGCGGTCCCGGTGCTGGGCGCCGCCTGCGCGGTGGTGCCGCTGCGCCGCTGGCGGCTGCGCCGGAGTGGTGCGCGGGACGCGAGACGGCGGGCCGCGGCGGTGATCGACCTCTGCGCCGGTCTGGCCGCAGAACTGCGCAGTGGCGCGACCCCCGAACAGGCCCTGCACGCCGTCCTGTCACGCGGCGCGCCGGACTGGCACCGGCGCCTGGGCGCGGAGCCCGCCGCCAGGCTGGCCGCCGGCCGCTACGGAGCGGACATCCCGGGAGCCTTCCGGCTGGTCGCCGAACTGCCGGGCGGGGGCGGGGCGGCAGCGATGGCGGCCTGCTGGCAGGTCAGTACGGAGAGCGGGACGGGCCTGGCCCTCGGGCTGGAACAGGTCGCCGACGCGCTTCGGGCCGAGCGGGCCCTCGGCGAGGAGATCGCCGGCGAGCTCGCCGGTCCGCGCACCACGGTGGTGGTGCTGGCCGCGCTGCCCGCCGTGGGTATGGCCCTCGGCTCGGCCCTCGGCGCCCACCCGCTCCACGTCCTCCTGCACACCCCTGCCGGCCTGCTCAGCCTGCTCGCCGGCGCCCTGCTGGAGGCCGCCGGTATCGCCTGGACGGCCAGGATCGTCCGCGGGGCGGAGGACGCGCCGACGCGACCGTCCGCCACCGGTCGAGGGGTCGGCGGCTGCGGGGTGTCCCGGGTGCGCGGTGACCCGTGGCTGGCGGCCGTGCCGGCGCTGACGCCGCAGCAGGCGGCGGTGCGGGCGGCGGCCGGGAGCCGGGTGGATTGGTGGCGATGAGCGTTCGGGCGACGGTTCGGCGGTGCCGCACGAGTCGCTGGACGCCGCGCAGGTAATCGACATTGACGATCCGTCAGATCTGGAAGGAGGCGAGATGCGAGTGATGGCGGTGGTGGTCCCGGTGGCCGCGGTCGGGCTGGTCGGCGAGGTGGTGGCTGCCGCGCGGTGGCGGGCGGTGCGGCGCAGGACCGGGCGGTGCGTGCCGGGTGTGCGACGGGTGCGCCGGAAGGGCGCGGTCGAGGCGGTGATGCGGCGCTCGCTGGGGCGGGTGACGGGCGATCGGCCGATCGCGGTGCTGCTCGGGCTCGGTGCGGGAGCGCTGGTCGGCGGCTCGGCGGGCGTGGCGGCGGGGGTGCTCGTCGGGTGGGTGGCCTGGCGGGTGCTGCCGAGGGTGCGCTCGCCGACGGAGCGGCGGCAGGCGGAGGAACGGGACTGGCTGGTCCGCCAGTTGCCGCTGACGGCGGACCTGCTGGCGGCCTGCCTCGGGTCGAGCGGTTCACCGGCCCGGGCGGCCCTGGCCGTCGCGGACAGCGTGCCGGCGCCGATGCGGGACCGGCTGTCAGGCGTGGCCGCCCGGCTCGCCCTCGGCGCGCCACCCGAGCACTGCTGGGAGCAACTGGCCGTCGAATGCCCGCCGATGGCGCCGCTCGCCCGCTGCCTGGTGCGCACCACCCTCAGCGGCGCCCCACCGGCCACTGCGCTGGCCGGCCTCGCCCACTCCCAGCGGGCGGCGGCCGCCCGGGCCGCCCACGCCAGGGTGCGCCGGGCCGGAGTCCTGGCCACCGCGCCGCTCGGACTCTGCTTCCTGCCCGCGTTCGTGCTGATCGGAGTCGTCCCGGTGGTGATGGGGCTGACCTCCACGTTCTCCCAACGCCTGTGACCAGCCCGCGCGTTGGAACCGACCCAGTTGTCCGAACCGCTTTCGAGAAAGGGATTTCCGACCATGACGATCTCCGTGCTGACCCGCCCGTTCCACCCCGCGCTCGCCGTCCGACGCCTGGGTAGCCGGTTGCGCCGCAGGTACCGGGAGGTGACGGCCGGTCAGCGGGATGCCGGGATGAGCACCGCCGAGTACGCGATCGGCACCGTGGCGGCCTGCGCCTTCGCGGCGGTGCTCTACAAGGTGGTGACCAGCGGGACGGTCTCCGGTGCGCTGTCCGAACTGCTCGATCGGGCGCTGCATGTGGTGTGACCGGTGGATCCGCCGTCGTCCGGTGGCCCGGGCCGGGCGGGTGGACGGCGGGATGGTGACGGCCGAGACGGCGGTCGGACTCCCCGCGCTGGTGCTGCTCGCGGCGATGCTGGTGTGGGGCGTGGTGGCGGCCGGTGCGCAGATCCGCTGCGTGGACGCGGCCCGGGTGGGCGCCCGGGCCGCTGCCAGGGGTGACGCCGGTGCGGCGGCGCTGGCAGCAGCCGCGGCGCCGCGCGGGGCCACCGTCTCGGTCTCGCTGGAGGCCGAGGTGGCCCGGGTGACGGTGCAGGCACCGTGCCCCGGCCCCGGGCGTCTCGGCGCCCTGCTGTCGGTGCGGCTCTCCGCGACGGCGGTGGGTGCCCGGGAGGACGTGCTCAGCGCGACCGGGGGAGTGGAGGTGTGAGGTGCGCGGACCGGTCGGGGCCCGGCGGCGCGGACCGGACGGTGGCTCGGCGACGGTCTGGCTGGTGGCGCTGATGATGTTGGGTGTCGCGGTCTTCACCGCCTGTCTGCTGCTCGGCTCGGTGGTCGCGGCCCGGCACCGGGCGGAGTCGGCGGCGGACCTCGCCGCCCTCGCTGCGGCCGACCGGCTGCTGCTGGACGCCGACGGCGGCTGCGGACGTGCGGCACGGCTGACGCAGGCTCAGGGCTCCGCCACGCTGGTGTCCTGCACGGTGTTGCCCGGTCAGGACGCCGTCGAGGTGGTCGTCCAGGTCCCGGTCCACGGCCTGCCCGTCCCCGTCGGCCCGGCCCGGGCACGCGCCCGGGCGGGTCCGATCTGGGCTTGGGGTGAAGGCGAGGTGACGGATGGTCAATTCGCCTGAGGTGATGCGCCGTCGGGTGTCTCGCCTTCGACGGTCGGCTCGCCGTCTGCGTCCGCGTTCCCGGCTGCGGTCGGCGCGGCGGCGAGCAGCACCGTCAGGAGGCGGATGGCGGCGGCCTTGTCGAGGGGGTCGTTGCCGTTGCCGCACTTCGGGGACTGGACGCAGGACGGGCAGCCGCGGTCGCACTCGCAGGCGGCGATCGCGTCGCGGGTGGCGGTCAGCCATTCGGCGGCTCGGCGGAAGCCGCGCTCGGCGAAGCCGGCGCCGCCGGAGTGGCCGTCGTAGACGAAGACGGTGGGCAGGCCGGTGTCGGGATGGAGCGGGACGGAGACACCGCCGATGTCCCAGCGGTCACAGGTGGCGAAGAGTGGGAGGAGTCCGATGGAGGCGTGCTCGGCGGCGTGGGCCGCGCCGGGGAGCTGGTCGAACGGGATGTCGGCGTCGAGGAGTTGGTCCTCGGTGACGGACCACCAGACGGCCCGGGTGCGCAGCGTGCGGGGCGGCAGGTCGAGCTTGCTCTCGCCGAGGATCTCGCCGGTGGCGATCCGCTTGCGCAGGTACCCGACGACCTGGTTGACCACCTCCACCGAACCGAAGCTGAGCCGGGCCTCGCCCCACTCCTCGGTGGTGTCGGTGGCGAGGATCGAGATGGAGGTGACGTCCCGGGCGGAGGTGGTGTACGGCGGGTTGGCGGCGGAGACCAGGGCGACCGAGGAGTCCAGGTCGAAGTCGCGGACCAGGTAGGTGCGGCCCTGGTGGAGGTGGACCGCGCCGGTGTGCACGGTGGTGTGGGCGGCCTCGGCGTCCACGGTGCCGAGCAGTCGCCCGGTGTCCGCCTCGACGATCTGCACGGGGCTGCCGCCGCTGCCGCGCAGGTCGACGCCGTCCACGGCGCGTTCCCGGCGGGTCCAGTACCAGGAGCCGTCCGGTCGGCGGCGCAGCAGTCCGCGCCGCTCCAGCACCGGGAGCAGCGGCGCGGCGGACGGGCCGAACAGCTCCAGGTCGGAGTCGGTGAGCGGGAGTTCGGCCGCGGCGGCGCACAGGTGCGGGGCGAGCACGTGCGGGTTGTCGGGGTCCAGGACGGTGGCCTCGACCGGGGTGGCGAACAGCGCGTCGGGATGGTGGACGAGGTACGTGTCCAGCGGGTCGTCGCGGGCGATCAGGACGGCGAGCGCGCCCTGGCCCTCGCGTCCGGCGCGTCCGGCCTGCTGCCAGAGCGAGGCCCGGGTGCCGGGGTAGCCGGCCAGCAGGACGGCGTCCAGGCCGGAGACGTCGACGCCGAGTTCCAGGGCGGAGGTGGAGGCGACACCGAGCAGCCGGCCGGTCTGCAGGTCGCGTTCGAGGGCGCGGCGCTCCTCGGCCAGGTAGCCGCCGCGGTAGGCGGCGACCCGGGCGGCCAGCGGCTGGCCGAGTTGCTCCTGGGCCTGCAGGGCGACCAGTTCGGCGGCCCGCCGCGAGCGGACGAAGACCACGGTGCGGGTGCCGCCGTGCACCAGGTCGGTGAGCAGGTAGCCGGCCTCGGCGGTGGCGGTGCGGCGGACCGGCGCGCCGTGTTCGCCGACGTTCTCGGTCAACGGTGGCTCCCACAGCGCGAAGACCAGCGGGCCGCGCGGCGAGGAGTCCTCGGTGACCGCGTCCGCGGGCAGGCCGGTGAGCCGGTGCGCGGTGACGGCCGGTTCCGCGGTGGTGGCCGAGGCCAGCACGAAGGTCGGCGACGCGCCGTAGCGGGCGCACAGCCGCCGCAGCCGGCGCAGCACCTGGGCGACGTGCGAGCCGAACACCCCGCGGTAGGTGTGGCACTCGTCGATCACCACGTACGTCAGCGCCTTGAGGAAGGAGGCCCAGCGCGGATGGGCGGGGAGTATGCCGCGGTGCAGCATGTCCGGGTTGGTCAGCACGTACGAGGCGTACTGGCGGACCCACTCGCGTTCCTCGGGCGGGGTGTCGCCGTCGTAGAGCGCCACCCGGACCCGGTCGGGGACGAGTTCGGCGGCGCGCCGGCGCTGGTCGGCGGCGAGCGCCTTGGTCGGGGCGAGGTACAGCGCGGTCGCGCCACGCCCGTTGCGGGCCTCGGTTCCGGTCAGGAGTTCGCTCAGCACCGGGGCCAGATAGCCGAGCGACTTGCCCGAGGCGGTGCCGGTGGCGATCACCGTGGTCCGCCCCGCGGCGGCCAGGTCCATCGCCTCGGCCTGGTGCGCCCAGGGCAGCACCACGCCGAGCTTGGACGCCGCCGCCACCACCTCCTGGCGGATTCCTTCAGGCCAGGGGGCATAGCGGGCCTCACGCGCGGGCAAGTGCTCCGTATGGGTGAGGCGGTCCAACCGGCCGCGCTCGGTGGAAAGGGTCGCGAGCAGGGCCTCGGGCTGGTGTTGACGGGGCGGCATGAAGACCCAGTGTGTCACCGGCGTGACGGAGAATCGCTGTTAACCATCGTGCGGCCATGGTCGCAGGTGGTTGAATGAGCGCGTGACGGCCGCACGGCCGAGGGCCCCGACGCTGAGGCTCCGACCTGCCGGTTTGCCGCGCCCTGGCCCTGCGACCATGCGGTGGCAGCCGCCGGGCTGATGATCGCAATGACGTAGCAAGGCAAGGTGCTGGAGGTTCCGTGGACCTGTCCCTGTCGACCCGTACTGTCGGCGATCGCACGGTCGTCGAGGTTGGCGGCGAGATCGATGTGTACACCGCCCCCAAGCTGCGCGAGCAGCTGGTCGAGCTCGTCAACGACGGCAACTACCACCTGGTCGTTGACATGGAGGGCGTCGACTTCCTCGACTCCACCGGGCTGGGCGTGCTGGTCGGCGGCTTGAAGCGGGTGCGTGCCCACGAGGGTTCGCTGCGCCTGGTCTGCAACCAGGAGCGCATCCTCAAGATCTTCCGCATCACCGGCCTCACCAAGGTGTTCCCGATCCACAACTCGGTGGACGAGGCCGTCGCGGCGACCGACTGACGTCGTCCGATCCGACGTCGGTCCGACCGGTTCGGCCGGACTGACGTCGTCGTACCGAACCGCCTTTCTCGATCGACCGGCTGCCGGTCGGCTCGGCCCCGTGCCCGCCGTCCGGTGGATCGGTGTTCCCGCCTCCGCCGTCCGGAGCGTGTCTCCGGTGGTGGGGAGCAACCCCGGAGGGGAGACATGGCAACCGTCGAACTTCGATTCAGCGCGCTTCCCGAGCACGTGCGCACCGCCCGGCTGGTGGCCGCCGCGGTGGCCAGAAGGGCCGGGGTGGACGAGTCGGTGCTCGACGAGGTCCGGCTCGCGGTGGGCGAGGCGTGCTCCCGCGCGGTGGCGCTGCACCAGCGCAACGCCGTGGACGGAGCGGTCCGGGTCGCGCTGATCGAGCAGGAGAAGCGTTTTCTCATCGAGGTCGAGGACGAGGCCGGCCCGGCGCACCCCGGCGGAGCGGCCGCGGGCGGCGACCCGGAGGACGAGGACGCGCTCGGCCTGGCGGTGATCACCGGCCTGGTGGAGGACGTCGAGGTGGGCAACGGCAACGAGGGTGGCGTGATCCGCATGAGCTGGCCCGTCACTCCCGCCTCGGTCGCGGTCTGACACCACCGTCCGTCGCCCATTGACAGATTGTTGAAGTTCCGGGTTCCCTGCTCTCCGGCGCGACCGGTTGGAATCGAGTAGGGACGGAACTTCCCATGCGGATACGCATCCTGTGGCCCGCCGGCCAGGCCACCGCCGAACTGCGCGCGACCCCGACCGCCGAGGCGCTCTGGGCCGCGCTGCCGATCTCCTCGCAGGCCAGTACCTGGGGCGAGGAGGTGTACTTCGGCACGCCGGTGAGCGTGCCGCGCGAGGCCGACGCCCGGCAGGTGGTGGAGCCCGGGACGGTCGCCTTCTGGACCGACGGGGACAGCCTGGCGCTGCCGTACGGCGAGACGCCGATCTCCCGGGCCGGGGAGTGCCGGCTGGCGAGCCCGTGCAACCTGCTGGGCCGCCTCGACCAGGACCCGCAGGTGCTGCGGACGGTGCGTCCGGGCGACGCGATCCGGGTCGAGCGGGTGGTCGAGCGGGCCGTCGACCGGGTCTGAGGGAGCCCGCGCCGAGTCGTTGCTGAGCTGCGCGGATGGTGCCGGGTCCGGGCTTCGGGTTCGGCGCGTCCGGGCGGGCGTGTAGGTTCGCTGGTCGGCGCCCGGTACCGGGTGTCAGCGACCGAAAGGGCCCCGATGAAGAAGCGACTCGTGACCGTCTCCGCGCTCGGCGCGCTGCTCGCGCTCGCCGCAGTCGGCTGCTCCGCCGACGACTCGGCGAAGCTCGACGGCTGGGCGAAGAACGTCTGCGACGCCGTCCGGGACCCGATCGCGCAGTCCCGGGCGGCGCTCGCGGACACCGGCAACGTCAAGGACGGCGAGGCCCCGGCGGAGCTGCAGAAGCGGCTGTCGGCGGACCTCGCCGCGCTCGCCACCACCAACCAGCAGCTGGCCGACGCGGTGCAGAAGGCCGGCGCGCCGAAGATCGACAACGGTCCGAAGGTCTCCCAGGACGCCGTCAACGAGCTGAAGCAGGTGGCCAAGGGCTACCAGGACGCGCAGAAGAAGCTGGACGGGCTGTCCAGCGCGGACCAGGCCAAGTTCGCGGACGGGCTGCGCAGCGTCGGCGACCAGGTGCAGCAGCTCGCCCAGGTGTCGACGGGCGCGATGGCGATCCTGCAGAGCGGCGACCTCGGCGATGCGATCAAGAAGCAGCCCGGCTGCAAGGCGTCCGGCCCCGCCGCGGCGCCCTCGGCCGGTGCCTCCGCCGGCGCCTCCGCGGGGGGTGACGCGGCCCCGTCGGCCCCCGCGTCCGGCGCGCCGTCGGCTCCCGCGTCCGGTGCTCCGGCATCCACGCCCGCCGCCGGTTCGCCCGCCGCCGGTTCGCCCTCGCCCAAGAAGAGCTGACGCGAGAACGGACGCGAGAGCCGACGTCAGGGCGCTTGCGCGGGCCTGGGGAGCGTCGGACCGGGCCCTGACGGCCCGTCGGCTCGCCGGGTGGCGGCGCTGCGTCGAGGCGGGCCCGCCGGGCGGGGGAGAATGGCGGGGTGACGAGTAGCCCCGTTCTTGATTCTGGCCGGATGGTGGAGCTGCGGGAGGCGCTGCTCAAGGCGTCCTTCACCGCGGACGGCTGCCTGGACCTGCTCGGGCCGACGGCGTACGCCGCCCTGGCGCGCAGCGAGGCGGTCCCGGCGCTGCGGGCGACCCGTGGCGGGTCGCCGTTGGAGACGCTGGTGCGGCTGTTCCTGCTGCAGCAGCCGGTGCCGCGAGCGGCCGCCGCGGCGGCGCTGCCGATCGAGGGGCTGCTGGCGGACGGCTGGCTGCAGCCGGACGGCGAGCAGGTGCGCGCCACCGTGGACGTGCGGCCGTACGCCGACGAGGTGGCGGGCCAGCCCAGCGCGGACGCCTGGGTGGTGTCGGACCTGGGCTGCGCGGTCGGCGGGGCCGGCGGGATCGGCTCCGGGCAGACCGCGGCCGGGGTCGCCCGGCGCGACCTGGTGCTCGGGGTGGGCGGCGCGTCCACCACGCTCGCCAACCTGACGGTGCGTCGGCCGGTGCGCGAGGTGCTGGACCTGGGCTCCGGTTCCGGGGTGCAGTCGCTGCACGCGGCCCGGCACGCCCAGCGGGTGACCGCCACCGACCTCAACCCGCGCGCCCTGCACTTCACCCGGCTGACCGCGGCGCTCTCCGGCTTCGACAACGTGGCCACCGCCGAGGGCAGCCTGTACGAGCCGATCGGCGACCGCCGGTTCGACCTGATCGTCTCCAACCCGCCGTTCGTGATCTCCCCGGCGGGCCGGTTCACCTACCGGGACGGCGGGATGGCCGGGGACGAGCTGTGCCGCAGCGTGGTCCGCGGCGCCGCCGCGCACCTGGAACCCGGCGGCTACTGCCAGCTGCTGGCGAACTGGCAGCACGTCAAGGGCGAGGACTGGCACGAGCGGCTGACCGGCTGGGTGGCCGGCACCGGGCTGGACGCCTGGGTGGTGCAGCGCGAGGTGCAGGACGTCGCGCAGTACGCCGAGCTGTGGCTGCGGGACGGCGGCGACCACCTGGGCGAGGACTACCTGGCCCGGTACGAGCAGTGGCTGGACGGCTTCGAGGAGGCCGGGGTGGAGGGCATCGGCTTCGGCTGGATCACCCTGCGGGCGTCCGGCGCGACCGACCCCGTGGTGCGGATCGAGGACTGGCCGCACCCCGTGGAGCAGCCGCTCGGCCCGCACATCGACGAGTGGTTCGCCCGGCAGGACTTCCTGCGCAGCCGGGACGACGCGGACCTGCTGGCCGCCCGCTTCCTGCTCGCCGACGAGGTGGTCCAGGAGCAGGTCGGCGAGCCCGGCTCGGAGGACCCGGAACACGTGATCCTCCGTCACAACCGGGGCATGCGACGGGCCACCAAGGTGGACACCGTCGGCGCGGGCTTCGTCGGCGTCTGCGACGGCACCCTCGCGGCGGGCGAGATCGTCGACGCGATCGCCCAACTGCTCGGTGAGGACCGGGTGGCGCTGCGCGACCGGGTTCCGGAGTCGCTGCGGCTGCTCACCGAGCAGGGCTTCATCGAGCCGGTGCGCTGAACGCACCGACAGGTCACGGGTGGTAGAGCTCGGTGATCGCGGTGATCTTGCCGGAGGCGTCGGTGGTGATGTCGTACATCCCGCCGAAGCAGGAGTACGGCGCGGCGGGCTCGTGGTGCGCCGCGCAGTCGTTGACGTGCTGGACCAGCGCGGCGACGGAGACCGGGCCGGTGCCCACCGCCCCCGAGACGGTGACCAGTTGGGCGGTCGCACCGGAGGCGAACGAGTAGCTGGAAGCGGCGCCGGTCGCCTGGTAGTAGCCGTCGTTGTCGATGTCCGGGCCGCAGATGAACGTGGTCGCGGTGGCGGTCAGCTTGTCGGCCGTTCCGGCGGTGACGTTGATCACGCGGTGACCGGGCCGCTGGGCCGCGGTGGTGCAGTTCGCCGGCGCGGCACCGGTGTGGCTCGCGGAGGGCTTCGCAGCGGACGGCTTGGCGCTGGTGCTCGCGGTCGGCTTGACGGACGCGGTGGGGGCGGTCGAGGGGGTGGCGCCCGCGGTGGCACTCGCGGTGGCCGAGGCGGTGGCGCCCGGCGCGGCGGGGGCGTCGGAGGGGTCGCAGGCGGTCAGCGTGGCGACGGCGGCGGTCAGCAGGGCGGCGGTGCCGAGCAGGCGACGGGTGTTCATGGCGGTTACCTCTCGTGGGGGCGGTGCCGGTGGTGTCCTTCGGTGGTGGACACGTGCGCACCCCGCCCCGCGGTTTGGTCGGTTTCCCGGCTGTGACGCGGGTTGCCGGACCGTGACGCTCGCGCCCGGACGGTGACATGCCGTCAGGACCCGTCCCCGTCGCGTTCACTGCGAGGTCGCCGTCGGGTCGCCCCCCGTATGCCGGAAGTCCACCGCGGGTTGTCCACCGGATGCCAGGCTGGTCGTCCACAGGCTGTGGACAGCGCGGGGGAGGGCCGGGTGGAGACGCCGACGACGCTGGTGGGCGGGGCGGTCCTGACGATCTTCGGGAGCGCACTGCTGCTGTGGTGCGCCGTGGAACTGCGACTTCGCCACCGGCTGCGTAGGCACGGGGTGGCCGCCACCGCACAGGTGGTGGCCGACCGGGAGCCCGCGGAGGCCCTCGACGGCAGCCCGCTGCTCTCCTACCTGACCGACCCGCACTCCGCCGACCCGCCCGGCGGCCGGCTCGCCGCGGTGCACGAGCTGCGCCCCGCCGGCGCGTTCGCCGAGGACGGCCGGCTGGTGCTGGCCCGCCCGCGCGGACACACCCCGTTGCGCCGTCCGCCGCGGCTGGTGCCGGGCGCCGCCGTCCAGGTCGCCTACGACCCGCGGCGCCCGGACCGGGTGGTGCTGGCCGCCCACCAGGACCTGTCGACCCTGCCCGCCGACCTGTTCTGGGCGGTGCTCGGCAGCTCGGCGCTGGCCGGCGGGCTGACCCTGTTCGCCGTCGCGTTCCGCTGACGAAACGACCCCGCCGCGCTGCTCCGGCCTTCTCCGCACGTGCCGACCCGGCCTGCCCGGGGTCCGGTTCCGGCCGTCCCCCACACCCGCCGCACCGCCCGCCGCCCTGGCCCGCTTGCCGGGGAAAGACATGCCCGAACGCGTCTCATCGGGTTACCGTTCGAGTGGCGTCGGTCGGCCTTGCCGGTGAAAAAGCGGTATCCGTCCGTTTGACAAGGGTGGCCAGGGTACGGTCACACTCCGCTGGTGGGGCCGTCGCGCTGCGGCAGCCCAAGGGCTTAGGTAAACGGCCAGAGCTCAGGTAAACGACCGGGAGAGAAGAGCGAAGGTGTCCCCGAGCAGCGAGACCGCCCACGGCAAGCGACTCGTCATCGTCGAGTCGCCGGCCAAGGCCAAGACGATCAAGGGCTACCTCGGGCCCGGCTACATCGTCGAGGCCAGCGTCGGTCACATCCGCGACCTGCCCGGCACGGCCGCCGAGGTCCCGGACGAGTACACCGGCGAGGTGCGCCGCCTCGGAGTCGACGTGGACCACGACTTCGCTCCCATCTACGTGGTCAACCCGGACAAGAAGTCCCAGGTCACGAAGCTGAAGTCGCTGCTCAAGGAGTCCGACGAGCTCTACCTCGCCACCGATGAGGACCGCGAGGGCGAGGCCATCGCGTGGCACCTGCAGGAAGTGCTGAAGCCCAAGGTGCCGGTGCACCGGATGGTCTTCCACGAGATCACCAAGGACGCGATCCAGGAGGCCGTGCGCAACCCGCGCGACCTCAACCAGCGCCTGGTCGACGCGCAGGAGACCCGCCGCATCCTGGACCGCCTCTACGGCTACGAGGTCTCCCCGGTGCTGTGGAAGAAGGTCATGCCGAAGCTTTCGGCGGGCCGCGTCCAGTCGGTGGCCACCCGCCTGGTGGTCGAGCGCGAGCGCGAGCGGATGGCCTTCACCTCCGCCTCGTACTGGGACCTGGTCGCCACCTTCGGCACCGGCCGCACGGCCGCCGACGCGGCGAGCCCGGAGACCTTCGGCGCCCGCCTGATCACCGTCGACGGCAAGCGCGTCGCCACCGGCCGCGACTTCGGCTCCGACGGGCAGCTCAAGAACGCCGCGAACACCCTGCAGCTCGACGAGCAGGCCGCCCGCACGCTCGCCGCCGCGCTGGAGCAGTCCGCGTTCAGCGTCCGCAGCGTCGAGTCCAAGCCGTACCGCCGCTCCCCGTACGCGCCGTTCCGCACCACCACGCTGCAGCAGGAGGCCAGCCGCAAGCTGGGCTTCGGTGCCAAGCGGACCATGCAGGTGGCGCAGAAGCTGTACGAGAACGGCTTCATCACCTACATGCGTACCGACTCCACCACGCTGTCGGACACCGCGATCAACGCCGCCCGCGCCCAGGTCACCCAGCTGTACGGGGCCGACTACCTGCCGGACGCGCCGCGCACCTACGCGTCCAAGGTGAAGAACGCGCAGGAGGCGCACGAGGCGATCCGCCCGTCCGGCGACCGGTTCCGCACGCCCGCCGAGACCAGCCTCTCCGGCGACGACTTCCGGCTGTACGAGCTGATCTGGATGCGCACCGTCGCCTCGCAGATGAAGGACGCGGTCGGTCAGTCCGTCACCGTCAAGGTCGGCGGGCGCTCCGCGGACGGCCGGGACGCCGAGTTCTCCGCCTCCGGCAAGATCATCACCTTCCACGGCTTCCTGAAGGCCTACGTGGAGGGCGCCGACGACCCCAACGCCGAGCTGGACGACCGCGAGCGCCGGCTGCCCCAGGTCACCGAGGGCGACCCGCTGGCGGCCGAGCGGATCACCCCCGAGGGCCACGCCACCAAGCCGCCGGCCCGCTACACCGAGGCGTCGCTGGTCAAGGAGCTGGAGGACCGGGAGATCGGCCGCCCGTCCACCTACGCCTCGATCATCGACACGATCATCAACCGGAAGTACGTCTTCAAGAAGGGCACCGCCCTGGTGCCGTCCTTCCTGTCCTTCGCCGTGGTCAACCTGCTGGAGAAGCACTTCGGCCGGCTCGTCGACTACGACTTCACGGCGCGGATGGAGGACGACCTCGACCGGATCGCGGCCGGCCAGGCCGAGTCCGTGCCGTGGCTGAAGCGCTTCTACTTCGGTGAGGGCGACGGCGCCGGTACCGCCGCCGAGGCCGGCAACGGCGACGGCGACCACCTCGGCGGACTGAAGGAGCTGGTCACCGACCTCGGCGCGATCGACGCCCGGGAGATCAGCTCCTTCCCGATCGGCGAGGGCCTGGTGCTCCGGGTCGGCCGCTACGGCCCGTACGTGGAGCGCCCCTCCACGGTCGAGGGCGAGCCCGGCCAGCGCGCCGACATCCCCGACGAGCTGCCGCCGGACGAGCTCACCGTCGACCTCGCCGAGGAACTGCTGGCCAAGCCCAGCGGCGAGCGCAGCCTCGGCACCGACCCGGTGAGCGGCAACCCGCTGGTCGCCAAGGACGGCCGGTACGGCCCGTACGTCACCGAGGTGCTGCCCGAGGGCACCCCGAAGACCGGCAAGAACGCCGTCAAGCCGCGCACCGCCTCGCTGTTCAAGACCATGGACCTGGACTCCGTCACGCTCGAGGACGCGCTGCGGCTGCTGTCGCTGCCCCGGGTGGTCGGCGCCGACGCCGAGGGCAACGAGATCACCGCGCAGAACGGCCGCTACGGCCCGTACCTCAAGCGCGGCACCGACTCCCGCTCGCTGACCAGCGAGGACCAGCTGCTCAGCATCACGCTGGAGGAGGCGCTGGCGATCTACGCCCAGCCCAAGCAGCGCGGGCGGGCCGCGGCCGCCGCGCCGCTCAAGGAACTCGGCAACGACCCGGTCAGCGAGAAGCCGGTGGTGGTCAAGGACGGCCGGTTCGGTCCCTACGTCACCGACGGGGAGACCAACGCGACGCTCCGCAAGGACGACGAGGTCGAGACCATCACCCCCGAGCGGGCCTTCGAGCTGCTCGCCGAGAAGCGGGCCCGCGGACCGGTGAAGAAGACCGCCAAGAAGGCCCCGGCGAAGAAGGCCCCCGCCAAGAAGGCCACCACCGCGACCAAGACGGCGGCGAAGAAGACCGCGGCCAAGAAGACCACGGCGGCCACCAAGAAGACCGCGGCGGCGAAGAAGACCACCGCCGCGAAGAAGACCACGGCCGCCAAGGGCTCCGAGGAGAGCTGACGGACACTCCGTAACGGGCCTGTTCGAATCCGGGCGGGCCCGTTAATCTCCGTGCCCGGCACTCGCTACGCTGACCGTATGACGTCCGAGGAGCTGCCCCCCACCGCACGCACCGCCGCACCCGGCCTCCCCGAGGTCGCTCCCGCCGGGACACCCGGCGAGCGGGCCCGTGCGCTGCTGAGGCTGCGGCCCTACCGGAAGCTGTGGACCACCCAGCTGCTCGGCGGGACCGCGGACCGGCTGGGCGTACTGCTGCTCGTCCCGCTGGTGGTGGTCGCCGCCGCGCTCGGCGAGCAGTTCGGGCACGGCTACCGGGCCCTCGCGCTCGCCGTCGCCGCGCTCTTCGCCGCCCGGCTGCTGGCCACCGGCCTGATCGGCGCGGCGCTGCTCGGCCCGGTGCACGCACTGGTCGGCGGCCGGATCGACCGGCGCTGGGCGCTGCTCGGCTCCGACCTGGCCCGGGCCGTGCTGATCGGCCTCGCCCCCTGGTGGGCGATCTGGGCGCCGGGCTCCGCCACCTGGGTGCTGCTCGGCACCGCGTTCCTGGCCGGTGCCGCCGAGCGGATCTGGACCATCGGCAAGGCCGCCGCCGTCCCCGCCCTGCTGGCCGTCCCCGAGCAGCCCGGACCGCCGTCCGCCGCCTCGCTGGACGCCGTCCGCACCCTCGACGCCCGCACCGGCTGGGCCGCGCTGCCGCTCGCCGCCACCGGGTTGGTCGCCTTCACCCTGCTCAGCAACGTGCTCGCCGCGCTCGGCCTGGACTGGCTGCGCGACCACCAGGTCACCTGCGCCGCGCTCGGCGCGGCCGCACTGTTCGTCACCAACGCCGCGCTGCTGTACCTCCAGGAGCTGCCCGCCGGGGCCGACACCCGGCCGCGCTCCCCGCTGCAGGGCCTGCGCGCGCCCACCGACGCGACCCCCGGACCGTCCCTGAAGAAGGGCCGCACCGGCTCCGCCCCGTACTTCACCTTCTCGATCGCCGCCGCGTACGCCACGATGGCCGGCGTCGCCTCACTCGGCCTGCTCACCGCCGTCGAGCACCGCGCCGGGCCGATCGGCTACGGCCTGCTGGTACTGGCCGCCGCCGGCTCGCCCGCGCTCGGCATCCGGCTCAGCCGGGCCACCCTCCCGGGCCTGTCCCGCCGCCGGCTGCTCGCGCTCGGCCTGGTCACCGAGGGCGTGGCGCTGATCCTCGCCGGCCTGGTGCTGGACTTCGTCCTGGTGCTGCTGCTCACCGTGCTGGCCGGCCTCGCCGCCGGCGTGGTGATCGCCACCGGCCGCGGCCTGCTCGCCCAGGAGATCGAGGAGATCCGCCTCGGCAAGGTCACCGAGCACCTGTACGCGGTGCTGCGCACCGTGGTCGGCGCCTCGCTGGTCGCCATGCCGCTGCTGGCCGCCGCCTACGGCGAGGTCGCCTTCGGCCAGGAGCGCACCGGCAGCTTCACCTTCATCCACGGAGGGGCCGCGCTGGCCGTCTCCACCGCCGGACTGCTCACCCTGGTGCTCGCCGCCGTCGTCCTGCTGAAGACCGACGACCAGCGCGGCGTGGTCCCGTTCGGCCGGGAGCTGGCCCAGGCGGTCCGCGGCAACGCCGAGATCGCGCCGCACCGGGCGGCCGGCCAGGGCTACTTCATCGCCCTGGAGGGCGGCGACGGCGCCGGCAAGTCCACCCAGGCGCAGGCCCTCGCGGAGTGGATCCGCGCCAAGGGCCACGAGGTGGTGCTCACCCGCGAGCCCGGCGGCAGCCCGATCGGGCAGCGGCTGCGCGCGCTGGTGCTGGACGTCGGCAACACCGGCCTGTCGCACCGTGCCGAGGCGCTGATCTACGCCGCCGACCGCGCCGAGCACGTCGAGAACGTGATCCGGCCCGCGCTGGAGCGCGGCGCCGTGGTCATCACCGACCGGTACATGGACTCCTCGATCGCCTACCAGGGCGCCGGCCGGGACCTCGCCGCCACCGAGGTCGCGCGGATCTCCCGCTGGGCGACCGGCGGGCTGGTGCCGGACCTGACCGTCGTGCTGGACGTCGACCCGGACGCCGCGCGGGATCGTTTCACCGAGGCCCTGGACCGGCTGGAGTCCGAGCCCACCGAGTTCCACCAGCGGGTCCGGTCCGGCTTCCTGGCGCTCGCCGCCGCCGACCCCGCCCGGTACCTGGTGGTCGACGGCTCGCAGGCCGCCGCCGCCGTCACCACCTCGATCCGCCACCGCCTCGACCGCGAGCTGCCGCTCTCCGACCACGAGAAGGCCGCCAAGACCGAGCAGGAGCGGGTGGCCCGCGAGGCTGCCGCCCGCCGCGCCGCCGAGGCGGAGGCCGCGAAGAAGGCCGCCGAGGAGGCCGAGCGCAAGCGGGTCGCCCTGCTGGAGGACCTGCGGCGCGAGCAGGCCGAGAAGGACCGGCTGGCCGCGGAGGAAGCCGCCCGGGTCGCCGAGGAGGCGCGGCTGCGGGCCGAGGCCGACGCCCGGCGCGCCGCGGAGGCGGAGGCCGCGAAGAAGGCTGCCGAGGAGGCCGAGCGCCGGGCCGCGGACGAGAAGCGCCGGGCTGCCGAGGCTGAGGCCGCACGGCTGGCCGCCGCGGAGGAGGCCGCACGGGCCGAGTTCCAGCGGCAGCGGGAGCTGCAGCGCGAGGAGCAGCGGCGCCGCGCCGAGGAGGCGCTGCAGCGCGCGGAGACGGCGCGGCTGGCTGCGGAGGCTGCTGCGGTGGGTGCTGCAACCGGTGCTGCGGCCGAGTCCGGTGACGCGGTGACGGCGGAGCTGCCGCAGGTGGCGGCGGGCGGCGGTGCGGGCGACAAGGCCGACGGCGAGGTGACCCGGGAGATTCCGGAGGCCGAGCGGAAGGCCGCGGTCGAGGCGGCGAAGCGGGCTGACGCCTCGCCGGCTGACGGTGCGTCGGCTGACGGTGCGTCGGGCGGGTCGACGGCGGTGCTGCCCGTGGTGCCTGCGGTGCCGGCGGCCGACGAGACGGCCGTGCTTCCTGCGGTGCCGGGGACGGAGGAGACCGCGGTGCTGCCTGCGGTGCCGGCCGCCGACGAGACTGCGGTCCTGCCCAAGGCGGAGCCGAAGGCATCGCCGAAGCCCGAGGACGGCGCGGCGGACCGGGTGCCGCCGGGGCTGTTCCGCGACGAGGACGACTCGACCCGTACCCGGGAGCTGCGACCGCGTCCGGACTGGGCGGAGGAGACCCCGATGGACGACCTGCCGAGCCTGACCGACTCGCTGCTCGGCTCGCGCGAGGAGTGGGCCCGCTGGGAGGTCGACGCGCCGGAGCCGGAGCAGGACGAGCAGCCGCGCCGTGGGTGGCGCCGCCGCAAGGACTGACGTCCGAGGCTCAGCGGTGGAGTGCTTGGCGACGGGGGCCTTCCGGGGCCCCCGTTCCCGTTGTCCGGGCGGCCGTGTCCGTCGGCGGCGTTAGGCTCGGTG
Organism: Kitasatospora sp. NPDC002522; assembly: GCF_053595195.1. NCBI lineage: Bacteria > Bacillati > Actinomycetota > Actinomycetes > Kitasatosporales > Streptomycetaceae > Kitasatospora > Kitasatospora sp. NPDC002522. The sequence goes on from NZ_JBSFXE010000006.1 coordinate 180,542, forward strand.
CCGGTGGACGGCGAGTAGGAGCGCGGCGTGAGTGTGTGGGACGACCTGGTCGGGCAGGACCGGGTGGTCGAGCAGCTGGAGGCCGCTGCTCGGGCCGCACGGGCGACGGTGTCGGCCGGGCGCGGCCAGGTGGCGGGGATCCCGGGTGGGAACGCCTCGCTGATGACGCACGCCTGGCTGTTCACCGGCCCGCCCGGGGCGGGGCAGGTGACGGCGGCGCGGGCGTTCGCGGCGGCGCTGCAGTGCACCAGCCCGGACCTGGAGCTGGGCGGCACGCCGGGCTGCGGGTTCTGCGACGGCTGCCACACCGTGCTGTCCGGGAGCCACGCCGACGTGAAGCAGGTGCGGACCGACGGCCTGTCGATCGGCGTCGGTGACATGCGCGCCCTGGTGCTACGGGCCGCCAGCTACCCGACCGGCGGTCGTTGGTCGGTGATCCTGATCGACGCCGCGCACCGGCTGACCGAAGCCGCGGCGAACGCGCTGCTGAAGGGCGTCGAGGAGCCCTCGCCGCGGACGGTGTGGCTGCTGTGCGCGCCGTCCGTGCAGGACGTCCTGCCGACCATCCGGTCACGCTGCCGACTGCTGGTGCTGCGGACGCCCGAGGCGGAGGCGGTGGCGGACATGCTGGTCCGCCGGGACGGCGTGGAGCCCGGGACGGCCCGGCTGGCCGCGCTGGCCGCGCAGGGCGACATCGACCGCTCGCGCCGCCTGGCGGTGGACGAGCAGGCCAGGTCGCGGCGGTCGGAGGTGCTGCGGATCCCGCTGGAGGTCGCCGACCTGGGCGGCTGCCTGGCCGCCGCGCAGCGGCTGGTGGACACCGCGAAGGCGGACGCCGAGGCGCTCGCCGAGACGCAGGACGCCAAGGAGACCGACGACCTGCGGGCCGCGTACGGCGCCGCCGAGGGCAGCCGGGCGCCGCGCGGGATGGCCGGTGCGGTGAAGGAGCTGGAGAAGCGTCAGAAGAGCCGGGCCACCCGGACCCGCCGCGAGACCCTGAACGTGGCCCTCGGCGACCTGCTCGGCTTCTACCGCGACGTGCTCGCCCTGCAGTTCGGCGCGGGCGGCGCCCTGGCCAACGAGGACCAGCGCCCCGCGCTGCAACGGGTCGCCGAGGACGGCCGCCCGGAGAACACGCTGCGCCGGATCGAGGCGGTGCTGGCCTGCCGGGAGGCGCTGGACCGCAACGTCGACCCGCTGCTCGCGGTGGAGGCGATGACGGTGGCGCTGCGCGCGGGCTAGCGGTGCGGGGGGCTTGGTCTGTGTGCGGGGCGTGCTGGGCCGGTCGCTGACGGGTCGTCGGCTGATGCCGCGTCAGGTCGCTCGTTCGAGTGAACGTCGGGAGTCGCCCGTACCGCCCGGGGGCCTCGGGGCGTGACGTCTTGCACCCTGTGCACTGACCACGCCGTTGCGTCCGGCAGCCGGTCCTTTCCCGAGGTGGTGCGCCCATGCCCCGTCCGCTCCTCGTTCTGTTGTTGCTGGTGGCCGCGGTGACGGGCGGGTGGCTGGCCCGGTCGGCGATGGTGCGGTGGCGGGACCTGCGGGCCGCGCAGCGGTACGAGCTGGCGGCGGAGGTCCGGCCGGTGCTGGTGCGGGCGGGCGCGGCGGCGCTGTGCCTGATGGGCGTGAGCGCGCTGGCGGTGGCGGTGCTGCTGGGCCGCCCGTCCGTGGGCGGGGCGCTGCGCGATGCGGCGGCCACCGTCGGTGCGGAGGAACAGCCGGTGGCGGGCAGCGTGGACCGGGCCATGGAGGTGTCCGGCGGGCCGTCGCCCGGGACCTCGGCACCTTCCGCGTCCGCGTCCCCGTCCGTGGCTGTTTCGGTGACGGCGTTCGGGGTGGTCGGGCAGGTGGCCGGCGGGGAGCTTCGGCAGGGGACGGTGGCCGGTCCGGACGGGCGGCCGCGGACGGTGCGGGTGTGGCTGCCGGCCCAGTACCAGCAGGACACGGCGGCGCGGTTCCCGGTGATCGTGCTGCACTCCGGTACGGCCGGGCGGACCGCCGACGCCGATCTGCCGGACGTCTTCGACGGGGTGGCGTCCGCGGTGAAGCTCGGCAAGGCGCGGCCGTTCGTGGTGGTCGCCCCCGAGGCGCCAAGCGGTACCGGCCACCCGTGCGACCTGGTGGCCGCCGCGCCGCAGGCGGTCGCCGATGACGCGGCGCTGCGGACGGCGGTCGGCGCGGCGTTCCGCACCCTGCCGGCCGGTCCGGGCGGCTGGAGCGTGCTCGGCGTGGACGGAGGCGCCCCGTGCGCGGCCGCCGCCGGGCTGGCCCGCCCCGACCTGTACGGCGCCGCCGCCGCGGTCTCCGGCCGGTACGACGCCGCCGCGCTCACCGCGGCCGCGGCCGAGGCCCCGGAGTCGGCGACCGCGAAGCTGCTGCTGGCCGCGGCGAAGAACGACGCCGACGGGCTGGCCGCCGCGCACAAGCTGCAGACGGCTCTGCGCGGCGGCACCGGTCGGGCGGCGAAGGCCGAGGTGAGGATCTCCGACATCGTGCAGGACTACACGGCGGACCGGGAGCGGCTGCGGCTGGTCCGGGTCGCGGTGCAGTACCTGGCGGAGGGGCTGGCCAAGCAGTGACGGGTCCGCGGGGGTTGTCGGGGTCCGGGCGATGGGGGTAGCGCCGGGCGGGTCAATTCCGGTCGGATGATCGGCCAGGCGGGGGTGGGCGGCCGGGTCGGGTACCGGGTGGCGGCGGGGCGGGCCGCTAGGCTCGGGGTTCCGGCGTCGAGTCGGAGTCAAGGGGAGAGGACCCATCCATGCGAGCTGCCCGGTCCCGTCGGGTCGCGTCGGCTGCCGTGTTGTCCGCTGCCGTGCTGCTGTCCGGCTGCACCTCGGGCTCCGCGGTGTCGCCGACGGGTGTGTCGAGTGACGGCCTGCCGGGTGGGGCGGTCGCGCCGGCGGCCGGGGCCACGCCGCTGGAGCCGCTGCCCGCGGAGATCCCGGCCGGCCTCGCCCCTTACTACGCGCAGCAGTTGAGCTGGCAGTCGTGCAACGGCGACTTCGAGTGCACCACCTTCAAGGTGCCGCTGGACTACGCGCACCCCGGTGACGGCCACGACCTGACGCTGGCCGCGATCCGCCGGCCCGCCACCGACCCGGCGCATCGCCTGGGGTCGCTGCTGCTCAACCCGGGCGGGCCGGGCGGTTCGGCGGTCGACTACGTGCGCGCGGTCGCGCCGGGCTACGACGCCGGGGTGCGCTCCACCTACGACCTGGTGGGCTTCGATCCGCGCGGGGCTGGCCAGTCCGCGCCGGTGACCTGTTTGAGCGGCGACCGGATGGACGCGTACACCGCCACCGACATCACTCCTGACAACCAGTCGGAGATCGACACGCTGGTCGCCGCCGACAAGGAGTTCGCGGCGGCCTGCGCGCAGAAGTCCGGCGACGTGCTCGGCCACGTCTCCACCGTGGAGGCGGCCCGCGACATGGACGTGCTGCGGGCGCTGGTCGGCGACCAGAAGCTCAGCTACGTCGGCAAGTCGTACGGCACCTTCCTCGGCTCCACGTACGCGGGCCTGTTCCCCAGCCGGGTGGGCAAGATGGTGCTCGACGGAGCGGTCGACCCGTCCCTCGACTCCCGGGCCGGGAACCGTACCCAGGCGGGTGGTTTCGAGACGGCCTGGGCGGCGTTCGCGAAGGACTGCGCCAAGCGCGAGGACTGCCCGCTCGGCCACAGCGAACAGGAGGTCGGCGACCGACTCAACGCCCTGTTCACGAAGATCGACGCCCAGCCGCTGCCCGCCGAGTCGGGCCGCAAGCTCACCGAGGCGCTGGCCACCACCGGCGTGATCCAGGCGATGTACACCGAGGCGCTCTGGCCCACCCTGCGCGACGCGCTCACCGCCGCCGAGGCCGGCGACGGCGGGGCCCTGCTCGACCTGTCCGACCAGTACTACGAGCGCAGCGCGGAGGGCCGCTACCCCAACCTGATGTTCGCCAACATGGCCGTGAACTGCCTCGACCTGCCCGCTCCGTTCGCCGACCCGACCGCGGTGCAGACCGCCGTGCCCGACTTCCAGCAGGCGTCCGGGCACTTCGGCCGCGACATGGCCTGGATGGCCCTCGGCTGTGCCTACTGGCCGGTCAAGGCCACCGGCGCCCCGCACACCATCCGCGCCGCGGGCGCCGCCCCGATCGTCGTGGTCGGCACCACCCGCGACCCCGCCACCCCGTACGCCTGGGCCAAGTCCCTGGCCGGGCAGCTCGAGTCGGGGCGCCTGCTCACCTACGACGGCGACGGCCACACCGCCTACGGCCGGCGCAACACCTGCATCGACACCGCGGTCAACCGCTACCTGCTCGGCGGCGAGGCCCCGACCACCGGGACGATCTGCTCCTCCTGAGCGGGCCTCCTCCGGTGGCTGTTCATCCTGGCAGGCCTCGGCCGGTGGCTGTTCCTCGGGCTGTCAGGAGTGTTAACGGGTGACGGGGCTGGCGGATAGCATGGCGCAGCCCCTCCCCGTTTCTGAGCCCTGGAGCCCGCCGTGCTCGGAGTCCACGACCTGACCACGTACGTCATCGGCGCGCTGGTCATCGTCCTGCTGCCCGGACCCAACTCGCTGTACGTGCTGTCCGTCGCCGCCCGCAAGGGCATACGCACCGGCTACCGCGCCGCGTGCGGCGTCTTCCTCGGCGACCTCACCCTGATCAGCCTCACCTCGATCGGCGCGGCCTCCCTGCTGCGGGCCAACCCGGCGGTGTTCGCCGTCGTGAAGTTCGGCGGTGCGGGCTACCTGCTGTGGATCGGCTTCGGCATGCTGCGGGCCGCCCGGCAGTTGTGGCGCGAGCGGCACGTGATCTCCGACTCCGCGACGGAGGAGGACGCCGCCACCGACGCCGAGCGGCCGTTCCGCCGGGCCCTGGTGGTCAGCCTGCTCAACCCGAAGGCGATCCTCTTCCTGCTCTCCTTCTTCACCCAGTTCGTCGACACCGGCTACGGCGCCCCCGCCCTGTCCTTCATCCTCCTCGGCGGCATCCTCCAGACCTTCTCCTTCCTCTACCTCTCCCTGGTGATCTTCACCGGCACCAACCTCGCCAACGCCTTCCGCCGCCGCAAGCGCCTCTCCGCCGGCCTCACCAGCAGCGTCGCCCTCGTCTTCGCCGGCTTCGCCGCCAAGCTCGCCGTCTCCTCCGCCTGATCCACCCGTGATCCACCCGCCGACCCGCCGGTACGGATCACCCCCCGAAACTGTGTAGACTGGCCCGCGTTGCCGATGCGACCCTTGACCCCACCAGGCCAGGGCAAACGTCCGGGCAGCGGTGCCGCCTTAGCTCAGTTGGCCAGAGCAACGCACTCGTAATGCGTAGGTCATGGGTTCGAATCCCATAGGCGGCTCATCGAGGCCCAGGTCAGATACTCTCTGACCTGGGCTTTTTCGTGTACATGATCAATTGTGTGGTCTAGACCATGGCGCGTACATGCCAGGAAATTGCCCGAAAATTGCCCGGAGCTCCAGAGTGCCGTCAAGGCGGACTCGGCGGGGCCTCGGCCGCCGAGCCTCGCGGCATCCATCGCACCCCCGCTGCTCGGTGACGGAGCGTGAAATTTTGCACCGATGCAGCCTCCTGGAACGACAGCGCCCGCCAGGAAGAATCTCCTGGCGGGCGCTGTCGGTGGAGGGTCAGGCGACGACGATGCCGGGCCGAGGGTAGACCGCCTTGCGGCGGGGGACGAGCTTCACGACGGCCTCGGCCGCCTCCCGCGCGATGTCGTCCAGGACGGTCTGGTAGATGTCGCGGGTGATGGCCGTGTCGCTGTGGCCGAGCATCTCCGAGACGACCTTGGGGTCGATGCCCGCCACCAGAGCGAGCGTGGCGGCCAGGTGCCGAAGGTCGTGCAGCCGGACCGGCGGGAGGCCGGCCTCCTCCACCAGGCGGCCGAAGAGGTCGCTGACCTTGCCCGGGTGGAGCCAGGTGCCGTCCTCCTCCACGAACATGCGGCCCGTGTCGGCCCATCCGGGGCCGAAGCGGAGCCGCTCCGCCTTCTGCAGCGCCCGGTGGTGTACCAGGACGCTGGTGGTGTCCAGGTCCAGGGCGACGATGCGAACACCGCTGGCGGTCTTCGGCTCGCCCTCCAAGACGCTCCAGCCCAGCTGCACGAGCTGGGTCTCCACCGACAGGGACCGGTTGTCCTCGTCGAAGTCGACCCAGCGGGCGCCGACGCCCTCGCCCCGGCGCGGGCCCCGGAAGCAGAACAGGTGCCACAGCGCATAGAGCCGGTGGTCGGAGACGTGGTCGAGGAACACGCCGGCCTGGTCCGGAGTCCAGACCATAACCGGGGACGGCCTCTTCCCGGTCCGCTCCCACTCGGCGATGCGGGCCGCCGTCCAGACCAGGGCCTTGGGCTTCGGCGCGGTCGTCAGCTCGACGTGCTGCGCGGGATTGAAGGTGATCAACTGCCGGGTGATCGCGGCGTTCAGCGCAACCCGCAGCGTGGCCTTGATGTGGTGCTGTGAGGACAGCCCCGTGACCCGGCGGAAGGGCGGCATGGCGGCGATGGCCTCGCGGGCGGTCCGGCGCGCCGCCCGGCCCTGGATCAGCTTGAGGTCCGCGAGGGCCTGCCGCCGCTGAGCGTTCTGCTCCAGGATCTCCGCGTTGGTCGCGTCGATTCCCTCGAACATCTCGTCGAGGTGCTCAATGGTCAGCTGGTCCAGTCGCTTGTCGCCGATGCGCGGCTTGAGGTGGCAGCGGATATCAACGTCATAGCGCGTCGATCCCGTAGGCCGGAGCTTCTTCTTGCCCTTGAGCCAGAAATCCAGCCACTCGCCGACCGTGATGCGGCTGGTCAGCTTGACCTTTGCCCGCAGCAGCCGGGCAGTGTTCTCCGGGGTCGGGAGCGGCGAGCGCTCCTTCTGGCACAGCATGATCAGGTCGCTGACGCGGGTCAGCGCATCGGGATCGTCCTCGTCCGCCAGGGCGAGGAGCGCCCGGACCCGGTCCAGCTCCTTCTGCGCCTCCTTCGACGTCTCGAAGCCGGTGCGGCGGAACTGTCGGCGCTTGCCCTCGGCGTCCGGGGCGACCTCCTGGCGCACGGACCACTTGCCGTGCGTGGGAGCCCTGAGCTTGGGGCAGGGGTTTGACGCGGTGTAGAGAGCGCCGGTCTTCGAGTCCCGGCAGTAGCACGTGCGGGTTATGGAGCCCTTCAGTTGGGCACCTCCTCTTCCTGGGCGACAAATGCAAGGTGCTCCGGCAGCGGTGCCGGGTGCAGGCCGAGGTCGCGCATTCGTTGACGGGTATCCAGTAGGCGGCGGCAGTCCTCGCGGGCGATGCGCTCCATCTCGGCCGCCTGGCGGGTCAGCTGGTCGTATCTGTCCGACCCGACGGAGGACCTGCCTGCCTGCTCCCGCCACTCGCGGGCGGCTGTAGTGGAGATCGTCGCCGTCTGCACGTCGACCTCGTGCTCGCGGAACATCGCGAGCGTGAAGCGCGGGCTGCCCTCCGGCTCGTTGCCCGCGCCGCCCTCGCCGGTGATCAGCTGAACGGCCTCCCAGCTGGAGAGGTGCAGGTTCGGCAGCAGGTCGGTGGCGGCCTCCGTCCCGAGCGGCACCAGGAGGGAAGCGACAGGCAGGTTCAGCGCTACGGCGAGCGCGAGAACCTCCTCGATCTTCAGGCTGCCGCGCCCGGCCGTCTCGATCTTGTTGATCGCGGTGGGCGGGATCGGCACGCCGAGGTCGGCGCAGCGCCTGGCGACCTCGGGCGCGGAGAGCCCCAGGCGGGTGCGCGCCTCGCGGACGGCTTCGCCCACACGGCGCGTGAGTGGAGTGGGGACCGGCTTGTTCGTCATGGGAAGCAGCATAACTTGGCTTTGCACTGCTCCGCGAGCAAGTGTGGTAGAAGTTTCTCCGACAGAGAACATCCCGCACGGGGGAGCGCTGCTTTGAACGACATGATTGCGAAGGCGCGGGCCAAGCGCTTCTCCCGCGAGGCCCTGGCGCAGCTTCCCCCCGCGCTGCTCGTGGCCGACGCCAACAGGCTGCTGGACCTCACCCGCAGCACCGGGTACCGCATGATCCAGGAGGGCACCTACCCTTGTGCCGTCCTCAAGGTCGGCGACCAGCACCGCGTCGCCACCGCCGACCTTCTCCGGGTGCTGGAGCTGCCCGACCTGTCGCTCCGCAGGCGGATGGCCAGCCTCCCGCCGGCCATCCGCCTGACTGACGCGAACGAACTGCTCAGCCTGAGCCGCACCACCGGCTACAGGCTCGCCCGGACAGGCCAGTACCCGTGCGCCGTGCTGCGGGTGGGATCCGAGTACCGCGTCCGCAAGCATGAGCTGCAACGGTTCCTGCAGGTGCGTGACCTGCCTGCCGAGGTCGCCGCCTGATGAGCCCTGCGAGTGCGACTGCAATGCGGGCCCATCGCGACGATGCGCGGCCAGGCCCGGGTCGGACAGTAGTACGAACTCGTCGCCTGGGCCGACCCCTCGGACGACTACTGGTCCTGGTCGGCCATGCGGGCCAGGACGAGCCGACCCCGGTCGATGAGCACGGAGTCGTTCTTGATGAGGCCGCTGTTCAGGTACGAGATGCCGAGCCGGGTGGTTAGCAGGTGCAGCAGCCGGTCCTCCTCGGCGGTCAGCGGGCGGCCGTACCCGTCGAAGAACGCTGTCTTGAGGTCGGGGCGCTCCACCCACACCGCGGCGTACAGCCACATGTACTCCTCGGCGGCGAGCCCGGGGGCGGCCATCTCGAAGTCGATCAGCCCGAGGATGCCGCTGGGGCTGTCCCAGAGCCAGTTGCGGGTGGCGAAGTCGCCGTGCCGGTAGACCACAGGCACTTGGCGGCCCAGCTGCGGCAGCTCGTCGGCCACGCATCGCACCAGTGCGCGCTGGGCGGCGTCCAGCTGGTCGCCGACGCTGTCCAGGCACGCGGCGGCCTCGTCGGCCTGCTGCGTCATGGACGCACCGATCGCGTCGCGCTCTCGGTCTGTGGCCGGGGCGGAGGCGTCGTGCCAGCGGCGCAGCGAGCGCCCGGCGAGCTCGTACACCCGCTGCTCGTCCTGGAGGTCCAGGGGCAGGGCGCGCACGACGAGGCCGGGCTGCGGCGAGCTCAGGATGGCCTGCAGGCCGGTGTCGGCGGCCAGGAGCTGAGGCGCACCGTCGGGGTCGAGGGCGTGTTCGGCGTGCTGGTAGCCGGTGATCTCGCGCTGGTAGTCCAGGGCGCTCGGGCTGATCTTCACGTACGCGGCCTGGTCGCCGGCGCTGACGCGCCAGACCTGAGACTTCGCCTTGGGCCAGGACACGTCCGCGACCAGGTCCACGCCTGCCAGGTGCTCGTTGACCCACCGCCGCAGGTCGGAGGGGATGGGGGTGTTCTGGGTCATGTTGAGGTGCTCTCCCATTCGCATGGGTGCAGCGGTGGCCCGGCGGGCGGGTCGCTGCGCGGCGGGTAGCGGCGGTTCACCGACGATACCGCCGTCTGGGCGGGATGCGGACGATCGGGCGGCTGATGCTGGTGCACCGCCGGGATCTGCCGGGTTGCTCTCTGTGGAGGCGATGCGAGTCAGCGGATATCGGCGCCACCCAGTCGGGGTCGCTTAGCGGGCGAGTCAGCCTGCGGGAAGGAAGCCGGGCCCCGGGCCCGGCGGGGGCAGCGGGCCAGGGGCCAGGCGCTCCGGCAGCCGGTCGACGCTTCCGTCGGGCCGGTAGTGCGTGCGGTAGGCGTAGGGGTGCCGTCCACCGGGCAGTGTGGCGACGCCTTCGTCGGTCATGGTGCGGCCTTGGATGATGCTGAGCAGCCGCAGGTCGACGTCGGCGGGCAGGGCTGCTTGCTCGCCGGTGGGCGGGCGGCGGTGGCGGCTGGCCATCTCAGGCCCCGACCAGGGCGCGCAGATCCTCCGAGGCATTCCAGCCGTAGGTGGAGAATCCCCGCCCGTCGCCAGCTAGGTAGGCGGTGAGGGCGGCGTGCGAAGTGGGGAACATGGGGGCGGGCAGCGCCGAGGTGTCCATCCACAGGACGGCGAGGTGCTTGTCCGGCTCGGCGTTCGTGAGCTCGCCCCGCCATGAGGTCGCGGCGAAGACCGAGAGCAGGAATGGGCCTTTGCCGTCCCACCCAGCCTTGACCTGGATGGTGTGGACCAGGCGCAGCTCATCGGCAGTGACGATCAGTCCCGCCTCCTCACGCAGTTCGCGGGCGGCTGCTTCGTCGAGTCGTTCGCCCTCCTCGGCCTTACCGCCGGGGATGGTCCAGGCGGGGACCGTGGACCAGGAGTCGTTGGCGTAGAGGACGCAGGCGACCTTGCCTGCCTTCTCGTCGTGGACGATGACGCAGACGGCCTGACGCAGGGACTGCATGGCGCTCCAACCGATAGAGGAAGAACAGGTGTTCACGCGACGGGGTTCGGGTCGCGCAGCAGATCAAGGACGGTGCGGGCGTAGCCGATGACCTCCTCGTCCCTGTGGTGGTCCAGGGCCCAGCGCAGGGCGGCGGGGCAGTCGATCGCGGCCCACGCCCGGCAAGCGGCCTGCTCCTGCGATGTGAGGTCGCGCCCGTACCCGACGGTGAACGCGGTTCGCAGGTCGGCTCGATGGGGTGTGAGCTGGAGGGTGATGCGCATCAGGTCGCGCCGGGCTGGGGCTTCGACGTGGCTGCGTTCGAAGTCGATCAGCCCGAGAGTCAGCCGGTCGTCGTCGCGGCGCACGAGCCAGTTCCGCGGGCCGTAGTCGCCGTGGCAGTAGGCGAGCACGGTGGCCGGCGGCTCGGTGCGGGTGGCCTCGGCCAGGACCTCGATGTCCTCGTCGGTCAGGCGGGCGTCGCGAGCGCGGGCCAGCGCCCGTGCGCGCTCGTCGGCCCAGGGTAGGTACTTGCCGACGGGCGCTCCGGTCGTCGGCTGAGCGTGAATCGCGGCCAGGAGTCGTCCGGCCTGCTGGTACACCTCCTGCTCCTCGGTGGTGGTGAGGGCGGTGCTGATGACCGGGGTTCCAGGAAGCGCAGAGGTGACGATAAGCAGCGACCGAGGGGCCTCGGCAAGCAGAGCAGGCGCTCGCCCTTCGCCGAGCACCGGCGTGAGCAGCCGGTAGGCCGCAGTTTCCCGCTCGTGCATGAGCGCGTTCTTGTGGCGTTTGGCGAACAGGCGGCGCCCGCTGCCGTCGATGACCTCCCAGACGCTCGGGTGCCCGGCGCGGTCGTGGGAGGGCACGCCCAGCAACTCGTAGCGTCTTGCCGTCTTGCGCAGCAGCCGGTCCACGTCGTGGGGGACGGTGGGGGCGCTCATGCCGGCCAGCCGACGGTGGACAGGGCGCTGCCGCGGGTGATCTGGCCGAGTGCGTGGGCGGTGTAGGGCACGGTGTTGGCAGGGAGTTGGTCGAGCGGCCAGAAGCGCAGAGCGCTGCACTTGTGCGGCTCGACGTTCTGGACCTGGCCGTCGTAGCGGGCGGCCCGGAAGAACAGTTGGAGGCGGCTGCGGCCGTCGTCGGCGTCGAGGTGGTGCAGTGTGTGGACGAGCACGAGGTCCTCCTCGGCGATGAGGATCCCGAGTTCCTCCTTGGCCTCGCGCGTCATCGAGCGGGTCACCGGTTCGCCGGGCTCCATGTGGCCGGAGGGCACGTGCCACAGGCCGTTCGCGTAGCCGGTGTTATGACGACGGCCGAGGAGCACGGTGTCGCCTTCGAACAGGACGAGATGGACGCCGACGACCAGGGTCAGCGGATCCGTCCTAGTGGTGATGCCGGCGGCCTGGCCGGTGTCGTTGTTCACGAAGAGCTCCAGACGTAGCTGGTGTTCGAGTATGCGGAGCCGTTCCAGTCGATGAAGGCGGCGCCAAGGGCGCACTCATGAAACGGAGTTGGACGGGTTCGCGAGAGCTGAGGTGACTGATGATGGTGCTGTTCGAACGCGGCACTCAAGCGGATTCCCTCCGGGCGAGCCCGGGTCGAACGGGGACTTTTCGAGCACCCCACGCGCGTGCTCCAACGCCTCCTCCAACCGGCTCCGCAGGGCCTCCGGCAGGGCGGCGGAGCCCAGTGCGCAGGCGGCGAGAGCCCGTTCGAGTGCCGCGTCCTGGATCGGATCGAGACGGCGGCGGACGCCCTCGTGGGTGAGGAGGTCACGCAGTGCGTAGTCGTCGCCGGATTCACCCGTTCGGCGGTCCCGGGGCGGGGAGGTTCACCCGGCGGGCGTATCGGGGGCGCGAAGCATGGCAGTGACGCGCGCCGGAGTCAGATGCGGGGCCGCGGCCGAAGGGCCGAGCGCGCTGAGAGCGGCTGCGAAGAAGCCGCCGGGGGAGGTGCCCTGGCGACGGGTGGGTGCTGAGGACGTCGGCTCTCTGTGGTCGAAAGGGTGCGGCCCTGGCCCGAACGGCCGCCATGGGGTGAAACGCGGTGGGACTCAGCGGGACCGGCGCGTGCCGGTGCGGTACGAGTCGCGTGGGGGTAGGCGGCGGCTGACCACGCGGTCGACGACTCCGAGGGCGGTCAGGGCAGCCGCGGCGAAGATACCGACGTAGATGGGGCGGCCAACCTCGGTGAGGTGCTCCAGCACGTAGATCGCGGAGCCGCCGAGGAAGACGCCGAGTACGAAGCACACTCCCGTGATCCCCAAGCCTCTGGCTCGGCACTGACGATTCACCGGGCCGCACCTCCTAGCGGCAAGGCGAGCGGTTCGGCCGGCCAGGTGGGTTTGATGTCGCTCAGCAGCACCAGCTGAGCCAGGACGCCGACGACGACGGCCTGGGACTGGGAGTCGGTGTTCAGCTCGGACAGCAGCTCCTTGCAGTAACCGCGCATTGTGGGAAGGGAGATACCGAAGTCCGCGGTCAGCTCAGGTGTGCTCCGGCCTCCCGACCAGCCGCGAAGGATCTGCAGCCGCCTAGGGGAGAGGGTGGGCTTGATGCTCAGTGCGCCGCTGGGGTGCACAGGCTGGGTGACGATTCGGTGGGCGACCGCCCAGGCAGCGAGCTGCAGCGTCGTGCGGGTGCCGGTCGTGACGAGCACCGTCTCGATCGCGCTGCGGACGTCGTCGATGCGAAGCCGTGTCTCCGGATCGGCGGCGATTTGCTGGTTGCTGGCACCGGCGGCGACCAGCACAATCAGCCGGCGTTCCGAAGCGGTGAGGGCAGGCAGCGGATCGGAGGGCACGTGGTCGTCTCCAGCGGAGTGGTTCGGGCTCACAGGTCGTGCGGGATCGGTGCGGCGGGCGCGGCCAGGCGGAGCAGCAGGCGCGGCCCGAGCCGTTCGGCCTGTCCGGTGCCGACGACCAGGACCAGGTCGCCCTCGGAGACCATGTCACCGATCAGCTGTTCAGGGCCCGGCTCGGACGGGCCAGAGAGGACGCGGTGGACCGCACCGTCGCCGAGCCGCTTCCGGGCAGCCTCCTCAATGGCGTCGAGCGGGTCAGGCACGGTGTGCCCGGACAGCGTCGTGGTCACCGGGAGGAGCAGCACCTGATCGGCGCCGCCGAGGACGCCACCGGGTACCGCTGCGTCCGGGCCGCCGAGTGCGCTGCCGATGTCCGTCGCGTGCGTGCTGGCGCGGGCGATGCCGTCGGGCGCCAGGGCGACGATCAGGGATCCTTCGGTCAGCATCCGGGCGGCCTCGACGTCTTGGGCGATCTCGCGGGGGTGCCGGGCCCTGGAGTCGACCACCGTCACCTGGCGCTCGGTGCCGAGGGTGACAAGGGAGCGTTGCACTCCTCGGAAGGAAGCGGCCCGCTCGGCGACGGCCTGCGGGTCCTCGCCGAGCACCAGGGCGGTGGCGATGGCTGCGCACAGAGCGAGGACATGGTGGCGGCCGGCCACCGGGAGGACGAAGGGGTGGTCCGCCTCCTGGTAGCGCAGGACGACGCGGAAGTCCGTGCCGGTCCAGCGCGGAGCCATGATCCATACGGTCGAGGCGGGGTCGGTTCCGACGGTGACCACCCGCTGGCCCTTCGTGGGACGGTCGCTGAGGCGCTCACGCAAGATCACAGTGCTGTTGTCCCAGGTCGGCAGGACGACGATGTCGGAGAGGCGCGCGAGGTGATCAGCGGCGTTGAGACCGGCGATGTTGTCCTCGTAGTGGGGGGCGTTGGCGCTGGTGCACATGATCAGGGCGGCGCTGAACTTCGGCTCGCTGTGGAGGAAGTGCGGGCTTGGCCGGTGCTGCCAGCTGGTGGGCGGGGCGGCCTCGTGGGTCGTGTTGTCCGGGCAGTAGTCCGTGACGACCCGGTGCCCGGCGGCATGCCCGGAGGTGCCCCCGCAGGAGGGGGCGTTGAGAATCCAGCCGGTGTGCCCGTCGTCGAGGAGATGGGCGAGCGCGGCTGCCGCGGTCGTGGTGCTGTGGCTGCCCGCCACGGCCACGGCCCCACTGCCGGCCTGGCGGGAGATGGCCTTGAGCGCGACGGTCCGCGCGAGGATCGGCAGCCGCAGCGTCTGGGCGTGGTCGAGCTCGGGGTGGGGCCCGGTGAAGACGCCCGACCACACCACCGCCGTCCGGTCGGTGCGCACGTGCGCGGCGTCGAATCCGACGAGTACTCGGACGCCGGCCTCGACGAGGGAGGCCACGACTGGGCTGTCCCATTCGGACGAGAGAACGCTGCCGGTGACGTCGGCTCCGGCCTCTACGAGCCAATGGGCCAGGCCCTCCATGCCGGGCGCGCCGATGTCGACGAGGTGCACCGCTGTGAGTAGGGCGGGCAGCGCCGGACGCGCGCTCGTGCCGGAATCGCTGATGGGATGTGCGGTGGGGTCCATGGTGTTCTCCAGCTGGGCGTCAGGTGTGGGGGTGTGGGCCGGGCCGGTGCCGGGGAGGAGGACTCGACCCGACGCCGGCCCGGGGCTCATGCCTGGGCGAAGCCGCGCGCCACTTCGGCGTCGGTGACCAAGGCGGCGTGGTGCTCCAAGTCCATGCGGGCGACGCGGGCCAGGTGCCGGACCACGGGCTCGCCCAGCAGTTCGCCAGCCAGCGAGCTGGTTTCGAGCGCGCCCACGGCCTCCTCCAGGGACTGCGGCACCAGCGGCGCATCACGCTGCTGGTAGGCGTCGCCGCAGGTGGCGGGCGGGGGCTTGAGACCGGCCGCGATGCCGTGCCGGATTCCGGCGCAGACCGCTGCCAGGGCGAGCATCGGGTTGGCATCCGCGCCCGGCAGGCGCACCTCAAGCCGCAGGCTGCGGCCGTGGCCGACCACCCGAACCGCGCAGGACCGGTTGTCCCGGCCCCAGGTGGACCGGGCCGGAGCGAAGGAGTGGTCGGCGAGACGCCTGTAGCTGTTCACATAGGGCGCCCACAGCGGGGCCACTTCGGGCAGCACGGTCAGCAGCCCGGCCACCGCCTGCTCGCCCAGTTCCGACAGCTCCGTTCCGTCCCCCGGGTCGGCGGCCAGCATCGGGCGGTCGTCGAAGTCGGCCAGCGACACGTGCAGGTGCATTCCTGAACCGACACCGGTCGCGGGTGCGGCCATGAACGAGGCCGCCAGACCGGCGTCCTCCGCGACCGTTCTCGCGGCGTGCTTGAACAGCACGTGCTGCTCACACGCTGCCACGGCCTCCCCGTACGGGAAGGTCACCTCGACCTGCCCCGCCGCGCCTTCGCCCTTCACCGCCTCGACCGGCAGACCGGCTCCAGCCAGAACCTGGCGGAGCCTGCGGCCAACCTCCCGCACCGCAAGCGGCTGGTCGAGGGCGTAGTCTCGACCGTCCCAGACAGCGGGGCGAAGTCCCCGCCAGCCGGCTGCCGCTGCGTCGCGGGCGGTTCCCTCGTAGAGGACGAACTCGGTCTCGATGCCCACGGCGGGCACGACGCCAACCTCGGCGAGCCGGTGCAACTGCTCGGCCAACACCGTTCCCGGAGCGAGCGGGTGGGGCCACCCGCCGCTTATCGGCTCGACGAACACCAGCGCGGTGTCCGGCAGCCACGGCAGCACCCGGGCCTTGCTGGTGTCGGGCAGGAGAGCGACGTCACCGAACCCGGTCTGCCAGGAGAACGGCCCGGTCGTCGCCGGGACCATGCCCAGGTCGGTCCCGAGCACGTAGCCACACATCTCCGGGGAGAGCTCCCCCGACCGCAGGCGCTTCACCAGCTGGGCCGCGTCGAACTCCTTGCCCTTGAGTCGCCCCTGTGTGTCGACGGTCGCGAGCAGCACGGTGTCGATGCCGAAGGCGTCGACCAACTGGTCTAGCCGACCCGTCGGCAAGCCGGTGACCATCGCCGTGGGCCTGGCCACGCGGGAGCGGGCGGCACGCACCGTCGGCCTCATACGATCAACGCCTCCGCCCGGGCCAGGTGCGGGTCCGCCACCACCGGCACCTGGAACTTGGAGCCGGCCATCCGCCACCACACCCACGCCAGGGCGAGGACCACGAGCAACGTGACGGGCGCGTAGTTGAACGTCTCAGCAGTCACCGGGGCGCGTTGCGGCAGGCACACAAGGACTGTCAGCACGACCACCCACAGCACTGCGGCGACCCCGATCGGCTTGCTCCACCGGCCCAGATTCCACGGCCCGGGGACGAACCGGTCGCCCTGCCGCAACCGAAGGTAGACCGGGATGATGTAGCTCGGTGTCATACCGATCACGTTCACCGCGGTCACCGCGCCGTACGCAACCGGGCTCCACAGCGAAGGCACGGCCAGCACGAACGCCGCCACGACCGCCAGCCACACCGCCGGCACCGGGACGCCGTTGGCCGCGACCCGGCGCCAGGTCGCCGACCCGGGCAGAGCTCCGTCCCGGGAGAAGGCGTAGATCATCCGGCTCGCGGCAGTAGTCTCCGCGCTGCCGCAGAAAAGCTGGGCGCCGATCACGACCAGCAGCAGGATCTTCGCGCCGGTCGCGCCGAGCGCGTCCAGGAAGATCTGCGCTGGCGGCACCGCGGCAGCGGCCGTCCCGGTGTAGTCCTGCACAGCGAACAGAAGCCCGGCTAGCAGCACGAACCCGGCCAGCAGCGAGACCCAGATCGAGCGGACGATTCCCCGGGGCGCGGCTCGGCGGGCGTCCTTCGTCTCCTCCGACAGGTGCGCGGAGGCGTCGTAGCCGCAGAAGGTGTAGCCGCCCAGCAGCAGGCCGATCGCCGAGACGTAGACCGGGTTCGACCAGCCGGTGCCGTTCTCGAAGTGTGTGAACACCCAGCCCACGGACTGGTGGTGGGAGGGCACGACGGTCAGCAGACCGACGATCAGGGCGACGCCGAGCAGGTGCCACCACACCGAGACGGAGTTGAGCAGGGAGACCACCCGGACTCCGACGACGTTCAGCAGCGCGTGCAGCAGCAGCACTCCCGCGAATATCGCCAAGATCAGTCCCGCCGTCGGGGCGACGCCCCACTGGAGCCCGGCGAACGCGACGATGAACGACGCGGCGCCGTAGTCGATCCCGGCGATCCCGCCCAGCAGACCGAGGAGGTTCAGCCAGCCGGTCACCCAGCCCCACCGCGGGCCGCCGAGCCGCTGGGCCATGTAGTAGAGGCCACCCGAGGTCGGGTAGGCGCTGGTGACCTCCGCCAGTGACATGCCCACGAGCAGCACGGCCAGGCCGACGGCGACCCAGCCCCACATCATCACGGCCGGCCCGCCTGTCACCAGCCCGAACCCGAACAGCGTCATGCAGCCGCTGAGCACCGAGATGACGGAGAACGACACGGCGAAGTTGCCGAAACCACCCATCCGCCGCACCAGTTCGGGCTCGTAACCGAGTGAGCGAAGATGGTCGTCCTCGGGCGCGGGTACGGTGTTCTCGGGCCAGGACATGGCAAAACCTCCGTAGGAGAGTAGCGATGGAGCCCGACACCGTGCCGGGCGACAGGACGAGTGGCGGCGGTTAGCCAGCGGCGGCATAGGACTGCGACATCGCCGTCCGCAGCAGGTCGCCCGGCTGGTGCGACAGGCTCTGCCAGGGCGAAGCCGAGATGAACGGACGCATTGCGGCGAACACCTCGGCCGCCTCCTGGCGGTGCCGGGTGGCCCAGAGCGCGTGGGCGAGGTGGCTCTCGTCGAGGACTGGCCAGTGGCCGCCCTGGCTTCGCGCCGTCTGCCAGTGCGTGAAGGCGCGCATCACGGTGGCGCGGACCGTCTCCTCGTTCGTCCACTGCAGTTCGACCGCGTCCTTGCGCTCGGCTCGGCGGTAGCGATCGACGTACAGGTACAGCGGCAGCGCGTGGAGGGCGGAACCGCCAGGGGCGCTTGGCAGGTAGGCGGCCACGAACTCGGTGGCCGGGCCGTTCTCGCCACGGGATAGCCAGAAGCGGAGCATTCGGTGGAACGCCTCCCGACCCCACAAGTCCGTCCGTCGGGCCTGCTCGAACAAGGCCCAAGGGCCGGGCGGGAGCATCTGGTCGGGGGCTGGAACACGGTGTTCCGGTCGCGCCTGCCTTGGGTCCAGCTGTGCCAGGGTGAGGAGTCCGAGCCACGGCACGGGGTCGCCGGCCAGGACCGAAGCCGCCTGCCAGCACCATTGCCGTGCGGTGTTCTCGAAGGCCGCGGCGTCCTGCGAGTCAGGTTGCCGCTGGCTGGCCAGCAGAGCACGGTCGACGGCGACCCGGGCGTGCAGCGTGTTCAAGCCAAAGGCATCGGGTTCCTCATCACCCCAGCGCTGGAGGACGTTGGTCTGCCCTGCGACCGTCCCGAGAACCTGTGTACGTGCCGCCCACAGGCCAGCGTCGCCCCAGGAACGGGCGAGCAACACGCGGGTCGACCACACCTGTCCCTGCCGCAGTTCCTCCACTGCCGCCCGCAAGGCGCTGTCATGGCCAGCCGGGTGCTGCACGAGCTGATCGGCCCCAGCTGTCGGTGCTGATGGCATGACGATCCCCCTTCGCGAGCTGTCGGTGTGCTTCCGTGACCGCCAGGTGGCCGTGGGCGTCGAATCGCTGGTGAGTGCGACCAGGCAAGCCTTCGGTTGGGCAGCTGGGAAATGTCAGGATCACTTCAGGTGGTGCGCTTCGGTGATCGGTAACTCACTGTCTCGTCATGGCCGAAACATCGCTACGACAGAGGGGCGTCATCTGCGGGCTCGCGAAGTCAGCAACGGATCATCGAGGTGTCATCTCGTCAGATGCCGCGGTAGGGCTTGCCTTTGTCGGGTATTGCTTGAGCCAGGCGCTTCCCGCGTAGGCGGTGGCTGGGCCAGGTTGAGATCACGGGGGCGGAGGCTGCGGCATGGCGAGTAGGACGCTGTTGGGTGCCCTGATCGAGAGGCAGGGATGGGAGTTCCTGGACTTTCTCAGGGAGTTCCGCAGTGCCGGCAACGAGCTGGCTCGCAGCCTCAAGGACACGAGGTTTCGAAACCTGGACATGTCGGAGGCGACGTTCAGGCGCTGGGTCGCTGGAACGGTCAGTCGTCCGACGGGTGTGTTCGTGCAGGTGATTCGGCACATGTTCGACAACAGGCCGATCGCCGAACTCCTGGCGCCACCCCGTGAGGGAGACCCGACCGCACTATCCCGGCAAGACCTTGAAAGAGAACTCGCGATGACTGCACGTGAAGCATCCGACCACGCCGCTTCAGTCGCATCAGCCTTCCTCTCAGACCTGTCCATAGAGCAGGTCCAGGACGAAGTCCGCCGACTCGCCCGCACCTACAACGATCGGGCGCCGTTCGACGTGCTCCGTGAGGCCCGGAAGCTCCGGACGGATGCGGAGGGGTTGCTGGACCGGACGCACATTCCCGAGCAGCGTCAGCACCTGCTGATCGCGATCGGCCAGACCACAGCGCTACTCGCCATGACGGCCTTCGATCTCGGCTCACTGGGCGAGGCCACACGGCTGGCCCGCTCCGCCGGTCTGTACGCCGAGGCCACCCGCTTCAACCCCCTGGCCGCGTTCGCGGCCGGCACGCTCGGCATGCTCTCCTACTGGGAGGGCCGCCCCAGCGAGGCGATCCGCTTCATCCGCCAAGCCCAGTCCTTCTCCGGCGTCGGGGCGACCGGCCGAACGCGCATCGCTGCCATCGAGGCCAGGGCTTACGGACATCTCGGCGACCGGCAGCGGGCGACGGCCGCGGTCGAGCGCGCGCTCGACCTCGACCCCACGGAGGTCGACGAACTCCATGACGAGCTGGCCGGAGAGTTCCTTCACGGCCCGGAACGGATCGCCCGCTCGCACGGCACGACGTTCCTCCTCCTGCGGGACAGCGCCGGTGCCCAGGAACACGCTCGCCGGGTGCTGGAGCTGCAGGCCGCCCTGCCCGAAGCGCAGCGGATCCCCCGAATCGAGGCAGAGGCGCGCGCCGACCTCGCGGCGGCACTGATCCTCGGCGGCGAACTCGACGGAGCCGCCGAGGTGCTGACGCCCATCACGACACTGGCGCCCGAGCGCCGCGCCGCGGGGCTGGTCGAGCGGATCGTCCACGTCGGTCGACTGCTCTCCACGGAGCCTGTCCGGACCTCACCCGGTGCCATCGCGCTCAAGGAGTCGCTGGAGGAGTACACCCGGGTCGCCGCGCCGAGGCAACTCGGGGGCGGCGCCGCTCGGCTGGCCCTCGAGTAGAGCACCACTAAGCCGGTCCGGGGTGGGCCGGTCGTGCCTGCCCACCCCGGACCGATCTGGTCAGCGAGCGGAGCCGACGGCGGCGAGGATCGTCTGCTCGCGTCCGGGGGTGATTCCGTGGGCGGACGCGCGCGGGTGGGGGACGGGGGTGTTGCCGGCCTGAAGCCAGTCCCAGGTGTCCCGCACCGTCTGCTCCAAGGGGCGGCAGGTGAATCCGGCCGCGTAGGCGGGCTCTGAGTCGACCAGCCAGACGCCTTCGTTCGTCCGCCACAGCGGCAGCTCCGTCCACTGCCGCACGCGGTGCTCCAGCAGAACCCCGTCCGGAACCCAGCGGAGATGACCCTGACTGCCGGTAGCCTCCAGGCACGCTTGAAGGAAACTGCCCATCGTGTCCCGGCCGATCGGGGCGGTCACGTTGTGGACGCCACCGCCCGGCCGCTCGGCGACGTCGACGGCGAAGCGCGCAACGTCGCGCACGTCGACCGGCTGGATGGTCTTACCCGCACTGCCAGGGGCGAGAATGTCGCCGCCCTGCTCAGCCCGACGAAGCCACCACGGCAGGCGGCCGACGTACTCGCCCGGACCGAGGATCACGCCAGGCCGAAGCAGCCAGGACCGCTCGGCGCCGAAGGTCTCGATCACCGCCCGCTCTCCGCCAGCCTTCTGCCGCCCGTAGTGGAGATCGGGGCCCAGCCAGCCTTCCGGGTTCCGGCCGTAGTCGCTCCCGGCGTCGGCCGGCCCGTCCATCAGCGGGTCGCCGACCTTGAGCGGGTGGTCCGGCCACCCCGCATACACCGACACTGTCGAGACGTAGACGTAGCGGTCGGTGGCACTCTCCAGCGCCCGCGCACCTGCGAGCACCACCTTGGGCGGCTGCTCGCCGGCCGAGGTGTCGATCACGGCGTCCCACGGACCCTGCGCAGCCAGCCGAGCCAAGTCCTCGGCCGACGTCCGGTCCCCCAGCACCTGCCGTACGCCGGGCAGGACGACTCCCGACCGTCCCCGGTTGAACGTCGTCACACTCCAGCCGCGGCCCAGCGCCTCCTCGACCACGGCCTTACCCAGAAACCAGCCTCCACCGACCACCAAGATGTCCATGCCCGGCATCCTGCCCAGAACCGGTGCCAGCTGGCCACCCCGTCGTAGCGCCCGGGCCAAGTCGCCGCAGGTCGAGGCCATGATCGTGGCGAAGATGACACCCAGATGACACTCGTGTGCGAATCCGCCCGCCGGATGACAGGCGGACGCCATGGTCCTGCCAGTCATTACTCGGAAGACTTGGCCGCTCACCCGCTGCGACATCTTCCGGCGCCCCGGAGGACCGAGCAGCGCCAAGGGGAGAGGAGATCCGATGGAGAGCGCCGCAACTGCGGTCCAGCCGGAGGAAGACAGCGGCCTGCTGGTCGCCGTCCGTGCCATCCGGGCCGCGCGTTCCCGTGCCGACGTGCCGTCCGACAACACCGGCGGCAAGTCCGACCAGAACGACACCTGAGCAGGTAGCCCACGATGCATAAGACCGCCTCGTGGGCGGTGCGCCTGGGTGGGGACCAGTTCCTCACCCAGGCGCTTCACCGCTCCTACGCCGTGATCCCCGCCAAGGGCGCCGACACCGCTCCCCTTCTGTCCTGGGAGGACCTGAACACCATCCTCGCCACCCACCGCATCGACCCGCCGCGGCTGCGGCTGTCGATGGATGGGCAGACCGTTCCCGTCGGCCGGTACTCGACCCCGGCGACCAACCGGCGCGGGGTGGCCTGGAACCGGCTGCACCCCGCGCAGCTCCACGCTCAGCTCGCCGAGGGCGCCTCGCTCGTGGTGGACGCGATCGATGAGATCCACCCGCCGATCCGCACCGCCGCCGAAGCGTTGGAGCGCTTCATCGGCACGCCCGTGCAGACCAACCTCTACGCTTCATGGACGGAGAAGGAGGGCTTCGGCCGGCACTGGGACGATCACGACGTGGTCGTGGTCCAGCAGTACGGGGCGAAGCGCTGGAGGCTGTGGGAGCCGACCCGACAGGCCCCGACCTTCCGCGACGTGGATTCCCCAGAGGAACCCGAGGGCGAGCCGGTCGCGGACGTCGTCCTCCGCCCGGGCGACGTCCTGTACCTGCCGCGTGGCTGGTGGCACAGCGTCACCGCCGACCAGGGCAGCGAATCGCTGCACCTCACCTTCGGACTCGTCGCCCAGACCGGCGCGACGCTCCTGGGCTGGCTGGTCGACGAACTGCACGAGAGCCCCGCCGTGCGGAAGGACGTGCCGCTCCACGCCGGCGCGGACGAGAAGGCCGGATACCTGGACGGCCTGCGGACTGCGCTGTTCACCGCACTGTCGGACCCTGGCCTGATCGACCGCTGGGCCACGGCCTCCGGCACCACCCACTTCGGCCGACCGGCACCGTCCCTGCCCTTCGTGGACGCCCTCCCTGCGGAGCCGGAGATCAAGGTGCGGATCACTGCCCCTCGCGCCGAACTCACCTGCGACCCCACCGCCGGGACCGTCACCCTGTCCGCAGCCGGAACCGCATGGGACTTCTCCGAGCGGGCGGAGCCCGCCCTCCAGGCTCTGCTCACCGGAGACGCGGTCAGCATCGGGGAACTCGCCGACCTCGCCGGCCTGGAGGCCAAGGACGTGGCCAGCATCCTCACCGTCCTCGTTCAGGGCCAGGCCCTCGCCGTGGTCGGAGTCGGACGGTGAGCCCGGACCTCGGCCTGGGAACCTACCGGGTGCGCGCCGCCGGCGAAGCGGCGCGCACCGCCCTCACGGCCGGGGCGAACTGGATCGACACCGCCCCCAACTACGGCCACGGCCGAGCACACCACGACCTGGCCCCGGCACTCGCCGAGCACCCGACCGCCAGGGTGACGACCAAGACCGGCTTCTACCCGGACGGCCACCACAGCATCGCCCCCGACGACGTCCGCGCCCAGACCGAGCAGTCCCTCGCCGTCCTCGGTCGGGCCGACATCGTCTTCGTCCACAACCCCGAACGGTCCGACCACGACCGGCAGCAACTGCACCACAACCTCCGCGCCGCGTTCGCCGTGCTGGAGGAGGTCGCGCAGGCAGGCCGTATCGGGGGGTACGGCGTCGCCACCTGGGCCGGCTTCACCGACCAGGCGTTCACCGTCGCCGAACTGATCGCACTGGCCCACGAGGCGGGCGGGTCGGCGAACCACCACCTCGCTGGTGTCCAGCTGCCGGTCAGCCTCGTCATGGCCGAGCCCATCGCCCAGGCCCTCGACGGAGCCGGGCCGCTCGTCCACGCGCGCGACGCCGGGATCCTGACGTTCGCCTCCGCACCCCTGCACGGAGGCGAACTGCCGGGTCTGATGACACCCGAACTGGTGAACCTGATCCAGCCGGGATCGACCCCGCACACCGCCGCGTTCCAGCTCATCGGTGCCTGCCCCGCGCTGGACGTTGTCCTCACCTCGACCGGCACCCTCCAGCACTGGGAGGATGCCCGGGACGCTCTCGCCCAGCCGATCCCCGACGCACGACTCAGGACGGTGCTCGATGTCCTTTCAGCCGGATGACGACACCCGGCACGACCTGACGGCAGCGCACCACAAGGCCGCTGGATTCCTCCGCCTGGTGTGCACCGGACCCCAGGTCTTCGGCACCTCCGGAACCACTGTCGGCCGCCGGGCCGAGAACGTCTGGCTCCGGGTCTCCAGGAGCAGCCGCCGCAGGGCGCCCCGGCCGACCGGCCAGGGCGCCCTCGGCGCCGAACAGCTCGTCCCCGACTCCGTCCCGCGCCCCAGGCTCCACGACACCCTCGACTGGACCGAGGACGGGTGGTTCTACCAGGCCGATGTCTTCGACCTGGTAGGTCCCGCGGTCTCCTCGACCCCGGACCTCCACGAAGACCCCGGCCTGGATGACGGCTGGTGGACCGGGCTGCGGAACGCGCTGGCCGCCATTGCGGAAGCGCCGCCCACGAAGATCACTCTGCGCCAGGCGTGGGTCGGAGAGGTCTTCCCGAAGTACCTCGGCATCCCTGCCCCGGCCGACGTCGAGCGGACCACCGGGCACGGTGATCTCCAGTGGGCCAACCTGACCGCCCGGCCCCTCAAGATCCTCGACTGGGAACGCTGGGGGCTGGTGCCGGTCGGATACGACCCCGCTGTCCTATGGGTCAATAGTCTTCTTGTGCCGGCCGTCGCAGACCGCGTCCGGATGGAGTTCTCCAAGGTCCTGGAGACCCCCGCTGGACGGGTTGGCCAACTTATCGCTCTCGCAGAGATGCTCCAAGCGGTCGATCGCGGGCATTACGCGGAGCTTGCACCACGTCTGCTCGGCTGCGCGCGTGAACTGACCGGTGTCGCTCCGCCGCAACCACTCGGATTGTCTTAACAGTCACGGCAAGTGAGTGTTACTCAGATACCGCCGATACCCTGGGTCGCTGGTTGGTCAACTTCAACGACTGTGGTGACTCCGGCGATTTCTCGTGCGCGCCGTCACCGCAGCGCCCAAGGGATAGGTGCGACTATGACGGCCCCGGCAACAACGGCCTCGGACTTCTACTGCAACGAGGCACTGAACGGTCATACGCCGGTGAAGGTGGTGGAGGAGACCGACACGGTGCTCGCGTTCGAGCACACGAGGCCGTCCTACCCCGTACACATCGTGGTCGTCCCGAAGCGGCACATCCCGTCGTTGGTGGATCTCGGCGACGGCACGGAGGAGGACCTCGCGGACGTTCTTCGAGTGGTCCGGAAGGTGGCGGCGACGGTACGCGAGGAGTACGGCGCGGTGTGCGTCGTGACGAACGAGGGCGCGTACCAGGAGTCCAAGCACATGCACTGGCACGTGCTGTTCCGCGGCAGCCTTCCGGAGGGCCTGGCCTGAGACTCGGGCTGCTCAGCGGGCGTGCCGGCCGCGCGGGCGGGCGAGAGCGATCGTCCTGGCTGCGATGTCCCGCGCCGTGCGGCGGACGGCCTCGGGGTCGGGGCGGCGGCGGGCGCCGCCGAGTGCGGGCAGCAGCTGCTCGCAGGCGCGCAGGAGGGGCGTTCCGTCGCCCATCTCCTCGTCGTCGACGACGACGCAGGTGGCGCGCCCCGCGTACGCCTTCGCATTGTCGAGCTGGTCGCCGCGGCTGACTGAGGCCGGCAGCGGGACGAGCACGGCCGGCTTGGACAGGGCCCCCAGCTCGGCGAGGGTCGTTGCGCCCGCGCGGCCGATGACGAGGTCGGCGAGCGAGAGGGCGTCGACCATGTCGCCGTGCAGGTACTCCAGCTGCCAGTAGCCCGGCACGGAGGCTAGCGTGTGGTCGAGGTTGCCGCGCCCGCAGATGTGGACGACGGAGAAGTGCGCCGTCAGCGCTCCAAGTTGGCGGCGCACGGCCTCGTTGACGCGCCGGGAGCCGCTGCTACCGCAGAAGACGAGCAGGACCGGCGGTCCGGCCGGGACGCCGAGCCGGACGCGGAGGTCTTCAGGCCGACCATCGGCGAGGTCGTCGCGTAGTGGAAGTCCCGTGACCACCGCCTTGCGCTGGAGCCACCTGGGCAGACCGGGGGTGTCCTCGGCGAGGAAGACCGTGGTGGCGAAGCGGGCGAGGATCCGGTTGGCCAGACCGAGGGTGTGGTCGGACTCGTGGATGGCGAGGGGGATGCCGTTCAGCCACGCGGCGACCCCCACTGGCACCGACACGTAGCTGCCCTTGCTGAAGACGACGTCGGGCCGCTCGCGCCGCATCGCCCGTGAGGCGGCGAACACTCCGCGGGCGACGGTCACCGGCATGGTGACGTTGCTCCAGGACCGGAACCGCTGCAGCCCTGCGGAGGGGACGGCCGCGAGCCGGATCCCGGCCTTCGCGGCAAGGTCCGCTTCGATGCTGTCGGCGCGGCCGAAATAGACCAGCTCGCATTCGGCGCGCCGCAGTTCGGCGGCCACCGCGAGAGCGGGAACAACATGGCCGGCGCTCGCGCCCCCGGTAATTCCAATCTTCAGCGTCACGCGGTGAATCGTAACAGGGTTCGCGGGAAATTCCATCCGGCCGGGGAATCCAGGCTTCTGTAATGCTGGCCGGATTTCCAGCCCGGAGCCGGAGCGGCGCGTTGGGAAGCTCGGCCTTCGACCCAAGGGGTTCGCGGCCCCATTGGGGCAAGCGTTGATGGTGCGGGGGGAGTGGTCGGGCTGGCTGGGTTCGAACCAGCTCCTCGGCAACACTTATGCCGTGCTCTTTCCGTTGAGCTCCAGCCCGTGGTGAAAGAAAGCTATCGCATCGGCGCGCAGCGGGTCAATATCGGATTTCGCGGCCGGAGAATTGAATTTGGGCGTGACAATTCCGGCATCGGGCCTTTCCTCGTCCGATGCCGGAATGGCTGTGGGTGGCCGTCAGGTCAGCTGTTGGTCCTCCGCAGGGTGTGGAGGTTGTCGACGGAGAGGGGGCTGTTGCGCCCGGTCCATCGGTCCACCGTCTCCAGCTCGCCCTCGGCGTGCCGGGGGGAGAGCACGAGGGTGGTGGGAACGCCGAGCGCCTGGGCGTACCGGAACTTCTCCCCGGCCGGCAGGGGGCGGTCGTCGACGAGGAGCCGCAGCCCGAGACGGTGAAGCTGCCGGACGGTGTGGTCGGCGCGCTCCTGCTGCTCAGCCAGGTCGGAGCGCAGGACGACCAGGTGGACGTCGGCAGGGCCGGTGCCGTGCTTCCAGCGCAGGCCCTCGGCGTCGCGGTGGACGCCGGCCAGGGTCTGGATGCAGCGGGTGAGGCCGATGCCGGAGCAGCCCATGAGGGGGGTGTGGGGGGTGCCGTCGTGGCCGGTGAAGGTCAGGCCCATCTTGGCGGAGTACTGGGTGCCGAGTTCGAAGACGTGGGCGACCTCGACGGCTTCGGTGGCGCGGTAGCGGCCGGAGGGGCAGCGTCCGCAGTCGAGGCCGTCGGTGGCGGTGTGGACGTCGGCGGGGTGGAGGTCGAGCGGGGGCAGGCCGGTGGCCCCGGACCACGATGCGCCGGGGCGCAGGTCGTGGGGGCCGTCGGCGATGGTGAAGCGGTCGAGGCCGCTGACGGAGCGGTCGTGGACGACGGCGATCCTGGTGCAGTCCCACGGGGTGAGGGTGCCTGCGTTCTTGCCGAGCAGGCTGGGAAGCTCCTCGGGGTCGAGGAGTTCGATGTGCTGGCTGGGGCCGAGGGCGGCGGCGAGCTTGCGGGTGCTGATGGTGAGGTCGGAGCGGATGCAGACTGCGGTGGGCCTGGTGGTGCCGTCCGGGCCGGTGACGGCGAAGACGATCACGTTGACGACGGGTTCGCCGGAAGTGGTGGTCCCGGGGAACTTGGCGCTGAGGATGGTGCCGTCGCCGCGGTGGCCGCAGTGGTCGCAGGCGAGGATGCTGCTCTGGCCGAAGTCGGCGAGGACGAGGTGCTCGGTGGTCGGGCCGGCGGAGATGGCCCCGCCGTCAGCGGGAGCCTGGAAGACGCCGTGCAGGCCGATGCCGGTGAGGGCGTCGTTGCAGGCCCGGTTGAGCAGGCTGATCGACTCCAGCATGCCCGCCCGGTCGGCGTCGAAGGTGTAGGCGTCGGCCATGGTGAACTCGCGTCCGCGCATGAGGCCGCCGCGGGGCGAGGTCTCGTCCCGGAACTTCGTGGTGTTGAGGGCCAGGCGCACCGGCAGGTCGCGGTGGGAGCGAAGGTGGGGCCGGACGGTGGCGACGGCCATCTCCTCGGAGGTCGGCGCGAGGCACATCTCCGTCCCGCCGACGCGGGTGGTGATCAGCGCGCCCTCGTCGGTGTAGACCTTCCACCGGCCGGACTCCTCCCACAGGGTCCGGCTCTGCAGGGTGGGCAGGGAGACGCTGTTGAAGCCGTGGTGCTCGAAGGCGTCTCGGGTGATCCGGTCGAGTTGGTCGCGTACGCGCAGGCCGAGCGGGAGCAGGGTGTGCACGCCGGCGGCGTCCGTGCGGCCGACGAGGCCCAGGTGTTCGAGCAGCTCCCACGTCGGGGCGGTGGGGTCGGTGGCGCGGGGGCGGGGCGCGGGGAACAACCGGGAGGTGTAAATGGGGGCCGGGGCAGCGGCGGTGCTCATGCAGCAGCTCCGATCGCATCGCGGGTGACGGTGGTGAGCCGTTGGGCGCTGTGGGCAATGTCGTAGCAGGAGGCGTTGGCAAGGCCCGCCGTGCTCAGGCCGGTGCGCAGCGAGTGGTCGGCAGCGAGCTTGTCGATCGCCTCTGCGAGCTGGGCGGCGTCGCCGGGGGCGTAAGGCAGGCCGGCGGCGCCGAGGGTCTGGTTCATGCCGGCGACGTCGGAGTAGACGACGGGCAGTGCGTGGGCCTGGGCCTCAACGGCGATCAGGCCAAAGGCTTCCAGACCGGAGGTGGTGAAGAGGAAGGCGTCGAAGTCCGCGAAGCGCTCCCACAGCGCATGGCGGGGCTGGAACGGCGCGAAGCGGATGCGGTCGCTCAGGCCGAGTGTCCGGCTGAGCTGCTGGAGGGCGTCCCGCTCGGGGCCGCTGCCGATGATGGTGAGTTCATGCCGGTCGCTGGTGAGCGCCATCGCCTCGATGGCAGTGCGGGTGCACTTGTTGGCGTCCAGGCGGCCGGCGTGCAGCAGCCGGAGCGTGTGGGTGTGGGTGGGACGCAGGGGCCGGGCGGCGCGGGCGAGCGGGATGCCCCAGGGGACGAGGACCGTCTTGTCGCTGTAGCGGTGGCCGGTCAGCTCGCCGATCCTCGCGGCGAGGGCCGTGTTCGGGGCGACGACGGTGGTCGCGCCCGCGACGATCTCGGTGAGGACGTCGCGGGCGAGCGGGTCGGCGTCGGCGGCGATGACGTCGGTGCCGTGCGCGATGGCCACGACCGGAATGCTCTGGGCGGCGCGGACGAAGGCGAGGGCGAGACCGAAGCCAAGGTGCTGGGCGTGGATGGCGTCCGGGCGGGCCTGGTCCAGGTGGCGGCGGACCTCGGTGGTCAGGGCGCCGACGTAGGCGTCGAAACCGGGGCCGTAGGGCGCCTTGGCGGCGGTGGCGAGCACGGTCTCCTCGAAGCCGTGCCGCCAGGTGGGGTCGGCGGGCGGTAGCGCGAGGAACGTGGTCCGGGCGTGGTCGGCCATCTCTCCGTAGAGGTCGGAGCAGAAGATCATGGAGCCGCAGGAGGGCTCCAGCGGCAGGTCGATGCCGGTGGCGATCTGCATCCTGTTCATGCGGGCCGTCCTTCCTGTTGGAGGGAGTCGAGGTAGGTGGCGAGGCCGGACCGCAGTAGGGCGGAGGTCCCGGCCCAGCCGATCGCGCTGGCCGCGTCGAGGACGGACAGGTTCGGCGTGAACCCCTGCTGCGGCCACGCCTGCTGGTAGGCCGGGTGACGGGGCAGGTACTCGTTCCAGGTGACAGCGACGCCGTCGGCGGAGAGGTCAGCGGGGTCCAGGTAGCCGCGGGTGCCGGAGCCCGCCCACAGCTCGTCGGCACCGGCCGCGCGGCAGATTCGGACGATCCGCCCGGTGCGGTCCTCCGTTGGCTCGATCGGGAGCCGGGAGGTGAGGGTCAGTTCGGCGGGCGCGCCGAGAGCGGTGGCCAGGCCGGTGGTCAGTTCGAGGTTGAGGTCGAGCAGCCACCGGTACCCCGCGGTGAGCGGCGGGCCGAGGACCTGCAGCACCTCGTCGAGGTGACTGCTGCGGCCGTAGGCCAGCCGCATCCGGCGGAGCATGCCCTGCGGGTCGAAGGTGTCGGCGATCCGCACGTCTTTGATCAGCTGGCCATGGCTCTTGACCACCGGGACGGTCAGCCACTTGACGCCGTCGGGCGTCTTGACCCGGTTGCGGTTCTGGAAGCCGCCGTCCTCGAACTGCACGTTGTCGTACAGGGCAACGGTCCGGCACGCGAACAGGGCCTCACAGAATCCGAGCCACGGCGCGAACGGCGGCTGCTCGATGTAGAGCCGGTGCTTCACCGGGCCTCCTTGCGGGTGAGCAGGGTGATGAGGGAGGTCTCGAACGCCTCGAAGCGGTGACCGTCGGCCGCGCGGGCCGGGGCGAGGGTCCAGCCAGCGTCGGCGGCGCGGTGGCGGGTGTACTCTCCGCCGAGGTACCAGCGGCCGGCCTGGCTCTGGTGCTCCGAGAGGGCCTTGACCTTGTCGGGGAGCAGGTCGGTGATGTCGACCAGCACGGTGGGGTGGAAGTCGCCTCGGGGGGCGTGGGGTTGGCCGTGCAGGATCGTGGAGCAGGTGCCGACGCGGGTCGCGGCGTTGACGGCGGCCTGGGCGACGGCGAGGTGGTCCTGGTGGTCGGGACCGGCGTGCAGGCTGTGGGTGATCAGGACGGTGCAGCCTAGGCGCACGAGTTCCGCCTCGATGCCGGAGACCAACTGGCGGTCAGGCACCAGGGCGCCGTCGGTGAAGCCCAGGAGCAGCAGGTCGATGCCGCTGCCGTCGTAGGAGGCCGCGGATTCGGCAGCCCTTTCCCGGTCGGTGAGGCTGACGCCTCGTTCACGGTCGGCGAGGGAGACGCCGTTGACCCCGGTGGTGACGACAACGACCGTGACCGCCGCACCGTGTTCCTGGTAGCGGCGCAGGGTGCCGTAGCACATCAACTCGGCGTCGTCGGGGTGCGCGACCACCGCGACAACGTGCTCACGCGGCGGCGCCACGGGCGTCCTCCTCCTCGAAGTCGCGCCAGATCTGCGACGGCTCCGGCAGAGTGCTGCCCTGGTACTTGCCGCGGTACAGCTCCCGGCGGCCAGTGGGCACCCAGAACGTCACCTGGCCGATGCGCTGGCCGGGGTAGACCCGGACCGGCTGCACGGCGTGGAACTGCAGCGTCAGGCGGCCGAGCGACCCGAGGTCGATCAGGTCGGCGGTGCAGTGGACGAACAGGCCGGTGCGGGCGGTGGAGGAGCGGGCCCGGATGATCGGCACGAAGTGCTCGGATCCGATCGTCTCGGCGGTGGAGGCGAGGTAGATCCGGCCGGGCCGCAGGACCATGCCCTCCTCGGGGATGGTGGAGCGCACGAACCGGTTGGGGCGGCGGCAGTCGAGGGTGCGGCCTCCCCACCAGCGCCGCCGGTACCAGCCAATGTCCGAACTGAGGTGGAAATCGTAGGAGTTGGGGCTCAGGAGAGCGGTGTCGAAGGGGCTGATGGTGATCCGCCCCTCCTCGACCTCGCCCGCGATCTGGGGGCCGGTGAGGATCACGCGGCGCTCACCTCCGGGAGGAGGCCGACGGCACCGCCGCCGGCCAAGGCGTGGGGAGCGAACGGGGAGGGGTCGCTGAGGGTGCCGTAGTACCCGGCGTACGGCATCGGCTCGCCGACGACGTCCCAGAAGGACACCTGGCCGATGACCATGCCCGCGTACACCCTGAGCGGTTGGGTGACGACGATCTCCAGCGTCCACTGGTGGACCGCGCCGAGCTGGGCGAGGTCGGCGCTGATCTGGGTGAACAGCCCGAGGCGGCCGACGGAGGAGCGGCCGATCAGGCTGGTGACGTAGTGATCGGAGCCGATCCGTTCGACGGTGGAGCCGAGGTAGACCCGGCCGGGCCGCAGCCGGTAGCCGCGGGCCGGGATCGTGATGGTCCGGGTCGGCGGGCTGGTGCGGGGGTCGACGGGGGTGCGGGTGAACACCTTGAGGGTGTCTCCGAGCCGGTAGCCGTGGCTGTTGGGGTTCGTGTGCTGCGGCAGGAACGGGTCGATGGTGATGTGGCCGGCCTTCACCGCTTCGGCGATGGCGGGGCCAGTGAGGATCACCGGGTGCCGCCCTGCACGTAGGTCTGCCGCAGCAGTCGGCGCTGGCCGGGCTGGATCGCTTCCTGGCCTTCGCCGAGTGGCATCCGGCCGTGGGCCCAGCGCAGTTGATCGAAGACCAGCAGCTGCCCGGGGAGGAGCCGGATCTCGACGCGGTGGCGCAGCGCGGCGTCGGCGAGCGCGCCGAACGCGGTCGCCGCCTGCTGCCGTGCGGTGTCGGTGCCGTCGACGAGCTCACCGCTCAGCAGGTGCGGGTGCATCTTGCTGGTGAACCGGATCGGCAGACCGGGCTCCAGCTGCTCGGGCAGGACCGCGAAGCGCTCCAGTCCCCGGCCGACGCCGTGCACGCCCTCGTCGGTCCAGTAGGAGAACACCGGCTGCTGGAGCAGCGACTTCTCGGCGTCGCCGAGTTCGGCGGCGGCGACCCACAGGTCGGACAGGGCCGAGGCCCCGCCGCCGGCCGGGTCGTCGCGCTCGCAGTACAGCGCGATGTAGCGCGGGATGAGGTCGCGGTCGACGAGGTCGACGTGCAGCCGGTTCTCCCCGGTGCCGTGGGTGCGGCCCGGGTCGGCCTCGGTGCGGACCATGAGGCTGCTCCAGCAGCCGTCGGACGGGTAGACGGCCAGGACGGGACCGAGCGCGGACAGCAGGCTCAGCGCGAGTTCCTGGTTCAGGCGGTGGTCGGCGGTGTCGAAGTCGACCAGGACGCGACCGTCGCCCTCGCCGGTGATGTGCTCGGCGAAGCTGTGCGGTGCGACGGGGCCGTCGAGGAACACGGATGCGGGCAGCGACTGCATGGTCATGACCCCTCCTTGACGTGGTCGGTGAGCAGGCCGCGCAGGGTGCGCGGCGGGTCGAGCGGGCTGGCCGGCAGGCCGAGACGGTCGGCCAGGTACGCCGTCGTGGCGACGGCGCCCTGGTCGGGGGTGGCCCCGGCGGTGACAGGGGTCTCGCCCAGACTCTCGGCCAGGGCGGCGATCTGCCCGGCCGTCTGCGGGCCGTCGAGGACGACCAGCTCGGTGTCGAAGGGCGCGGCGGCCACCAGCGCCTGCTGGTCGACCTGCCGGGGCAGCCCGGTGCGCAGGGTGGCGAGGTTGAGCACGAAGGCGTCGGCCCCGGCCGCGCTCCGGCCCCGATCGGCCAGCAGCTCGGCGAGTCGGCGCCGGTCGTCCAGCGGGACGGCAAGGTGTCCGATCGCCGCGCTTCCCCAGGCCCGGAACGCGCCGACGGCTTCCCGCACGTAGCCCGGGACCGACCCGCGCGCGACCTTACGGCCGCCGGTGTAGTCGACGGTGAACGAGGGCCCTGCCGGGCCGAGGTCGATCCGGAGCAGGCCGGCACCGCACTCGGGCGGTTTGGCCACGTACCGCGGCGGGAGCGCCCAGTGGCCCATCGGGCTGTGGCAGTGCCCGGCGACCATGATGTCCAGCGGGCCGTCGGCGAGTTGAAGCGCCACGTCGCTCTCGAAGCCGGTGTGGCTCAGCCCCAGCACCACCTCGGCACCCGCCTCCAGCAGCCGGTCCCGCTCGGCGGCCAGCAGGGCGGCGGTCGGCTCCTCGAACTCGAACCCGGCGCGCTCGGCGGACGGCACCGCCCCGAACGCCTGGGCCCCGAGCACGCCCACGACACCGATGCACCGACCAGCCGCCTCCAGCAGCAGGCCCCGCTCCCACCGCCCGGCGAAGGTCGGCGGCGGTGTCAGGTTCACGCACACCACCGGGGGGAACCGGTCGGGATCGTGCAGCCGCATCAGGTCGGCCAGGTCGTGGTTGCCGGGCACCACTGCGTCGTAGAGGTCGGCCAGCAGCCGCTCCTCCGTGCGCCCCCGGGAGTATTCATGGAAGGCGCTCCCGCCGAAGAAGTCGCCGACGTCCACGACCAGCGCGCCTTGCTCGCGCAGCGCCTGGACGGCAGCGAGCATCCCCGTGCCGTTCGGCACCGCAGAGTGGAAGCAGCCCGTCGCCGCCACCGTCATGGTGTTAGCGGCCAAGTCCCTGTCCACGTTCAGCACCTCGTGATCGACACGACGCGCAGCGGCACGGCGGCCTCGGGCCAGAAGGCGCTTCGCGAGATCCCGTCGACCTCCTCCAGCCGCAGGCCCGCGCCGAACCAGGCCCCGGCTGCGGTGTGATCGGCCGTGACGGCGGGGAGCACCGCCAGGCCCCGCGCCACGTTGGCGGTGGATGCGAACACGTGGGCGGTGATCCCGAAGGCCAGCGTCCAGTCGAACGGGAGGATCGACAGGAACACCGTGCCGACGTGCAGCTCGCCGTCGAGGTCGACCTCGCGGACGTCGGCCAGCAGGGGCCGGGCCCGGTCGCCGTACGGTCCGAGGGCCGCGCACAGTGCCTCGGCCATCCGCGGGTCCTTCTCCACTGCCCAGATCCGGTGCCCGGCCTTGGCCACCGTGGAGGACAGCGTGCCCAGGCCCGCACCGACCTCCAGCACCGCGTCGTCGGCGCGCAGGCCCGCCAGCTCCAGCAGGCGCTCCGCGACTGCCGGGAAACGCAGGAAGTGTTGGCCGAGGTCGGCCCGGGTCCGGAAGTCGCTGTCCCGCAGGTCCGCGACGACCGCGCTCTCCGGCACCTGCTGCGTGGCCGTCGAGGGTGCCGCCGCGGTCTCCGGGCTGCGCGTCCTGACAGAGGTTGCCATGGTTTCCCTTCCACAAGATGTGGGCCGGACCGTCCTCGGAGGTCCTGCTCGCCGACAGCGGGTCCGCGACCGTGGGTGCTCGGCAGCTGAGCAGGCCGGAGTCGCAGCGGCGCCGGGTCGGGCTTCTGATGTGCCAACTACGCTAGGAATCACCGGAGTCGGAGAACACTCACCGGCAGTACGGGTTCGTGTTCCTCCGCGCCGGCGGTGCCGCGCGGATGCACAACGACACACCCTTTGACCGCGGTCGGGCAGGGGCGAAGGCCGCGATCGTCGAGAACTTCGCGTGGCCGGTGTGAAAAGCCGCGAATTCACGCACGCAGCTGCCCGATTGACGTACCGTCGCCGGGTGATGACGCTCGGAGACTCCCAGCTAGGGGCCGAGACGGCACCTTCCGGCGACCGCCCCGGAGCGGTTCTGGTGCAGGCCCTCGGATACGCCAACTGGTCGCCACGCGATCTGGTGCGCGAGATCAACGGACGGCTCGCGGGCCTCGGCGAACGACGACTCGACCTGACCGTCGCCCACGCCTGGAGCCGCGGCTCGGTACCCCGCTCTGAGACGGTCCGCCGCCTGGCCGCCGCGGTGCTGACGGAGAGGACCGGCCGGACCTACACCCAGACCATGCTCTGGGGTACTCCCGAGCCGGGCGCCCGTAGGGACGAGCAGACCGTCACGGACGACCTGGTCGGGCGTCGCTCGCTGGCCGCTGTGCTGGTCACCGCCACCGCCTGGAACGCGACCGACCCCGCGTCCCAGGCCACGGTTCGACCGTCCGGTGACCTGTTCACCGCGGTCTGGGACGCCGACCGCCAGCAGCACCACAGCATCAGCCGGGAGAGCGGCACCGACCACGTCCTGCCGCCGATGATGACGCTGCTGGAATCCCACCTCGCCGACCTGCGCCGCCTCGACGACGCCACGGGAGGGGGCGCCATCTCCCAGCGGTACGTGCGCGTCGCCCTCGACGGCGTGCTGTCGCTCCTGCAGAACAGCCGCTACACGCCGGACATCGGCACCCGGCTGCTGCGAACGGCCGGGGGGCTCGCTCAGCTCGCCGGGTGGATGGCTTTCGACGCGGACCTTTCGGCCTCGGGCCAGCGCTACCAGCTGGTCGCCATCCGACTCGCCCGTGCCAGCGCCGACCACGACACCGTCGCCAACATTCTCGGCATGCTCGCCTACCAGCACGCGGCGGCCGGCAACCCCACTGCGGCGATCCGCTTCGCCGAGGCCGCCGTCGAGACAGCGGCCAGGAGTCTGCCCACCGTCCGGGCTCGCGCCCTCGGACGGCTCGCCACCGCCCACGCCGCCGCCGGCGACATCGACGCCTTCCGATCAGCCACCGACCGCTGCCTCGCGTTCCTCGAGCACCGCCGCGACGACGACCCCCCTGCGCTCTACTACTTCACCGCTGACCAGGTCGCCGCCGAGAACGGTCAGGGCCTGGTGGACCTGGCCGCAGCCAACCCCGGTGCCAGGGGCCGCCGACTGCTAGAGGAGGCGTACAGCCTCCTGTCACCGATCACCGCGCACGGGCCCACCACCGGGTACACCCGTTCCGCCCTCCTGCACGGCGTCCACCTCGCCCGCGCCCACCTCCTCGCCCACGACGGCGAGGCCACCCTCGCCACCCTCGGGGGACTGACCGCCCACCTGCCCGAAGTCCAGTCCGTGCGCTGCCGCAACCTGCTGCTCGGGATCCGCCGGCACGCAGGTACCCGGATCAAGTCGGCGAGCGGCAAGGATGCGCTGACCCGAGTGGACAGGGCACTATCGGGCATATGACGCCGACTGGTCTTGCCCGCCCCGTTGCCGCCGTGCTCTCCGCCGTCCCGTACGACCACCCGGAGGCCCGCCGCCTCACCTCCGCTCTCCACGCGGAGCAGTCCGCCATGTACGGCTTCGCCGACGACCCAGCGGCCACCGAGCCGGTGCTCTTCGCGCCGCCGAACGGTCTCTTCCTCATCGCCCGCCCGGACGGTCAAGACGAGGCGCTCGCCTGCGGCGGCTGGCACTTGGTGGCTCCGGCCACGGTCGAGATCAAGCGCATGTACGTTGCCCCGCCCGCCCGCGGGCTCGCACTCGGCAGCCGGATCCTGCGCGCCTTGGAACATCAGGCGTACGAGCACGGCGCACGGCGCGCCATCCTGGAGACCGGCAGCCGCAACCTGGCCGCGCTCGCCCTGTACGAGCACCTCGGCTACCAGTCGATCCCCTCGTACGCCCCCGGCCGCGACCCGCTGGTGAACCGCGCCATGGCCAAGCAGCTCACGGCGGCGTAGGCACTGCCCCGCCCCGTCAGGCCGGTGCGGACTGCCAGTCGGTGGGGTCGAGGTCGAGAGCCGCGTCGGCGATCTGCTGGGCGGAGGCGGTGAGGAGGGCTGCGCGGCAGCGGTCGATCTTGCCCTGCACCGCGGGGACACCGGCCGCCCGGTACTCGACCGCTCGCAGCACGCAGTCGAGCTTGTCGGCGTCCTTGGCGCAACGGGCCTCGGGGGTGACGCCATCCTCGAACTCGGCGATCACGTCGGTGAAGAGAGCCTGGATGGACGGTGGGGCCGCCGCGGTCTGGTCGGTTGTGACCTTGCGGGGGTCGGCGGCGGTAACGTACCGGCGGGTGAGCGGGGTGAGGTCGCCGGTACGGGCCTCGGGGACGTCGTGGAGGGTTGCCAGCAGGCTGGTGCGGGCCGGGTCGGCGCCCTCCAGGGCGGCGAGGGTGGCGGCGATCACGGCGGTGCGGTGGCTGTGTTCGGCGACGGTCTCGCTGGCGGACAGCGGGATGCCGTCCTGCCGCCAGCCGGTTCGGGGCAGAGCTCGAAGGGAGCCGGCCTCGAAGAGGAGACGGGCAACGCCCGCTGCCTGGTCACCGTCGAGCTGCACCACAGGGTCCTCCTGATTGCATGTCACCCTTCGTTCCGACCGTAGCGCAGGCGGTCCAGGTCGCGTCGGGACGTCGGGGAGATGAGACTCCCGTCGAGGAGCTCGGCCGTGAACGTGCCGAACGCCTGAGCGGCGTCCGGTGCTGCGTGCGGCAGCCACGGGTGCAGGGCCAGCAGGGTGCTGATCGAGTGGACGTACAGGTCGACGGTGCCGGGCGCGAGATGGAACGAGGAGACGAGGGCGCGGAAGAGACGGATCGGATCCCAGGACGCCGGGTCCGGATGGTGCATGAAGCTGTCGTCGGTCTGGTCGGCAGGCATCGCGCCCAGCCACAGTGCCCAGTAGGACAGATTCGCTAGTTCGCCCCGCTCGTCCTCCAGGAGCGCGGTGGAGATGAAGTGCCGCAGCTGGTCCGGATCGCCCTGGCGCGCTGCGACGGTGGCGACGGTGCGGGCCTCGATCGAGCGGGTGCTGTAGCCGCGCTGGCCCAGAGCGGGTCGCATGCCGCGCAGAGCCTGCTCCGACCAGGCGGCGGCATCGGCGGCGGTGTCGTAGCTGGCGAGGTACAGAGTCTGACGGTGCAGCAGGCCGCCATGCCCGTTTACGGTTGCGTGCTCGGCGGTGGTGCGGAGGTTGGCGAAGAAGCGGGCGCGCTCGGGTGCGGGCAGCAGCGGGCCGGGGCGGGCCGGGCCTCGCCGGGGCCGGGAGGCGCGGTCGGCCAGCGCCGGCGGCGGGGTGCCGCTAAGCGCCCAGGCGACAAGGAGAGCGGAGTCGCGGGGCTGGACCCACCCGGCCAGCGGATGGCGGCCGGTCTCGGCCGGCGGGTCGAGGACGGCGGCCAGGACGCGGTCGGCGTCCAGAGCCGAGCCGCTGTGCGCGAGCAGCAGCGGGTCGGCCCCCAGCAGGGCCAGGCGTCGGCGCAGATCCAGGTAATCGCCGGCGCGGGTGTGAGTCAGCGGGCGACGACCGGATTCCCAGCCCTGCACGGTGCCGACATCGACGCCCAGATCCTCCGCCAGCCCTTCCTGGGTGCGCGGGATGCTCTCGCGGGCCAGCCGCAGCAAGTAGCCGGAGACCAGACCGGCCGACGGCGCTTTCGCGGACACGGGCCCCCTCCTTCGCGCGCTCATTCACGGCTTTCACGCCGACGCCACGGAGTTCACGAAGCTCGCGGCGTCCACCTCTGCCCGCCGGCGGACAGAGGGTGTGTCGTTGTGCAACCGAGCGGTCCCGGCCTCGTCGGAGGGTGTGGCAACCCGTACCGCCGGTGAGTGTTTCCCACCACGCCTGATTCCTAGCGTAGTTGGCACATCAGAGGCCCGGCTGGGCAACGCGGCAAAAGCCGACGGACCTGCCTGCCGCGCAGCCGCGGCTCCACACCAACTCCGCTGCAAGAGAAGGGGATGGAACTCGATGAAAGTTTTGGTCACCGGCGGAGCCGGATTCATCGGCTCGCACTTCGTGGACCGCCTGCTGCGCAGGGACGACGTGGAGCACGTGACGGTGCTCGACGCGCTCACCTACGCGGGCAACCTCGCGAACCTGGAGCCCGCCCGGGGCTCGGGCCGCTGCGAGTTCGTGCACGGCAACGTCCTCGACGCCCACCTGGCCAGCGGACTCGTCGCCCAGCACGACGCCGTGGTCCACTTCGCGGCCGAGTCGCACGTCGATCGCTCGCTGCTGGACTCCGGCCGGTTCATCGCCACCAACGTGGCCGGTACCCACACGCTGCTGGAGGCCGCACGTCGGGCCGGGGTGTCCCGGTTCGTTCACGTCTCCACCGACGAGGTGTACGGGTCGATCGAGAGCGGGGCCGCAACGGAGGAGTGGCCGCTCGCGCCGAGCATCCCCTACGCCGCCTCCAAGGCCGCCGGTGACCTGGTGGCCCGCTCCTACTTCGAGACGTACGGAGTGCCGGTGTGCATCACCCGCTCGTCCAACAACTACGGGCCCCGCCAGTACCCGGAGAAGGTGATCCCGCGGTTCGTCAGCAGCCTGCTGCGGGGCAGGGCGGCGACCGTGCACGGCGATGGCGGGCACGTGCGCAACTGGCTGCACGTTGAGGACAACTGCGCCGGCATCGAGCTCGTTCTGGACCAGGGCACACCGGGCGAGGTCTACAACATCGGCGGCGGTCACGACCTCACCACCAGCCAGCTCGCCACCCTGCTGCTCGGCATCCTCGGCGCCGACCGCTCGATGCTGCAGCACGTGCCGGACCGCACCGCCAACGACCGCAGGTACGCGATGGACTGGTCGAAGATCGCAAACCTCGGTTACCGGCCGACCCGCGACCTCGAGCCCGGCCTGGCGGCCACCGTCGCCTGGTACCGGGCGAACCCGGGCTTCTGGCAGCACACCGCCCCCCTCGCCGACGCCCTCGCCCCGGCGTGAGCGCCATACCTCCACCGGCATCGGGGCCGACTACACGGCCAAGGACCCGCACATCACCCTCAACCCGAACCAGGAGAGCCGCATGACTGAAAACTGGCCGCGGAGCGCGCTGCTTGTGCTCGGCGCATCGGAGGAGCACATTCCCCTCTACCAGGAGGCCGGGCGCCGGGGAATCCCGACCATCGCCGTCGACATGCGCCAGGACGCCCCTGCGTTCCCCTTCGCCGACGCGGCCATGCAGGTCTCCACCCGGGACGCGGACGCCATCGCCGAGGCGCTGGGCGACACGCGGCCCGCAGGGATCGTGGCAGGTGCGACCGACGCCGCCCTGCTGACCTGGCGCGTGCTGGGCCTGCGCTACGGCATGCCCTACGTGTACCCGGAGGCGGCCTTGGCCGGCCTCGACAAGGCCGCCTTCCACCAGGTCGTCGCCAACTGCGGCATCGCCGGGTACGGGTGGGTAGCGTCGGACGACCCGGGCAAGGTCTCCGCGAAAGCGGCAGCGTTGCGGTTCCCGCTCATGGTCAAGCCGGTGGACGGATCAGGCAGCAAGGGCATCACCTGTGCCGCCCACCCGGACGACCTGGCTGCCGCCATCGCCCGCGCACGCTCCTACTCCCCCTCGCAGACTGTGATCGCCGAGGAGTTCCTCCCCGGGCGGCAGCTGACCATCGACCTCTTCCTCCAGGGCGGCGCGTCGGTCATGACCTGCGTCAAGGAGCAAGAGCTGGTGGACGGGAGAAGCGTCGTGCGGCGGATCAGCACGACGCAACTCTCTCCTGCAGAGCACCACCACCTTGAGGACGTCGCCGAGCGGCTCTGCGGTGCGCTGGGCATCACCGACGGGCCCGCGAACTTCGATCTCGTCCTGGGCGAGGACGGCCAGGGCCGCATCGTCGAAGCCAACCCGCGCCTGAGCGGGGACAGCATCCCGCGCCTGCACGAGGCCGCCATGGGCGTCAACGTCGTGGGCGCGCTCATCGCACTCGCGCTCGGCGAGCCGTTCGACGCCTACCTGACACCGACCCGCGATGCGCACGCCGGGGTGGAACTGCTCGGCTCCCCCCTCGACGGGGACGGCGTACTGGAGACGTGGGAGGGGGCCGCCGAAGCCCGCAAGGTCCCCGGCGTCACCGGCATCGAGCTGTACGCCCAGCCCGGAGACCGGGTGCACCCGCACGACCAGTCCGGCCACAAGATCGGCATGATCACCGCCGCCGGACCCTCGCCCGCCGAGGTGTCCGTGGCCCTGGACACGGCCAGCTCACTGCTCCGACCGATCATCCGACCGACCCGGGAGGGATCGTGACCACCACCCCTTCGCGGCCCGACGCCGCACGCAACGCCAGCCCGTACCTGTATGGGACCGAACTCGGTGCGCTCGCCGCGGTCTTGGAGAGCGGCCAGTACGGGCACACCGCCGTCACCGAGACGTTCGAGCGACAGGTGGCCGACTTCCTCGGCGTCTCCGAGGTGGTGGCCGTCTCCTCCGGGACGGCGGCGCTGCACTCCGCGCTGGTCGCCGCCGGCGTCGGC
Source organism: Kitasatospora sp. NPDC002522 (assembly GCF_053595195.1). Lineage (NCBI taxonomy): Bacteria > Bacillati > Actinomycetota > Actinomycetes > Kitasatosporales > Streptomycetaceae > Kitasatospora > Kitasatospora sp. NPDC002522. The sequence goes on from NZ_JBSFXE010000006.1 coordinate 222,071, forward strand.
GCCGGCGACGAGGTGCTGGTGCCGTCGATGACGTTCTGCGCCTCCGTGCAGGCGATCCTCGCCGCCGGGGCCGAGCCCCGGTTCGTGGACATCGACCCGGTCACGATGTGTACCACCCCCGACCTCGTGCAGGAGGCGCTGACCGAGCGCACCACCGCGGTGATGCCCGTCCTGTTCGGCGGCCGGGCCATCGACCTCGCCCCGATTGCCGACCTGCTCGACCAGCGCGGAATCGCCGTGGTGGAGGATGCCGCCCACGCCTTCGGCTCCCGCACCGCCGACGGCCCGCTGGTTGGGGCGCACGGGCACCTGACCTGCTTCTCCTTCGGGCCGATCAAGAACCTGACCTGCGCCCAGGGCGGAGCGGTCGTCCCCCGCAGCCCCGAGGAGGCCGAGCGGCTGCGGACCCTGCGGCTGCTCGGCATGGTGGAGTCCGCCGCTGACCGCGCCGCCTCCACCACTTACCAGGTCACCGCCGCCGGGTTCCGCTACCCGATGTCCGCCCTCAACGCCGCGATCGGCACCGCGCAGCTCACCCGCTTCGGCGAGGCCGCCGCCGTGCGTCGCGCTCTGTGGTGCACCTACCGCGACGCGCTGGCCGGCCTGCCCGGCGTCGAGCTGGTCGACGTCGACGTCGAGCACTCCGTCCCGCACCTCTGCATCGTCACGGTCCCCGACCGCGACCGCGTCTGGGCCGAGATGCGCGACGCGGGCATCGGCGTCGGCGTCCACTACCCGCCCAACCACCTCCAGCCCGCCTTCGCCTCCTGGGCCCGGCCGTTGCCGGCCACCGAACAGCTCGCCGGGCGCATCCTCACCCTGCCGTTCCACCAACACCTCACCGAGGATGACGTCCACCGCACCGTCGCCGCTCTGCGCGAGGCTCTGACCAACCGAGAGGCCCGATGACCGGTCCCGCCGCGCCCCGGCGCATCCGCGTCGTCTGCGCCCTGCTCATCGAAGCCGGAGCCTCGCGCCACCTGGGCTAAGCGCACGTCGAGCGGCCCTGGTGCTCGCCTTGTTCGAGGGCGGGGGCACCGGGGCCGTTCGGGTTCAGCCGCTGGTGGCTGCGTCGAGCACTACGTCGACCAGGCGCTGGGCCGCGTCCGGGCGGCCGTGCTCGCGGGAACGCGCTGCCATCGCCGCGCGCCGTGCCGGGTCGGCGAGCAGTGGGGCCAGCGCCTCCCGCAGGCCCTCCGCCGTGATGTCGCCGATCAACGCGACGGCCGCGCCCGCGTCCTGGAGGTGAACGGCGTTGTGGGCCTGCTCGTTGCCCGCCGAGGTAGGCAGCGGGACGAACACGGCGGCCTTGCCGAGCGCGGTCAGCTCCGCGAGCGTCCCCGCGCCGCTGCGACTGACCACCACGTCCGCCAGCGCCAGCACGTCCGGCAGCTCCGCCCCCATGTAGCCGGTCAGCAGGTAGCGACCCGCCAGCCGCGGCGGCAGTGCTCCGGCGGGCTCGCGGAGCGCCGCCTCGTTGGCCGGGCCGCATTGGTGGACTACGTTCGCGTGTTCCAGCAGCCACGGCAGGACGGCCGAGACGAGCGTGTTGATCTGCACCGAGCCCTGCGCGCCCCCGGTGACGTACACCGTCGGGAGCGCGCGGTCGAAGCCGTACAGACCCAGGGCGGCAACCGCCTTATCGGCCTGCCCGGTTAGCACCGCCGGCCTTACCGGGTTCCCGGTCACCACGGCGCTGCGACGTGCGGACTCCGGCAACAGCGGCAGGGTGGACTCGGAGGAGACGGCGACCCGGGTTGCCGCCCGCGCGAGGACCTTGTTCGCCAGGCCGAGCCGCACTGTCTGCTCGTGCACCACCAGCGGCACCCCGCAGGAGCGCGCGGCCAGGCCCGTCGGGACCGCCGCGTACCCGCCGGTGGCCAACACCACGTCCGGCGCGAACTCGGCGATCAGGGACCGGGCCTGCGCCGCGCCCAACGGCACCCGACCCATGTCACGCACGTTCGCGGGGGAGACCAGTTTCAACGGGTTGGCTGAGCGGCGGACCTTGCCAGTGGCGACCGGAGCGAACCGGATGCCTTCCGCCGGGGCGACCCGAGCCTCCAGCCCCTCGGCGGTGCCGATCCACAGCACCTCCACTGTCCGTCCCTGCGCCGCGAGTCGCTCCTGCAGTGCCTGCACCGCGGTCAGCGCCGGGTAGGTGTGTCCGCCTGTGCCGCCGCCCGTCACGACCAACCGCAACGGTCGGTCCTGCCCGCTGAGCCCCACGCTCGTCTCCCATCGACCATTGCGCCACGTCCTGGCTGAAGGCCCTCAGCCTACCGACGGGATGGACACTGTCCGTCGTTGCCTGGTTCCAAGGCGTTCTGCCTGGCGGGGCCCGGAGTGCTCTGTCGGATACCAAGCGCCGTACGTTCCCCGTGATGTGATCAAGGTCGCTCGGCGCGAGCTTCACTTGCACCGCGTTCCTGGCTATGGTCCGTCGTCCCTCGGCTGGGACGTGCCCGGCCGCGGTGCCGAGGAGGCTCTCCCTGCGTATCCACCGCAGCCCCCACCCGTCCAACTTCGTGATCGTTCCGAACGCCTTGGCCCAGAACCGGGCGATGTCCTATACCGCCCGCGGGCTGCTGGTGGACCTCCTTTCCCGTCCGGACGACTGGCGTGAGACGTGCCGGCAGATGGCGGACTCCAGCCCGCAAGGGCGCAAGGCCCTGGCGGCGGCGTTGGACGAGCTGCGGGTGTGGGGGTACTACCGGGTGGAGGTGGTCCGCGACCCGTCCGGCAGGGTGCGGTCGGAGGCGCACGTCTTCGACCGCCCGCAGACGGGGCTGCTGCCGGGTGCCACTGCGCCGGGCTCCGGTGAACCGGACTGCGGTGATCGTGGCGTCCTTCCAAAGGACCTGGTGAAAGTACCCTCCCTCCCCCGCGAGGAGGAGACGGAGCCGCTCGCCGAGGCGGCCCCGGCCGACGAGGTGGGAGGGCGGGAGAAGCCCGCTCCCGAACAGATGCCTCGGCCCCGCCGGGCGGAGCCCGCAGCGAGGCCGGAGGACCTGGACCCGGAGACGCTCGCAGCGGTGAACGCGCTGCTGAGAGCGGTTCGTCCGGAGCGGAGACTGCCGTTGGGTGTAGCGGAGGCGGCAGCGCTCGCCCCGTTGGTGCGGGAGTGGATGGACCGCGGGGCCTCGCAGGACGAGCTGCGGCAGGCGCTGCTGACCGGGCTTCCCGAGGTGGTGCACTCCCCGGTGGCGGTGCTGCGGTCGCGGCTGGAGCGGAAGAAGCCCGCTGAACGGCCGGTCGTGCCGCAGCGGCGGCTGGCGGAGTGCGAGCAGTGCCGCGACCCCCTGCCCGAGCCGGGGCTGTGCGCGGGCTGCCGAGGGGCGGGGCGGCCGGATGGTGCGGAGGAGCGCGGAGTCCAGGTGACCGCGCGCGGTATCGCGAAGGTGCGGGCGGCGATGGCCAGTTCGCGGCGGTGAGGCCCGCTGTGAGCCTGTGGCCAGCGGGGTGGAGTTGGTGGACCTGGGAGCCGCGTTCGGGCGACTGTCGGCCCGGTGCGGCCCGCTGTGGCACACGGCCGGGGTCACCGCCGGGTGGTGCTGCCCGGTTCTGCGGGCAGCACCACCAGCGGCTAGAGCTGCACGGGCAGCGCCTCCAGCCCGCGGACGAGCCGTGAGTGCCGCCAGGGCAACTGCTCGGCGGGCTCTGCCAGTTGCAGGTCGGGGAAGCGCTCCAGCAGCAGTTGCAGGACGGTCTCGACCTCGGCTTGGGCCAGCGGCGCGCCGAGGCACCGGTGGATGCCGTGGCCGAAGGCCAGGTGCGAGCGGGCATCGGGACGGTCGAGGTCGAGCCGGTCCGGGTCGGTGAAGCGGGCCGGGTCGCGGTTGGCGGCGCCGGGGCTGACGAAGACCGGGCTGCCCGCCGGCACCTCCGTCTCACCGAGGAAGGTGGCCTTCGGTGCCCACCTCCAGGTCGCGATGCTCACCGGGGAGTCGTAGCGCAGCAGTTCGTCGACCGCCGCGGGGATCCGGCCGGGGTCGGCGTGCAGCAGCGCGAGCTGCTCGGGGTGCTGGAGCAGCGCCAGGACGCTGTTGCCGATCGCCGCGGTGGTCGTCTCGTGCCCGGCGACCAGGAGCAGCACCGCGAGGGAGACCAGCTCCAGCTCGCTGAGCTGGTCGCCGTCCTCGTCGCGGACGGCGACCAGTGCGGACAGCAGGGCCTCGTCGGGCTCCTCGCGCTTGGCCGCCGCCAGGGCGGACATGTAGTCGGCCAGGGCGTGGGAGGCGGCGTCGATCCGCTCGTGGTCGCCGGTGGCCAGCAGGTCCGAGGACCAGCGGTGGACCCTGGCGCGGTCGGCGGCGGGGACGCCGAGGAGCTGGCAGATCACGGTGACCGGCAGCGGCACGGCCAGACCCTCCATCAGGTCCACCCGGTCGCCCGGGGACCAGCCGTCGACCAGCTCCTCGGCGAGGGCGCGCACCGCTGGACGCAGCTGCTGGACGCGCGCCGGGGTGAAGGCCCGGGTGACCAGCCGGCGCAGCCGCGTGTGGTCGGGCGGGTCGCTGTTGAGCATGGTGCTGGCCAGCGCCGGGTGCAGCACGCGGCCGGAGGGCCGGTCGGCGAAGAACGCGCTCGTGTCCTTCGACAGGTGGGGGTCGGCGAGCGCGGCCCTGGCCTGCTCGTAGCCGGTGACCACGGTCGCGGTCCCGGAGCTGCCGCCCATGGGTACTTGGGCGACAGGGCACCGCTGCCGCAGTGCGGCGTAGGTGGGGTAGCGGTCGCGGTAGAAGGCGGGGTCGGAGAAGGGGCTGGCCATGGTGCTCGCTCCTATGCCGCGTCCAGCGCGGGGGGCTGGTGCGCTGCGGCGATGCGGTGGACGATCTCGCTTCCGGTGTACTGCTCGGCCACCAACCGTAGCCAGACAGCCTCCTTCTCCAAATCCGCCTCGCGGGCGGAGCCTTGCTCGGCCAAAGGGGCCGGGTTGCGCTGGGCCCGGGCGCCCCAGCGGGCTGCCTGGATGGCGCCCGCGACGACGGCCGCTTCGACCACGGCCTCCGCCTCGATGCCGGTGAGGCCGGCGGCGGCCACCGCTTCCTCGGCGGCCTGCCGCACTGCCCGGGAGCGGTGCTCCTCAAGGCTGAGGATGCCGTCGGCGATTTCGACGGTGCGCCGGTGCAGCACGAGGTCGGGCTCCGCGCCGTCGCCGAGGGTGTTCAGTACGACGTCGGGGTCCACTGCGGTGATGTCCTGCCACAGAGGAACCATGATCTGGGCGGTCTGCCGCTGCCAGGCGGTGAGCCTGCGCTTGGCCAGTGGCCACAGCATCGCGGGCACGGTCAGTCCGGCGGTGATCAGCAGAACGCCGGTGAGCGGGGCCGTGAAGGAGAACGCGCAGCGGTACGGGGTCACCAGCGAGGTGCACCGGGGACCGCCGGGGAACAGCTCGACGTGCGCGAGGCTGCCCGCGGCGTTGACGACCTTGTAGAGCAGGTAGAGCAGGACGAAGAAGCAGCCGGCGGTGACGGCCTTGAGGCCGACCTTGTGGATCCGCCAGTCCGTCTCGGTGCTGCGCCGCCAGGTCTGGGCGAGCGCGTCGTAGGTGGCGTGGCCCATGAAAGCGACGTAGGCGATGGTGTAGATGGTGAGGGTGGCCGGGGCCTGGCCCCAGTGAGTGTTGGTGAAGGGGCTGCTCCAGCGCCGGTCGGCAGGGGTGGCGAAGAACGCGACGCTCATCACCGCGACGGTCAGGGTGAGCAGCCGCAAGCGGGGCCGCAGCTTGGCGCGCGCCGGTGCCGGGTCGTAGTTGAGGGCGAAGAGGAAGCCGACCACCGCGAGGCTCGCGCCGAGCATCAGCACGTTGCTGATCAGCTTGGCCAGGTCGCGGGTGATGAGGTCAGCGGCGTCTTGGACCGCGGGATTGAACCCCGTGATCGCGACGGCCCAGGCGACGAGCAGTACAGCGGTTGAGGCGGCGTTCGAGGGTCTGGGGGCCCCGCCGGCGCGGGGGCGCATCCAGAAGGCCGCAGCCGCGAGGAGGAAGGCGGGCAGGCCGAAGGTGACGATGGTGATCACGGTGGCGCTGTTCTCTCGTCTTAGGTGTACATGGCGGCCCACCGCTCGGAGGCGGCGGTCGGTCGGGGTGAGGGTGTCTTGCGCTCGCGGACCATCCGCGAGACGAGCAGCGAGCCGAGGTGCTCGGCCTCCTGCTCCTCGGGGGTGTTGTAGGAGGTGCGCGCCGAGACGCCGAGTGCGCCCACCCAGTCGATCTCGGACGCGAGTTGGGCGTCCGTCTTGAAGTCGGCCCGGTTCACGGTGCCGGCGTGGTCGAACAGGATGTGGCCCAGCTCGTGGGCAATGATCTGCAGGCGCAGCAGCGGTGGCGCGCTCTGCTCGTAGAAGACGACCTCGCGGTCGTCGTAGCGCTGGCGCAGGCCGCAGCCGTCGCTCTCCTGCATCGCCTTGGGCTCGCACTCGATGCGTCGGCCGACCAGGGCGGAGACGGCCTCGATTAGCTCGGCTTCGGTGAAGCGGTGAGGCAGTTCCAGCTGGCGCAGGCGGTCCTCGCAAGCGGTGCGCAGCGATTCGGCATGCACGATCCCCTCCCAAGAAATGATCATGAATTCGCTGCCCCGCGCCGGGCATCGGATTTCGCGGCCCGGCATCACAGCGATGTGAGGATGTTAAGCACAACGCATAAAGATCGTTTAAGCATTGATCTTGCCTAATGCTCACATACTGGACGGTATGGGGCCATGCCGTCACGCAGCGTCGCAACCTGATGGCCCCTGACCTGCGACGATTCCTGACGCTTACGGGGGGCTCACAGGCATCACTCAGGTGCTTCACTACCGAAAGTAATAAGCGCAGGGACATGCCAAAAGTAAGAGTGACATGCATCACTCTCTTACCCTTACCGGATTCCTTCGCGGTTTCCCCAAGTAGGGGGATGAATTTCGTCAAGCCGGGGGGGATTGCTCCCCCCGATTGGGGGTCTGCATTCCCTGATGGGGAATCAGGAATGCAGATCGAAAGGTCTTCGCGCGTAGATTTTTGGGCATGCCTGAGCCGCCGGGAGCGAGGGGCTCAGGGTGTCGGCTCGCCCGGTTCCTCGGCCGGAGGCAGGCCCTGCGAGCTGCGTGCCATGTCGATCGACTCCTTGACGAAGCGCAGGCCCTTGGCGTCGAGGCCCTTGCTGCGCAGTGCGATCGACTGGACGCCGGCGTCCTCCATGGCCCGCTGGAGGTCGCGGCCGGCGATCTCCTTCTCCGGGTCGTCCGAGACCCAGTAGGTCGGGGGTACGTCGAAGAAGGCGGCGATCTTCATCAGGGTGTCGATCGTGGGGTTGGTCTTGTCGCCCCGGCGCATGCCCCGGAGCAGGGTGTCGCTGATCCCGGTGCCGGCGGAGACCTCGGCGACGGTGTACGGGCCGCGGTCCGCTGGGCGGCGCTCCTCGAAGAGGCGGTCGAGGCGTGCGGCGATCTGCGCAAGGCCCTTGTCCTTGTCCGCCTGTCCCGCCATGGCCCTGTCCTCCGTGTCAGATCGTCCCACGGACGCACTTTAGTACCCAACAGTGCCCGGATGCACGCCAGGGCCAGAACTTTAGTGTCCCATTCGGGCGAACTCTGGTGTACGTTGATCTCGCCGAAGGGAAACTAAAGTGCAGAATCCCTGGTGGGGGGCGGTATCGCGCCCGCTCAACCGGGGGCTGCCTCCGCTGGCGCGCCGGTCCGACCGGCGGGGCAGCGGCTTCGGCCGCCCTCGGCGGAGGGCCCAGGAGTTGGCGCTCCCGGACTCCTCCGCACGCGAGGACGTCGAACACGTCCGACGCCCGGCCCCCGCATCTCACAACGCGGCCGGACATCAGCCCTGGAGTCTCGCATGTCCTCCTCGATCCGCACAACCGGGACCGGTGACGGCCGCCTGGTCGCCGTCACCTCCGTGGCCTTCGCCGAGATCCTCGCCCGTCTCGCCCCCGGCACCGCGTCGGTGGTCCTGAACAGCGCCGCCGAGGGCGGCCTGCCGCGCACCGCCGAGGCGTACGACGCCCAGGGCCGACCGGTCCCGCAGCCGCTCGCGATCCGCCAGGCCATGGCCCGATGGATCAGCACCGCCTTTCCGCTGGATCGCGGATGCGCCCACCGCCTCGACCTGGCCACCGGGGAGCTGACCGCCCTGGCCGTTGCCGGCGGCGAGGACCTCCCGCTGGCGGCCTGAGCCACCACCTTCACCACGTCCGCCGAGCGGCAGAGCCCGCTGCATCGCGGACCGCGCAGAGCGCAGGCACACCCGCGCCGGGACCGACCGCCCCGCCGCCGGCCGCAGCCGCGCCTTCTCCTGCCCTCACCCGTTCCGCGCTGACGGCACCGCCTGCCCTGGCGACCACTGCCGTGCGCACCAGGCGAAACCTTTCACCTCCATGCCTAGCTCCCTCCTGCCCGCGCGCACCTCCGCCGCGAGCGCGCCGGGCGACCCCGGCCTGCCCGTTCCCCTCGCCGAGCAGTGGATCTCCACCACCGGCTCGCGCATCGCCCCCGACCCGTACACCTGGCTCCAGGCCGTCCACTGGGCCCACGACATCGGCACCCGCACGCCTGTCCGCAGCCACGGCCCGCGGTTCGGTACCACCACCGTGCTGCTGGCCCAGCAGCTCGCCCAGCTCAACCCGTGCCGACCCGGCGTGGACTTCCTCTCCCGCGTGCTCAAGGTCTCGACGCGCACCGTGAAGTACCACCTGGCGATCCTGCGCGAGGCGGGCCTGCTGGCCTACCGGGTCAAGGGCACCCGTGTCCGCCAGGAGCGCGCCAGGGCAAGCGAGTTCGCCCGGACCATACCCGACGCCTTCGACCAGGACCTGGGCCTGCGCACCGCGCCCTCTGACACCTTCATCCGCGCCGTCGTCGGTGTCTCCGAGCAGGGCCGCACCCAGCTGGCCCGGCTCGGCAAGAAGGCCGCCCGCACAGTGCGCCGCAAGGTCCGCAAGGCCAAGAAGCCTTCATTTTCTGGCACTTCGGATTGCACCCCAATGGAGGGTGGTTTCTGCACTGTCTCTCCTGCGGGACTTACCTCTTCTCCCTCTGAGGGCGAACCTCGAAGCGGGAAGCCCAGCAGCACCCCGACGAGAAGAAGAACCCGCAAGGCGCTGAACCAGGTTGGGCGGCGCTACCAGCTCGGCCTGGAGCTGGTGCAGCAGGTCCCGTGGCTGGCCGGAACGCCCGTCGCCCGCGTGGCCTGGGCCGTGCGGCACCTCGCCGACGCGGGCTGGACCGCCCACGAGGTCATCGCCGTACTCGCCCTGCGCGCACCCGCCGACCGGATCCACCGGCCCAGCGGCTTCCTGACCGCCCGCCTGGCCGGGACGGAGCTGCTGTTCGACACCCCGGCCAAGCGGAACAACCTGGTCGCCTGGTGGCGGGACAGCCGCCACGCCTCCCGAGAGCGCCACGCCGAGTGGAACAGCTCGTGGTCCGCACCGCGCAGTACCGCGGTCGCCCGCCTGGTCCGCGACGCCTTCACCGCCTCCAAGCGCCAGCAGCAGCTCGTCGAATTGCCCCTGGAGCCCACGGACGCCGAGCGGGCCGAGGTCCGCACCCTCGCCTGGCGCCAGTACCTCGCAGGCCAGCCCGAACTGGTCGCCTCCGCCGTCGCCCTCGCCGGCCGGGACAAGGCCGAGGAGATCTACGGCGCCGACCTCGTCGAGCGCGTCGTCCGCCTGACCGCCACCACCAGCCACCTCACCGCCGGAGCCACCCGATGAACCCGCAAGACGAGCCCCGCGGTATCGACCTCGCCCGCCTGACCCTGCGCCGCGCCCAGGCCGACGCAGCCAAGCGCCCCGCCGGTGCCGCCAAGGCCCGCGCACCCCGGCGCGCTGCCGTCCGCTCCGCAGACCGCGACCCGGTCGGGCTCGCCGCCGCACTCGGCGGCCTCGTCGAGCAGCACGCCTGGAACGCCCCGCTGTCCGGCGGCGCCGTCACCGACCTGTGGCCCCGCGCCGCCGGCGACCTCGCCGCCCACACCACGGCGGTCGCCTTCGACCACGCCACCGGCCGCCTCGACGTCCAGGCCGACTCGCCCGCCTACGCCACCCACCTGCGCCACTTCGCCGCCCACCTCGTCGCCGAGATCAACGCCCTGCACCAGCAGCCCGCCGTGCGCAGCATCCGCGTCCTGGCCGAGCGCGGCGGCAGACCCACCACCGCCCCCTCGCCCGGGACCGGTACCACCGCACCGGACCGCCGCCCGCCCGGACCGCTCAGAACCCGGGAGAACGCCTCGCCCGGCTACCAGCGGGCCCTCGCCCAGCTGCAAGCCGCCCGCGCCCGTGTCCCGGCCGACCCGCTCGCCGCCCCGGCGATCGAGCAGAAGGTCCGCGCCTTGGCCAGAGCCAGAGCCACACCCGCGCCCGCCACGAGCAGCTGAGCGGCCCCGCCGCCGCTGCGGCCGGGCCCGCCCGCCACCGACCAGCCGCCTGCCGCAGCAGGCCCACCTCGGAGACCACCGCAACCGTGCCCGACACCCTGCCCGCCCCGATCCAGCTCGCCGCCCGCCGCCGCGACCACAACTGGGTCAAGGACGCCGCCTGCGCCGGCACCGCGCAGCCGGACCTGTTCCACCCGCTGCCCGACCAGGCGGAGGAGACCGCCGCCGCCAAGTCGATGTGCCGCTCCTGCGTCGTCAGCCAGCAGTGCCTGCAGGAAGCCCTGGACCTGAACGACCGCGAGGGCATCCGCGCCGGCCTGACCAAAGGCGAGCGTGACGTCCTCCACCGCCGCGCCAACGTCCACCGCTGGGAGGAGCCGCGAATCCGCGAGGCCCTCGCCGGCCGATCCGTCAGCCTGTCCTGGCCGGAGCGCACCTCCGTGGTCACCGTCGCCGCGATCCTCGGCCTGGACGTGAACATCTGGTCGCGCGCCCTCGGCATCAGCCGCAAGTACGCCCTGGAGCTGCTGCGCGACGCCCGCGCCGACATGGAGAACCAGCCGCTGGCCGTGCAGCGCGAACAGCGCATCGCCGCCTCCATGACCACCCGCCGGGCGGTGGCCGCGTGAGCGACGAACAGCGAACCACACCGGGCATGTCCTGGTGGGACAAGGCCGCGATCGGCGCCATGGGCGGCGTCGGCGGCGCCCTGTCCTACGACGCCTTGCAGCAGATGGCCGTCGCCATGCACATCCGGCCCGAACTGACCTACCTGTTCCCCGTCGCCATCGACGGGTTCATCGCCTACGGCACCCGGGCCCTGGTCGTGCTCAAGGAAGCGCCGCTGCGGGCCCGCGTCTACACCTGGTCGGTGTTCGGCAGTGCCACGGCCACGAGCGTCTGGGCCAACTGGACCCACGCCGTGCGCCTGAACGACCTCACCCCGGCCGGCGAGGGACTGCACCTGCCGGACTGGTCCGTCGGCGTGCTCAGCACCATCGCCCCGCTGGTGCTCGGCGGCGCCACCCACCTCTACATCGTGATGTCCCGGCACACCTCCGGCGCCGACGCTGACTCCGCGACCAACTCGAGGACGCAGAAGCCGGCCAAGGCCAACTGGTGGAGTCGGAAGGACACCTCCAGCGAGGACGGCCAGACGAATCCGGCCGTCCGGACCCGGTGGTGGAACCGCAAGCTGACCGAGACCGCTGTCCTCGACAGCGCGGCCTCGGCGACCGCGGACCCGCACCATGAACTGCCCGCCGTCCCCACCCCGTCCCCGGTGTCCCTGACCAAGGCCCCCCAGGAGCCGACCGCCCTCCCGCCGGGACCGGCCGCCACCAGCACCGCCGTCCCCGTCCCCAGCACTGAGCCCGCCGCCACCAGCGGGACCGTCCCCGGTCCCCAGACCCCCGCCGCCGATCCCACCCGCGGGATCGCCCCAGAGAACGGAACGGTCCCCACCGCCGGGACGGTCCCCGTCCCCGGACCCGCCGGGGCCGTCCCCCCGAATCCCGTCCCGGAGCCCGGGACCGTCTCGGTCACCCCTCCGTCCCCGGGACCGGTGAGCACCTCGTCCGGGACCGTCCCCGCCGATCCGTCCGTCTCCGCCCCGCTGGTGCACGCGGCGCCCCCCGCCGTCCCCACGACACCGGTCCCGGTAGCCGAACCCGGTCCCGGCGACGGGGCGGGACCGGTCCCCAACGGCACCGCCGCGAACCGGCTGGGCGAGGCCGCCGGGACCGGCCGGGTCAGCGCCGCCACGGCGACCGCAATCCAGCGCCACCCGGCACCCGCAGCGGCCTCCCCGTCCCCGGTCCCGGCCGTCCCCACCCCGGCCGAAGCCGCGGCGGGCCGTCCCCGCGACCCCGGGACCGTCCCCACCCCGACCGTCCTGCGGGCCGTCCCGGCACCGGGGACCGCGAGCACGGGGACCGGCCCCGAAGCCCGGCCGGGACCGGTCCCCGCGAACGAGGCCGGTCCCCGACGCGGGACCGACCCGACCCCGATCACCTCGACCGTCCCCGGCGGGGACCGACCGGGACCGCCGGCCGTCCCCACGGCCAGCACCACCACCGGGACCGTCCCCGCCGCCCCGTCCCCGGTCCCCGGCGCTGACCCGGGACCGGAGCGCGAAGTCCGCAAGCGCCAGCTGAGCGACGACGAGCTGGAGGCGCTGCTGCCGATCGGACGGACCGTGGCGGCCACCGCCGAGGGACGCCTGACCCGCGAAACCCTGCGCGCCGGCCTCCGCGCCCAGAACGTGCCCATCAACAACACCGCGCTCGGCCAGCTCCTGCGGGAGCTGAAGGACATCGAGGGCAAACCCCCGCCCGCGCGCCGCTGACCTGCCCGAAACCGCCGCACAACCGGCCCCCACTCCACCCTAGGAACCGACTTGACCGCCAAGAGCAACACCGACGAGCACCTCGCCACCGGCCTGATGAGCCTGCTGCGCGAGCAGGGCCTCCTCCACACCGCAGACGGAGCCAGCGACGGCAGCTGGATCGTCCGCCGCACCCGCAGCGGCCCGCAGTTCGTCCTGGAGTCGCCGCCGGAGGTGATCGAGTACGCCGTCGACGTGCTCGTCGACTACCAGCTGGAGGCCGGATCGAGGCCGTGAAATCCGTTGCCGTGGAAGCGAGTTGACCCCGCCGTCCGGGACGGGGACGGGCACCGACGGCGCAGCAAGCTATCGCCTGGGGCAGCCCTACGGGCCGCCCCAGGCACTTGCCCTCGCCCCAGGGGGGCGAGGGACCTGGGCGGAGCCGAGCGAGGGCGCTCGACTCCACCCAGGAATCCGGAGCGAGGGCGCTCCGGGAACCGAGGAAAGGAGAAGCCACGACCACGCCACAACCCCAAGAAGCCGAAGCCGAGTTGACGCCCAAGCGCCGCCCGCGCCGCCGCCACCGCGACGCCCAGCAGCGCCCCCACCGCATCGTCACCCGCTTCAACGCCGCCGAGCGCGACGAGATCACCACCGCCGCCGAGCAGCGCGAGCAGACCGTCTCCCGCTTCGTCGCCACCAGCACGCTCGCCGCCGCCCGCGGCCACAGCAGCGCCCGCGACCCGCAAGACCAACTCGACCGAGCCGTCGACACCCTCGTCTCCGCCCGCGCCCACCTCGCCCGGGTCGGCAACAACCTGAACCAGATCGCGTTCGCCTTCAACGCCGGCGGCCAGGTCCGACCTGCCGACCTCGACGCCACACTCGGCGCGGTCCGCGCCGCCATCGCCACCGTCGACCGCACCGCCTATCAGCTCGCCACCAGGGCCGCCGGTGGTCCCTGACATCAGCCGCGGGTCGAAGACGTACGGACTGCTGGCCTACCTCTTCGGCCCCGGCAAACACGAAGAACACGAAGACCCCCACATCGTCGCCAGCTGGGACGGCTTCGCCCCGGACCCCGGCCGCGACCCGCACGCCACGCTCTCGCAACTGGAGGCCGCCCTCGACCTGCGGGTCAACCAACTCGGCGCCCGCAAGCCGAAGCGGCACGTGTGGCACTGCCCCGTCAGCGCGGACCCCGGCGACCGGCTCCTCACAGACGAGGAGTGGGCCGAGGTCGCCCGCCGCGTGGTCGCCGCCGCCGGCATCGCCGAGCCCGGCGACCCCGACGGCTGCCGCTGGATCGCGGTCCGCCACGACGCGCGCCACATCCACATCATGGCCACCATCGTGCGCGGCGACCTGCGCCAAGCCCGCCTGAACGGCGACGCGACCCGCGCACAGGCCGCATGTCGCCAGATTGAGAAGGACTTCGGCCTCAAGGAGCTGAACCAGGGCGACGGGACCGCCGCCAAGCGGCCCACCAGCGCCGAAGGCCACAAGGCGAAGCGCCTCGGCAAAGGCGAGCCCGTCCGGCTCCAGCTGCGCGACGCCGTCCGGCGCGCCCTCGCTGGCGCTGCCGACGAGCAGGAGTTCCTCGACCGGCTCAAGACAGCTGGTCTCCTGGTCAGCTTCAAGACCGGACCGTCGGGCGACGTGCTCGGATACTCCGTCGCCCACCCGGACGACCGCAACGCCAACGGCGAGCCGGTGTTCTTCGGCGGCTCCCGGCTCGCCCCGGACCTGTCCCTGCCCCGTATCCGCAAGCGCCTGGGCGCCGGACCGGTCGACGCCGCCGACACCGTGCCGCCCGACGGCGCGGCGACGGGCAAGACCCGCACCCCCGGTTCGCGCGCCGCACAGGCCCGGCGCGGTGCAGCCCAGGCGGTCGAGGCCGCCGCCCGGACGATCGACGAAGGCGAAGACGAGCAGGTCGCCGCCCAGCTCACTGGAGCGATCGAGGTCATCGACGTGATCGCCATCCGCGCACCGGCCGACACCCGCGCCCAGCTCCTCGCAGCGGCGCGGGCGTTCGAGCGTGCCTCGCGCAGCCACATCCGCGCCGAGCGCGCCGACAACCGGAACCTGCGTTACGCCGCTCGGCAGATGCTGTCCAGCGGCTACGCCACCAACAGGGGCGAGGACGGCGGCGCGACGGCCATGCTGCTGTCCGCCCTGGTCCTGCTGGCCATCGCCGCCGCCCGCTGGCACTCCGGCCGAGGCCACGCCCAGCAGGCCGCTGCCGCCGACGCCGCCGCCCGCGAACTGCGCGCGGCGTACCGGACGGTTGCCGCCAGGCCCATGGCCGCGATGGCCCACAGCGGCCGGACGCTGCCGACGGCGGTCCGCGAACGCCAGAACGAGATCATCCGCACCCGGCTGGCCGACGCCGAGGGCGCCCCTCGGGAGCAGGAGGGCTGGGACGCGCTCGCCGCGACCCTCGCCGAGGCAGAGGCCGCCGGCCACGACCCGGCCGCCCTGCTGGAGGAGGCCAGGTCATGGCGAGAGCTGGACACCGCCGACTCGGTCACCGCCGTGATGGTGTGGCGGGTCCGGCGGATCGCCGGGCTGACGGCTGCACCCGAGCCCGCCACCGCGAGGCGCGGCACCGGCACCCGGATCGGACAGGCTGCCGCTGCGGCGCCCGCGCCGAGGCGACGCCCGACGCGCTGACCGAACCCGATACGCCGTCGGGTCCGGCACGCTAACGTGGCCTCGCTCTGAGAAAGCAGCACCGAGGACGCCAGCCCCGCAGGGCTGGCGTCCTCGGCGTTTCCGGCACTCGGCCGGAGCGAAGGAAGGAACAGAAAACGAAAATCGAACAGGCGTACGATGGCGGTATGAGCGCCGCCCTCCCGCACCCCCGCCCCGAACGACTCCACCTCGGGGACGACGACGGGGACGCGACGCCCGCACCGGCAGCTCTGCTGACCGGCCCGGGCCGCACCTGGCCGGCGGAGGCCCGCTGGGCGCGGGCGCAGATCCGCGTCGGCGGGCAGTGGCGACCCGCCCGGATCGAACACTGGCGGCTGCGCCTGGGCAGCCTGCGCTGGTCGGCGCAGATCACCTGGCAGGGAGAGGACGGCCTCCCGGTCAGCGGGTGGTACCTATGCAGCCGGTCGACTGTCTCGTTCTGCGGGAGCCCGGTCGGCGCGAGCATCAGCTGACTGCAACCGCGGCGCCGGACGGTCAGACGACTGCTCGGTCAGCCCGAGGCGCGCGATTGCGCAGCCAGTAGTCGGACCATCCCGCCGCCCAGCGGAAGGCCGTCCCCGGGAACGGCTGCTCCAGCGAAGGGAGAGCGTCCCAGCTGGGATCCCACTGCTTCTCCCGCGTCAGCTGGGAGAACAGCTCCAGCAACCGGTCACCGGGAGAGCCATGGCCGCGTTCGGCCAACCCCTCACGAATCCGCTGCTCCGCCTCGGGCGACGCCAGCATGTCGGCGATCTCACACGACCCCGGACCATGTCCGGGGTCGAAGTCGTCCCGGGCGTAGAGCGCGAGGGCGAGAACGTCCAGCGCGGGGACGAACGGGCCGTAGCCGTAGTGCTCGGGCAGGCCCGGCTCGATCAGCGAGGCCGCCTCGCGGACCGCCTGATCCCAACGCCGGGCGAGGTAGTCGCTGGCGGGGGCGAAGCGCTCGGCGTGCCGACCGGCCAGGTACCACAGATCGTTGCTGTCCATCGAAGCGCCTCCTGAGACGAGTGGCTGGGGCTGAGCGTGATCTTGGCCCACGACGTTCCGACTGGTCCAGGCTGCCGCGGCGGCACTACCACAAGATCGGCCGGATGCATCCGGCCGCTCGGCGCGGAATCTGGTGATCCGCCCGCCGACGGACGCGATCGACGCTGCGTCGGCGGGCGCACCACCCCTGTCCCGCGCAGCAGAAGAGAGTGCCCGTGGAGTCCGAGCCCCAGGTGACCGTCCTGTTCACCGAGAAGCCCGACGAGCTGAACGCCTACGTCTACGGCCCCTTCACGCCCAGGCCCCTTGACGCCGCCAGGGTGAGCCGCCGGTACCCGCACATCACCGGCCCGCTCGAACACCGCGGGCTGGAGTGCGTCGAGGACTTCGGACTGAGCGAGTACATCGTCCACGCGCTGCTGCCCGACGGCGCGCACCTGACGATCTCACCGCCGCAGGAGACCGGCGACATCGGCGACTCCATCCCCGGGTTCCCCGACAGCTGGCACGTCACCCGGGACCACCCGGAGGACAGCGACCAGTTCGAGGTGATCTACAACAGCGAGCCCGGAGGCCCGCACGAGCACAACCGGGGCAGCGTGCCCGCGATGCTCGCGGCCGTGTACCAGCGCCTGGAGCAGCTGGGCGTCCCTGGCCGCGACGAACTCCTGGCCACCCAGGCCCGGGCCGAGCAGCTGCTGCGCGAGGCGGGCTTCGTCGACCGCTCCACCACCACGGACGTCCGGTTCCAGCTGCCTCCCGGCGCGACCGGACTCGCCGAGCGAAGCGCCGCGGTCACCCGCGCCGTCCGCTCCTTCCAGGGCCACGACATCGGCTACGTCTGCCCCTCCGCTCTCCTTGACGTGGTCGTCCAGGCCGCCCCCGCGCCGGTGCTGTCATCCACCCGCGACTCGGCCGCCCGCACCACCTCGCCAGCCCTGCCCCCGGCCGCGCCGCCGGCACCGCGCGAAGGGCTGCACCAAGCGGCCACCGGCCAGCCCCACCAGCCGGTCGCCCGCCCGCGGTAGCGCCCGTTCGGTGCGGCGTGCCGCCACAGTGCCTTGCCGGTCCGCCCGCAGCGCAACCCGTTCCCCGCCACGTACAGAAGAAGGAGCGTCGCCATGCTCGTCGTACTCTCCGCCCTCCGCTCCCACCTTGAGGACCTGCTCACCGAGCGCGGGCAGCAGATCCTCGCCGTCGTACCGCCCGCCGTCCAAGACGACCGCCGGGCCAACGGCGTCCCGTACCCGATGCTGACCATCGCCGCCTGGGACGACCAGCGGGAGCTGTCCGCCCTCGCCGACGAACTGGCCGCACTGCCCGTCGAATCGGTGGTCACCACCGACGAGCCCTGCCTGCGGGCCGCCGCTTTCCTGCGCGGTCGGCTGGGCCTGCCGGGCCAGTCCGCGAAGTCCGCCGCAGCCGGAACGGACAAGCACCTCCAGAAGGAGGTGCTCACCGCCGCCGGCGTCCCCGTCGCCTGGCACGTCCCACTGGACAGCGTCGCCGACATCGAGAGCGCTGCCGAGCTGCTCGGCTGGCCGGTCGTCGTGAAGCCCCGCAGGGGGTTCGCCGCGATCGGCACCCTCCTCGTTCGCGACCAAGCCCACCTCGACCGCCTGCGCGGCAGCGACGCCTTCGGCCCCCAGGCGCTGCCCGCCAGCCTTCACGCCTCCGGCATCCACCGGGGACTGGACCACGCCAGCGGCGGCCTCATGGCCGAGGAGGGAATCGACGTCGCCGCCGAGTACCACTGCGAGATCCTCCGCCACCACGGCCGCGAGGTCTACGCCGTGCCGGGCCGATATCCCGGGCCCCTGCTGGGCGCCTCCGTCCTGGGCGCGGTGCTCCTGGGTTCGGGCGACGACTACGCCCAACAGGTCGTCGACCTGGCCCGCGACGCCGCCGACGCCCTCCAGTTGCGCACCGGGTTCGCCCACGTCGAGATCCTGCGCGCACGCTCCGGCGACCTGCTGGTCGGCGAGATCGGCCTGCGGCCCGGCGGCGCCATGCTGCCCCACCTCCTCCGGCTCCGGCACGGCATCGACCCCTGGTCGCTCGCCGCCGACCTGGCCATGGGCCTGACGCCGAAGGCGCAACCGCGCCACGACGGCCCCGCCGTGGCCTGGGCCGCCCCGATCGCCCCACCCGGCTGGATCACCGGAATGGAAGACGCCGACGAACTCCGGAAGCGACCCGGCGTCATCGAGGTGCACCAGCTCGTCCACGTCGGCCAGCAGAGCCCCACCCGCGTCGGCTCGCTCACCCCCGCCGCCCACGTCTTCGCCATCGGAGACACCTCCGAGCAGGCCGAGGCCCGAGCCCACCAGGCCGCCACCGCCTGGCAGATCACCACCAGCGAGCTGCCACCGCACGAAGCCCGACCAGTCCGCTAGACCCCCGCACCGGACCGCCACACCACCCCCATCCGCGTCCCCCCCACACCACCCACCGGAGTGACCCAGCTGATGCACGTCCTCGTCCTGTCCACCGGCAACCCCCTGCTCGAAAACGCCCTCCTCGCCTCCGGCCACACCGTCACCGTTCTCCAGCCGGCCGGGACGGACAGCATCCCCGGCACCACCCGGCACACGGTCGAGCACTGGGACGACCTCGACGCCCTGACCGCGCTGGAACCCGCGCTGCCCGACGTCGACGCCATCGCCACGATCGACGAGCAGGCCATCGTCGCCGCCGCGCACCTGCGGCAGCTGCGCGCACTGCCGGGCCTGACGGTGGACGCCGCCCGCGCCTACACCGACAAGGCGACCATGAAGACCGCCCTCGCCGCCGCCAGTCTTCCCGTCGCCCGCCACCGGGTCGTCCACCACGCCGACGAGGTCGCCACCGCCGCACGCGAGTTGGGCTGGCCCGTCCTGGTCAAGCCCCGAGCCGGGCTGGCCACGCTGAACACGTTCGTCGTGCGCGACCCGGACCACCTGAAGGAACTCGTCGACACCGGAGCGTTCGACACCCGGATCACCGACCCGACCGGCCGCCTCACCGCCGGCCACGTCCTGGACTCCCTGCACGAGGCCCCCCACGGATTCCTCGTCGAGCAGTTCCTCGACGTCGAGGCCGAGTTCTTCTGCGACCTGTACGTCCACCGCGGGACCGTGCTCCTCGCGGTTCCGGGCCGCTACGACGCCCCGCTCCTACAGAGCGTCGGCGACGCCTCCTTCGATACCGTCCTGCCGCCCGACCACCCCGACGCCCGGGACATCGCCGACCTGGCTACCCGCGCCGCCGCCGCACTCGGCGCACAAAGCGGCGCGGTGCACTGCGAGATCCTGCGCGACCGCACCAAGGGCCTGTTCATCGGCGAAGCCGGCGCACGCCCGGGCGGCGGCAGCATCACCGAACTCGCCTCCGTGATGTACGCCTTCGACCTGCCCGCCACCCTGGCCGCCCTCGCCACCGACACGCGCCCGGACCTGGACACCACCCCGCGCTTCCCCGCGCTGACCGCCGTCATGATCCCCGCCCCCGCAGGGACCGTGACCAACGTCGCCGACCAAGACGCCATCGAGGAGCTGCCCGGCGTGCTCCACGCCGACATCCGCCTCACCGTCGGCCAGCCCGCGCCCGCCGGCATCGGCACCATGACCCGCGCCGGCCGGGTGCTCTACGTCCCCGACCACCTCGACACGCTCGACCAGGAGGTCGCCGACTTGCGCGCCGCGCTGGACATCCGCGCCGAGTAGCGCACCACCCCTGACCCTCCACCACCCGAACTCCACAGCCGGAGAAGCCCCTTGACGACAGCTGCCGCCGAAGCCGAACCGACGACCACCCGCCCCTCCAACCGCCTACCGGCCACGTACTGGGTGCTGGTGATCGGCTTCGGCGTCAGCCGCATCGGCGCCGTCCTCGTCCCGTACCTCACCCTGTACCTGGTCACCCAGCTCCACCTGTCGATCGGCACGGCCGGCCAGGTCCTGGCCGCGTTCGGCGCCGGGTGGGTGCTCGGCCAGCCGCTGTCCGGCGTTGCCGCCGACAGGTTCGGCCGCAAGAGCACCATCGTCGTCTCCCTCGCGCTGACCGCCGCGGCGTACGGACTGCTCGCCGCGGCCACCACCGTCACCGAACTGGTCGTCCTGGCCATCGCCATCGGCCTGGTCTTCGATGCGCCGCGCACCGCGATCACCGCATGGATCGGCGACGTCCTCACCGAGCGTCAGCGCGCCCGCGGCTTCGGCCTGCAGTATTGGATGCTGAACGCGGGCGCCGCCGTCGCGGGCATCGTCGGCGGCTACCTCGCCAGCGCCCACATGGGCTGGCTGTGCGCAGTCGACGCCCTGACCTGCGTCGTCTTCGCCCTGGTCATTCTCGCCCTGCCCGCCACCCGCGACCAGCCGGTCACCGCCTCCGACCCCGTCCGGTACCGCAGCGTCCTGGCCGACCGGCGCCTGCTCACGTTCACCGGCCTGTCGCTGGCCACGCTCACCGTGTACCAGCAGATGGTGTACGGCATCCCGCTGGCCATCCACGCCAGCGGCCTCTCGCCCGCGGTCTACGGCGCGGTCAATGTCGCCAACGCCGTCACCGTCCTGGCATTGCAACCCCTGCTCCAGCCGCTGATGGACCGCAGCGCACCCCTGCGGACCACCGCAGCCGGAGCGCTGGCCATCGGCTTGGGCATGGGCGCCAACGGCCTCGCCCACTCCGCCACCGCCTACGTCGCCGCAGCCGCCGTGTGGACCCTGGGCGAGATGGCCTTCTGCGTCGGCGCCGCCGCGTACGTCACCGAACTTGCACCCGACGGGGCACGGGGACGCTACCTCGGCGTCTGGGGTGCCGCGTTCGGCGGATCCGCCCTGGCCGCCCCGCTGCTCGGTGCCCTGGCCCTGGACAACGGACCCGGGTGGCTGTGGACCGGCAGCACCGTCCTGGCCTCGGCGTGCGCCGCCGTCTTCGCCCTCCAGCCCGCCAACCGCCGCCCCGCCCGCGGCTGACCACGCCCGCCACTTCCCGAAGGAGACCTCTATGGCCCCACTGCGCAAGAAGGACCGGACCCGCACCACGCCGGCGCGCCGCCGCGTCGCGACGGTCCTGGCCACGGCCCTCGCCGTCGTCGGCCTGTCCGCCACCCCGGCCCTCGCGGCCACCCACCGCGGGGTCGCCGGGTGCTTCGCCTGGTCCTGGGACGACAGCGGCTGGTTCTCGACGACGGTGTACTGGCACAACAGGTGCTCGACCGCCCATCGGATCGAAGTTGTCTGGGATGGCAACGCCTACGCCCTGACGACCCGCACCGTCCCCGCGAACGGGTCCGGCAGCACATGGACCACCAGCGACGCCGTCGAGCACGTCTACGACCTCGGCCGCGCCTGACCCGAGCCCCCTCGGGCCCGACCGCGTCACCGCGCCACCTCCTGAGCCTCGCAGCCCCGATCGGAAAGACTGCATGCCCCACGCCGCCGACGACACCGTCCTGCTCGTCATCTCCATGGGCAACCCCGCCTACCGCGCCTACTGCCTGGAAAGCGTCGCGCGCCGCCACCGCGTCGTCCTGGTCGACTCCACCGCGCCGACCTGGCAGTTGGCGCACATCGTCGACCACGAGGTCGCCGACCCCCACGACCTGCCCGCCCTGCGCGCAGCGGTCGCCCGCCTCGGGGAGCGCCACACCATCGCCGGAGTGCTCACCTGGGACGAATACTGCCTGCTGCCCGCCGCGCAGATCGCCACCGACCTCGGCCTGCCCGGCCAGTCGTCCGCGACCGCCGCCGCCTGCCGCAACAAGTCCGCCGCCCGCGCCGTCTGGGCGGCCGAGGGCGTGCCCTCCGCGCAGTCGATCCGGGCCACCTCGCTCGTCACCGCGAACACGGCCGCGCGTCGCATCGGATACCCCGTCGTCCTCAAGCCCGCCGCCCACGCCGCCAGCATCGGCGTGATCAAGGTCGAACGGGCCGAAGACCTGCCGGCCGCCTTCGCCTACACCTCCGGGCAGGCCGCCGGCCAGGGCACGGAAGGCTCCGGCGTCCTGGTGGAGGAGTACCTCGACGGGCCGGAGATCTCGGTGGAGTGCGTCACCGCGCACGGCATCACCACCCCGGTCGCCGTCACCCGCAAGGCCCTTGGCCCCGAGCCGCTGTTCCAGGAGGTCGGTCACACCGTCGTCGCCGCGGACCCGCTCCTCGCGCAGGTCGGCCCCATCGCCGAGGCCGCGCTGGACGCCCTCGGCGTCAACGCGGGCGTGTCCCACGTCGAGATGCGGCTGACCAGCGACGGCCCGCGCCTGATCGAGGTCAACGCCCGCATCGGCGGGGACCTCATCGGCCGACTGGTCCAACTGGCCACCGGAATCGACCTGCCCGCCGTCGCCGCGGACATCGCCCTGGGCCGCGAGCCCGACCTCACCCCCACCCGCCACGAGGCCGCGGGGGTGAGCTTCCTGTCGCCCGCTACCTCGGGCACCGTCCGCCGAGCACAGGCTCGAGAAGAGCTCGGCACCCCCGCCTGGCTGGAGCGGCTGTGCTTCGAGCGCGAGACCGGTGAGCAGATCCTCTCCGCAGACCAGGGCGGCAACCTGCACACCGGCCGCCTCGCGCACTTCGTGGTCACCGGCACCGACGCCGACCAGGTCCACGAGCGCCTAGAGCAGGTAGCCGGCCTGCTCGACGTCCAGGTGACCGGGGCCGCCTGAGCCAGCGCCCGACCCGGCGGGCCTGGTTGAGGGCCACGGGGGAGAACAGCCGCCTCAGCTGGGCAGCTTCGCCAGCTGGGGCGGCTGCGCGTGGCTCAGGCGTCCAGGCTCACTAGCTCCAACGGCACCGGATCCGGTGCGGCCAGACTCGCCCAGTGCTGGTGCAAGATCGGCAGGACCGGGGGCCAGGACCGGGGCTCGCCCACCGGCCACAGAGGCGCGAGCTGCAGCGTCGGCGCGAACGGCCTGATAGCGCGCCCAGGAAACGGGCCCGCTCTGAGGATCTGCACCACGAACATCCCGAGGCGCAGTGTGGCGAGGTACCCGTGTCCATCCGGGACCACCAGGGCATGACACGAGAAGTCGCTGGCGAGGGCGACCTGCGCGTTCTCCGGCATCAGCGCGAACCCGGTGCGGGCCACCATCGCCGCGCTCGGTCGACGCTCGCGGTAGAAGTCGGTGTAGTCGCCGGCAGGGATGATCGGCTCGGGCGGGTTGTGCGCCTTCGCCATCATCAACATGGTCTTGAGGCTCCACGCGGCGAGTACCTGCTGCTGCTCGCGGTTGAGGAACACCTGACGCCCGTTGATCATCGCAGGCAGGAAAGGCTTCACTCCGGATTCGAGGCCGCTCATCCACCCGTTGTTGCACGGCTTGCACACGGCCTTGACCGTGCCGTTGAGCAGGCCCTGGGCGTGCTGGTGCGTGGTGGCAGTGTTGGCTCGGTAGTGGAGGCCGTTCACGAGGTCCTCGGGCGCGAAGGCGACGCGCATCCACTGGCCGAGAACGTGTTCCTTGCTCAGCGGGCGACCGCCGCAGAAGGCGCAAGAGCGGGACATGGGAACACGGTAGCCGCAGAAAGATCACGATCAGGTATCGGTCCCTGAAAATGGGAATATTCCAGTCCGACGCCCGGTTAGAGCCACCATCTCTCCAGCGAAAGGGCTTGCAGCTTGTCGGACTCGCCGAGACGCGATCTGAACCCGAACGACCCCTCGAACCTCCCCCCGCTCCCGGCCGACCTGCACATCCCGGACTACGCGGTGATGGTGCCTGAGCCCGCTCCGGGTGGCGCCGTGATCCGTACCGTCGAGTACCCCGCCGAGCTGAACCCGCGGGGCACCCTGGTCGTCTGCGCCTCGTGCCGGGCGAACCGGGACTGGCTGCTCCTGGAGACCCGTCAGCGGGTCTTTGTGCGCTGCCGCTGCGGCCACGAATGGGAGGAGGGGGAGCTGGACTTCGACTTCTTCGAGGCGAACTTCGCCTACGCGGACCGCTCCTGGGATGACGCCGAGCAGGCGATGACCGACCTGGGCTTCGGGGGCGAGTTCGCAGGGATCTACTTCAACTGACCCTGCACCGGCAGGGCGCCGGCCAGGACCCTCCGGTCCGACCGCCGACAAGCCGTGGCAGACCGGACGACGGTCCTCGACCACCCGCTGCCTCGATCCGACGCTGTAAGCGCCGAAGGGCGGTGGGGCACAAGGAAGTTCCTTGTGCCCCACCCCCCCGAGGGCAGTTGCGCGGGGAGGCGAACCCCGCGCCGGAAAACCGCACACCCCCCAACCCCCAGGAGGGAAACC
>NZ_JBSFXE010000007.1:0-235362 GCF_053595195.1 Kitasatospora sp. NPDC002522
GGTTACATTCCGAACCCGGAAGCTAAGCCTCATAGCGCCGATGGTACTGCAGGGGGGACCCTGTGGGAGAGTAGGACGCCGCCGAACAATCTTTCGGAAGAAGCCCCCTGACGGGATGTCAGGGGGCTTCTTCGCGTTCCGCGCGCAATTCGATGCGCGACGCGCGGAAGGTCGTACGCTCGGCGGTATGGAGACATCTGAGAACACGTCAGGCGCTGCCCGGGTCGAGCGCGTCGAGGTGCTGACCGCGGGGCAGGCGGAGGCGGTGCGGGGGCTGCTCGCGGAGGTGGCGCGGGTGGACGGGCGCCAGGCGGTGTCGGAGGCCGGGCGGTTGCGGGTCCGGGCCGGGGAGTCGCGGGAGGGGGTGCGGCACCTGGTGCAGTCGGTCGGGTCGGCGGTGGTGGGGTACGGCCAGGTCGAGGGGGAGCGGCCGGGGACCGTGGAGTTGACCGTGGTGCCGGGGGAGCGGGGGCGCGGGCTGGGCGGTGCGCTGGTGCGGGAGGTGCTGGCGGGGGCCGAGGGGGCGTTGGACTTCTGGGCGCACGGCGGGCTGCCGGCGGCGCGGCACCTGGCGGAGGTGCACGGGGCGGAGCTGGTGCGGGAATTGCGGCAGATGCGGCGTACGGCCGAGGCACCGGAGGCGGTGGCGCTGCCGGCCGGCGTGGTCGTGCGGACCTTCGAGCCGGGGCGGGACGAGGAGGCGTGGTTGGCGTTGAACGCGCTGGCGTTCGCGCACCATCCGGAGCAGGGGTCGTGGACGTCGCGGGACCTGGCGGAGCGGATGGCGGAGCCGTGGTTCGACCCGAAGGGGTTCTTCCTGGCGGAGCGCGACGGTCGGCTGGTGGGGTACCACTGGACGAAGGTGCAGCCGGACGGGCTGGGCGAGGTGTACGTGGTGGGCGTCGACCCGGCGGAGCAGGGCGGCGGGCTGGGGAAGGCGCTGACCGCGGTCGGGCTGCGGTACCTGGTCCTGGAGCGCGGACTGGCGACGGTGATGCTGTACGTGGATGCTGACAATGCTGCGGCCGTCCGGGTGTACGAGCGGCTCGGGTTCTCGGTGCACGAGGTCGACCTGATGTACCGATGGGAGCCGATGGCGGGTCGGTGAGCTGGTCGGATGCCACCGGAGGGCGGCGTCCGGTAGCAGCCACAGGGGTGACCGACTCAGCTTTCCTCCTGGCCATGCGGTGTTTACCGTGGATTCAATTGACGCCGCGAAGATCACAGAATGTCGTCCGTATTGCCCCGTCCGCGTCACCGATCCACCCCCGGTCAGGCCGGTCCGATTCCGGCCGCGCCGGGTGGGTGGAGCTGGATGGACGAGGACGATTCGCATGTGGCGACGGCATGCCCTTCGCCCCGCCGGGACTCTGTCCTGCAGGAGGAGCTGGAACTGATGAGCATCCCCCGCCCCGTCTCCGACTCGGCCGCCAAGGCCGAGCAGAGCACCGAGCAGAAGCCGGCCACCCGGTCCGGTGTGAAGACCGAGCCGAAGTCCGCGGCGAAGGAGTCGAAGACGGCGGCCAAGCCGCGGGCCGCGGCGCGCAAGCCGCGTGCGGCCGAGCCGGTGGCCGATCCGGTCGCGGAGCCCGCCGTGGAGCCGGAGGCGGCGTTGGCGACCACCGCGCTGCCGGCGGCGGTGTCGGCGGCCTTCGCCGGGGCTCCGGACGGTCAGGCCGACGGGGAGGCCGAGCTGCCGCAGGGCCGGTTCCTGGACCGTGAGCGCAGCTGGCTGGCGTTCAACGAGCGGGTGCTGGAGCTGGCGGAGGACCCGAACATCCCGCTGCTGGAGCGGGCGAAGTTCCTGGCGATCTTCGCGTCCAACCTGGACGAGTTCTTCATGGTCCGGGTGGCGGGGCTGAAGCGCCGGATCGCCACGGGGGTGGCCCAGCGCAGTGCGTCCGGTCTGCAGCCGCGCGAGGTGCTGGACCTGATCTGGCGGCGTTCGCGGGAGCTGATGGCCCGTCACGCGGCGACCTTCCAGCAGGAGGTGCTGCCGGACCTGGCGTCCGAAGGCATCGAGCTGGTGCGCTGGGCGGAGCTGACGGAGACCGAGCAGGCGCGGCTGCACACGCTGTTCCGGCAGCACATCTTCCCGGTGCTGACGCCGCTGGCAGTCGACCCGGCGCACCCGTTCCCGTACATATCGGGACTGTCCCTGAACCTGGCGGTGGTGGTGCGCAACCCGGTGTCGGGGCACAAGCACTTCGCCCGGGTGAAGGTACCGCCGACGCTCGCCCGTTTCCTGGAGGCCTCGCCCCAGCGGTACGTACCGCTGGAGGACGTGATCGGGACGCACCTGGAGGAGCTGTTCCCGGGGATGGAGGTGCTCGCCCACCACGCGTTCCGGGTCACTCGCAACGAGGACCTGGAGGTGGAGGAGGACGACACCGAGAACATCCTGAAGGCGCTGGAGAAGGAGCTGATGCGGCGCCGCTTCGGGCCGCCGGTGCGGCTGGAGGTCGAGGAGTCGATCGACCCGTACATCCTGGACCTGCTGGTGCGGGAGCTGAACATCACCGAGGCGGAGGTCTTCCCGCTGCCCGGGCCGCTGGACCTGACCGGGCTGTTCGGGATCGCCGAGCTGGACCGGCCGGAGCTGAAGTACCCGAAGTTCGTGGCGGGCACCGCGCGCGGTCTGACCGACGTGGAGTCGGCCTCGCAGCCGGACATCTTCGCGGCGATGCGCGAGCGGGACGTGCTGCTGCACCACCCGTACGACTCGTTCTCCACCTCGGTGCAGGCGTTCCTGGAGCAGGCCGCCGGCGATCCGCACGTGCTGGCGATCAAGCAGACGCTGTACCGGACCTCCGGTGACTCGCCGATCGTGGACGCGCTGATCGACGCGGCCGAGTCCGGCAAGCAGGTGCTGGTGCTGGTGGAGATCAAGGCGCGCTTCGACGAGCAGGCCAACATCAAGTGGGCCCGCAAGCTCGAGGAGGCGGGCTGCCACGTGGTGTACGGCCTGATCGGGCTGAAGACGCACTGCAAGCTGTCTCTGGTGGTCCGTCAGGAGGGCGACACGCTGCGGCGGTACTCGCACGTGGGCACCGGCAACTACCACCCGAAGACGGCGCGGCTGTACGAGGACCTGGGTCTGCTGACCTCGGACCCGCAGGTCGGCGCGGACCTGTCGGACCTGTTCAACCGGCTGTCGGGGTACTCCCGGCGGGAGTCGTACCGGCGGCTGCTGACGGCGCCGCGCGGGCTGCGGGACGGGCTGGTGGCGCGGATCAACGGGGAGATCGCGCACCACCGGGCCGGGCGGCCGGCCTTCGTCAAGATCAAGGTGAACTCGATCGTCGACGAGGTGTTCATCGACGCGCTGTACCGGGCGTCGCAGGCGGGCGTGCCGGTGGACGTGTGGGTGCGCGGCATCTGCGCGATCCGGCCGGGCGTGCCGGGGTTGAGCGAGAACATCAGGGTGCGGTCGATCCTGGGCCGGTTCCTGGAGCACTCGCGGATCTTCATGTTCGGCAACGGCGGCGATCCGGAGGTGTGGATCGGCAGTGCCGACATGATGCACCGCAACCTGGACCGCCGGATCGAGGCGCTGGTCCGGGTCACCGACCCGGCGCAGCGGGCGTCGCTGAACAACCTGCTGGAGTTGGGCGTCTCGGCCGAGACGGACTCCTGGCACCTGGGTGCGGACGGTTCCTGGACCCGGCACTCGCAGGACGCCGAGGGCCGCCCGCTGCGGCACGTCCAGGACCTGCTGATCGACTCGCACCGCCGCAACCGCGGCTCGGCCGCCGCGCGCTGAGCGGCACCCGCCCGCGCCGGGGAGACCCCGGCGCGGGCGGCTTGCAGCCCTGGGGCAGGCCCAGGAACGAAATCGGGGAGAGCCACAGCCATGACCGATGCGCCGACGACGGCCCCGGTGGCGCGCGCAGCGTCCGCCGGGGAGGTCCTTGCCGGCTATCTGACCGCCCAGGCGGGCGCGTTCCTGCGCGCCCTGCCGCAGGCGGTCGGTGAGGCGGGCTCCAGACCGGGGGCGCTTCCGGCGTCGGCGGCGGCCGCGGACGACCTGCTGCGCTCGGTGCGCCGGGTCGGCGGGGCGCTGCACACCTTCGCGGCGGCCTTCGACCCGGTGTGGGCGCAGGAGTCGCGGGCCGAGCTGCGCTGGCTGTTGAACCTGCTGGCGTTGGAGCCGGGCTTCCAGCGCCGGTCGTCGCGGCTGCTGGGTGCGTTGGACTCGCTGGCGGACACCTCGCCGGAGGCCGCGGGGATGCTGGCCGGGCACGCGGGTGCGCCGAAGGCGCGGGCGTTGATGGAGCGCCAGTTGACGCTGGCGCGGACCCGGGCGCACACGTCGTCGCTGCAGGAGTTGCGTTCGGCGCGGCTGCACGCGCTGGCGGACCGGATGACGCTGCTGGCGGGCGACGTGCCGCTGGTGGAGCCGGTGGCCGGTGAGCCGGTGGCGGCGCTGCTGCCGCAGGCGGGTGCGGCGCTGGGTGCGCTGCTGTCGGCGGCGGAGCGGCTGCCGTGGCAGCGTTCGGCGGAGGCGTACGGCCGGGTGGGGCTGCACCGGCTGGGTGCGGACCCGGCGCAGCCGGGTTCGGTGCCGGCGGCGCGCGGGTCGGCTTCGGAGGCGGACACGGCGCTGGCGGCGGACGACGCGCCGTGGCTGCGGGCCCGGATACTCGTGAAGCGGGCCAGGTACGCGCTGGAGGTGTGCGGGGCGCCGGGTGGTGAGCTGTTGGAGCTGGACCGGGTGCTGGGCCGGCACCAGGAGGCGTCGGACGCGGCGGTGACGGTGGCGACGGCCGCGCGCACGCCGCGGATCACTCCGGCGACGGCGTACGTGCTCGGGGTGGTGCACGCGGATCAGCGGCTGGAGGTGGAGGCGGCCCGGTACGCTTTCGGGCGTCAGTGGCCGGGGGTGGCCCCCGGGCTGGTCGGCCTGGCGGCGGTGCCGTCGGTGCTGGACTGACTCCCTCGCCCCGGATGGACCCCCGCATGCCCGAACGCCTGACGCCGCCCGCCCGTGGATCCGCCCGGGACCGGTGGGATCCCGGGGCGCGGTCGGGGTCGACGGTGCTGGCGGCGGGCGCGGTGCTGTGGGTGCCCGGGCCGCTGCGCAAGGACGGCAAGGGGCGGAAGAAGCCGCGGATCGCGCTGGTGCACCGGCCCAAGTACGACGACTGGAGCCTGCCGAAGGGGAAGTTGGATCCGGGGGAGGGCTGGCGGGCGGCGGCGCTGCGCGAGGTGCGCGAGGAGACCGGGATGAGCTGCGTGCTCGGTCCTGAGCTGCCGACCCAGCACTACCTGGCGCAGGGCCGGCCGAAGGAGGTCCGGTACTGGGCGGCGGTGCCGACCGGCGGGGCGTTCCGGCCGAACCGGGAGGTGGACCGGTTGGAGTGGCTGCCGCCGCGCAAGGCGCGTGAGCGGCTGACCCACCCGCGGGACGAGGTGCTGATCGACGCCCTGCTGGCGGTCCTGCTGGGCTGAGTGATCTGCCCGCGTTCCGGCCGTGACGCAACCGTTACTACCGACCTCAGTTTCCTGACATCCGTCCGAGGTTCACTCCCCGTTCATTTGCGACCGGCTGACGCGTCACCTGCCCTGCTTAACTTCGGGACTACCGGAGGGCCGTAAGGGCCCCGGACCACAGCAAATCCGGATCAGGTCTGATCCGGCATTGCCTCAGAAAGGGACACCCTGTGAACCGCTCCAAGGCCCTCGCCATCGGTGCCGTGGCGCTCGCCTCCACCCTGTCGCTCGCCGCCTGTGGTACGGACGACAACTCCAACAAGAGCTCGGGCGGCGCCTCGGGTTCGGCCAGCGCCGCCGCCATCGCGTGTGCCGACAAGGGTGGCCAGCTGCTGGGCGCCGGTTCGACCGCCCAGGGCCCCGCGATCGACGTCTGGAAGGCCGCTTACAGCGCCGCCTGCTCCAGCGCGACCCTGACCTACAGCGGCGGCGGTTCGGGTGCCGGTGTCACCCAGTTCAACCAGGGCAAGGTCGCCTTCGCGGGCTCCGACGCCGCCCTGAAGCAGTCCGAGATCGACAGCTCGAAGCAGGTCTGCACCGGCGGTCAGGGCATCGACCTGCCGATGGTCGGCGGCCTGATCTCGATCGTCTTCAACGTCCAGGGTGTCGACAAGCTCGTCCTCGACGGCCCGACCCTGGCGAAGATCTTCGACTCGCAGATCACCAAGTGGAACGACCCGGCGATCGCCGCCCTCAACGCGGGTGTCAACCTCCCCGCCGCGGACATCCAGGCCATCCACCGCTCGGACGACTCGGGCACCACCGCCAACCTGACCGCGTACCTCGCGAAGGCCGGCGCCGGTGCCTGGAAGTACCCGGCCGCCAAGACCTGGGCGGGCCAGGGCGGCCAGTCCGCGAACGGCTCCGCCGGTGTCGCGGCCCAGGTCAAGCAGGTCCCGAACTCGATCTCCTACGTCGAGCTCTCCTTCGCCCAGACCAACAAGCTGACCAGCGCCGCCATCAACACCGGCGCCTCCAAGCCGGTCGAGGCGACCGCGGCCAACGCCGCCACCACCCTGGCCAACGCCAAGGTCGTCGGCACCGGTGCGGACCTGGCGCTGAGCATCGACTACGCGACCAAGGACGAGGGCGCCTACCCGCTCACCCTGGTCACCTACGAGATCGTCTGCGACAAGGGCAACAAGGCCGACAGCCTGCCGGTCCTGAAGTCCTTCCTGCAGTACACCGTGAGCGACGCCGGCCAGCAGGCCATCGGCGCCACCGGCTACGTCCCGCTGCCGAAGGACCTGGCCGCCAAGGTGAAGACCCAGGTCGACGCCCTCGCCTGAGGCTGAGTGACGACCGGCCGGGCGGCCCCCACTGGAGGGGGGAGGGGCCGCTCGGCCGGACCATTCGTCCGTCTTTCCGTACCACCCACCAAGAACGTCCGGGGCACCGCCGCCATGGTGCCGCCCTCCGCGGGGCTGCACCGCCAGACCGGAGTAAACGATCATGACTTCTGCCACCCCCGCCGAGGCGCGGGGACGGACCCGCCGACGCCGAGGCGACAGCCGCCGCGGCGACGCCGTGTTCTTCAACTTCTCCCGGGGCTCGGGCATCCTGCTGCTGGTCATCATGGCCGCCATCGCGGGCTTCCTGGCCTACCGCTCGGTCATCGCCATCAGCAAGGACGAGGCCAACTTCTTCACCACCTTCGAGTGGCTGCCGGACGCCACCAAGCCGGTCTTCGGCATCGCGGTGCTGACCTTCGGCACCCTGGTGAGCGCGTTCATCGCGATGGTCATCGCGGTCCCGATCGCGGTCGGCATCGCGCTGTTCATCTCGCACTACGCGCCGCGCCGGATCGCCCAGCCGTTCGCCTACCTGGTCGACCTGCTGGCCGCCGTCCCCTCGATCGTCTACGGCCTGTGGGGCGTCCTCTTCCTGGTCCCGCACATGAACGGCCTGGCCAGCTGGATGGACCAGTACCTCGGCTGGACGTACATCTTCAGCCAGAGCAGCTCCGGCGTGCCGCCGCGCACCCTGTTCACCGTCGGCATCCTGCTGGCGATCATGGTGCTGCCGATCATCACCGCGGTCTCCCGCGAGGTGTTCCGGCAGGTCCCGCGGATGCACGAGGAGGCGGCGCTCGCGCTCGGCGCGACCCGCTGGGAGATGATCCGCACCGCGGTGCTGCCGTTCGGCCGCCCGGGCATCATCTCGGCCTCGATGCTGGGCCTGGGCCGCGCCCTCGGTGAGACCATCGCGGTCGCCACCGTGCTGTCCACCAACAGCAAGCTGTCGCTGCACCTGCTGGACCCGGGCGGCGGTACCTTCGCCCAGAACATCGCCCTGAAGTTCAACGAGGCCCAGCCGCTCGGCCGGGACGCCCTGATGGCCTCCGGTCTCGTCCTGTTCGTGATCACCCTGCTGGTGAACGGCGCGGCCCGCATGATCATCGCCCGCCGCAAGGAGTACTCGGGGGCCGCCGCGTGAGCGCCATCTCCACCGTCACCGACGCCACGCCGCCGCAGCTCAGCCACCGGCTGACCGCGGCCCGGCTGCCGCGCTGGGCGCCGGCCGCCGTCGCGGCCGTCTCGATCGCCCTCGGCTGCGCCATCGGCGCGCTGGGCGGCCTGAAGAGCCACCTGCAGTGGGGCCTGATCTCCGCGCTGCTCTTCCTGCTGATCGGCTACCTGGCCTCCGCCCAGGTCGAGGGCCGCCGCCAGGCCAAGGACCGCTTCGCCACCTCGCTGGTGTGGGTCGCGTTCATCTGCGCGGTCGTCCCGCTGGTGTCGCTGACCCTCTACACGGTCCAGCAGGGCATCAAGGCGATCAACATCAACTTCCTGACCCACTCGATGAAGGGCGTGGTCGCCACCACCACTCCGGACGGTGGCATCTACCACGCGATCATCGGCACCATCGAGCAGGTGCTGCTGGCGACCCTGATCGCCGCGCCGATCGGCCTGCTCACCGCCGTCTACCTGGTGGAGTACGGCCGCGGCCGGCTCGCCAAGGCGGTCACCTTCTTCGTCGACGTCATGACGGGCATCCCGTCCGTCGTGGCCGGCCTCTTCGTCCTGTCGCTCTGGAACATCGCCCTCGGGTTCGAGTACTCCGGCTTCTCCGGCAGCCTCGCGCTGGCGATCCTGATGATGCCGGTCGTGGTCCGCTCCACCGAGGAGATGCTCAAGCTCGTCCCGAACGAGCTCCGCGAAGCCTCGTACGCGCTCGGTGTGCCGAGGTGGAAGACGATCCTGCGGATCGTGCTCCCCACGGCCGTGGGTGGTATCACCACCGGTGTGATGCTGGCGGTCGCCCGCATCACCGGTGAGACCGCTCCCGTGTTGATGCTGGTGTTCGGCGCCGACTTCATCAACTCCGACCCGTTCAACGGACCGCAGCAGTCCCTGCCGCTGTACATCTGGCAGCAGTACTCGATGGTCAACAACGACTACGGCTACACGCGTGCCTGGGGTGCCGCGCTGGTGCTGATCGCCTTCGTGATGGGGCTCAACCTCATCGCGCGGGGCATCGCCCGCTGGCGTTCGCCCAAGGCCGGGCACTGACACCGACTGACGTACGAGAAGACACGGAAGAAGAGAAAGATCATGGCCAAGCGCATCGACGTCAGCGGACTGTCGGCCTACTACGGCTCCACCAAGGCCATCGAGGACATCTCGATGACCGTCGAGCCCCGCTCGGTGACCGCCTTCATCGGCCCCTCCGGCTGCGGCAAGTCCACCTTCCTGCGCACCCTGAACCGGATGCACGAGGTGATCCCCGGCGCCCGGGTCGAGGGCAAGGTGATGCTGGACGACGAGAACCTGTACGGCAGCAACGTCGACCCGGTGGCGGTCCGCCGCTCCGTCGGCATGGTGTTCCAGCGCCCCAACCCCTTCCCCACCATGTCGATCTACGACAACGTGGTGGCCGGCCTGAAGCTGGCCGGCGTGAAGAAGAAGTCCGTGCTGGACGGCGTGGTGGAGCGCTCGCTCCGCGGTGCCAACCTGTGGAACGAGGTCAAGGACCGGCTGAACAAGCCCGGCGCCGGCCTCTCCGGCGGTCAGCAGCAGCGTCTGTGCATCGCCCGCGCCACCGCGGTCGAGCCCGAGGTGCTGCTGATGGACGAGCCCTGCTCGGCCCTCGACCCGATCTCCACCCTCGCCATCGAGGACCTGATCGGTGAGCTGAAGGCGCAGTACACCATCGTGATCGTCACCCACAACATGCAGCAGGCGGCCCGCGTCTCCGACCGCACCGCCTTCTTCAACCTGGCGGGCGTCGGCCAGCCGGGCAAGCTGATCGAGCTGGACGACACCCAGCGGATCTTCTCCAACCCGTCGGTCCAGGCCACCGAGGACTACATCTCCGGCCGCTTCGGCTGATCGGACCGCCACCCAGGATCTGCTTCGCGGTGCTGCATGGCGGTGCCGCCGCGGAGCAACAGAAGGGCCCGCCCCCGTGCTGTGGGGGCGGGCCCTTCGCCTTCCCGCGTCCTACCCGGTGATCCCACCGGGTGCACCACCCGCTCGTTCCATCCGGGCTGACGCCGGGTCAGAGGAAGATCAGGTGGACGATTCCGTACATCCCGGCGGCCACCAGGGCGGCGGCCGGCATGGTGATGAACCAGCCGAGCACGATGTTCTTCGCGACACCCCAGCGCACCGCGCGGATCCGCTTGGTGGCGCCCACGCCCATGATCGCCGAGGTGATCACGTGGGTGGTGGAGATCGGGGCGGCGTAGACGAACGAGGTGACGTACATGACCGTCGAGGCGGTGGCCTCGGCGGCGAAGCCCTGCGGCGGGTCCAGCTCGATGATCTTGCGCCCCAGGGTGCGCATGATCCGCCAGCCGCCCGCGTAGGTGCCCAGCGACAGCATGGTCGCGCAGGAGAGCTTCACCCAGATCGGGATGTCGTTGCCGGTCTGGTGGCCGGAGATCACCAGCGCCATGACCACGATGCCCATGGTCTTCTGGGCGTCCTGCAGACCGTGCGCCAGCGCCATCGCGGCGGCCGAAGCGGTCTGCGCCACCCGGAAGTTGCGCTTGGCCTTGTGCGGGTTGGTCCGCCGGAAGATCCACAGGATCGCCAGCATCACCAGGAAACCGCCGGCCAGGCCGACGATCGGCGAGACGAACATCGGGATGATGATCTTGTCGATCACGCCGTGCCAGATCACCCCGGTGCCGGCCGCCAGCGCCGCGCCGACCAGGCCGCCGAACAGCGCGTGCGAGGACGAGGAGGGCAGGCCGAAGTACCAGGTGACCAGGTTCCACGCGATCGCGCCGACCAGGCCGGCGAACAGGATCGCCATCCCCTGCGAGCCGGACGGGGTCTCGATGATGCCCTTGGAGACGGTCTTGGCCACCCCGCTGCCGAGGAACGCGCCCGCCAGGTTCATCACCGCGGCCATCGCCAGCGCCGCCCGCGGGGTGAGCGCCCGGGTGGAGACCGAGGTGGCGATGGCGTTCGCCGAGTCGTGGAAGCCGTTGGTGTAGGTGAAGAAGAAAGCCACGCCGATGACGACGATCAGTGCTGCCATGTCCACGGAGGTCAGGACTCCTTGACCGCGATGGTCTCCACCGTGTTGGCCACGTGCTCGAACGCGTCGGCGGCCTCCTCCAGGACGTCGACCACCTGCTTCAGCTTCAGCACCTCGATCGCGTCGTACTGGCCGGAGAACAGGTGCGCCAGCAGCTTGCGGTGGATCTGGTCCGCCTGGTTCTCCAGCCGGTTGATCTCGATCCAGTACTCGGTCAGGTTGGACATCGACCGCAGGTGCGGCATCGCCTCCGCGGTCAGCTCGGCGGCCCGCGCCAGTACCTCGATCTGCTGCTCGATCCCCTTCGGGAGGGTCTCGATGTCGTACAGCACGACCAGGTCGACGGCCTCCTCCATGAAGTCCATGATGTCGTCCAGCGAGGACGCCAGCGCGTAGATGTCCTCGCGGTCGAACGGCGTGATGAACGAGGAGTTCAGCTGGTGGAAGATCGCATGGGTGGTGTCGTCCCCGGCGTGCTCGGCGGCGCGCATGCGCTCGACGATCTCCGCGCGGGTGGACACGTCTGATCCCAGCAGCTCGAGCAGGAGCTTCGATCCCACGACCAGGTTCTCCGCGGCGGCGGCGAACATGTCGTAGAAACTCGTCTCCTTCGGGGTCAGGCTAAAACGCACGGAGCTCTCCGATGTGCGGGGGCTGGACTGAACGATGCTAGGCGCACGCTGTTCGGGAAGAGGAAACGGGGTCTTGACGCGCCCTAAGTGTCGCCCACCGTGGGCCCGTTTGCGCCTGCCCTGCACGGGGATCTGTGACCTGACGCCCGGACGGCGGAACACCGGACCCCGGCGGCGTGTTGGAGAATGGGCCCGAGAAGCGAGGCCTGGAGGGCGGACCGGATGACCACCATCGACACCCCGAGCAGCGAGACGGCTCCGGCGTGCCACGGGGCGCAGGAACCCCAGGGACCGCACGGCTACAGCGCGGAGAAGGAGGCGCACCTCAAGCGGCTGCGCCGGATCGAGGGCCAGATCCGCGGCCTGCAGCGGATGGTCGACGAGGACGTCTACTGCATCGACATCCTCACCCAGGTGTCCGCCTCGACCAAGGCGCTGCAGTCCTTCGCCCTGTCCCTGCTGGAGGAGCACCTGCGGCACTGCGTGGCCGCCGCGGCGGAACAGGGCGGCGACGAACTCGACGACAAGGTGGCCGAGGCGACCGCGGCGATCGCCCGCCTGCTGCGCACCTGACCGGCCGGGCCCCGCACCTGACGGTCGGGGCCGCGGGACTGACGGATGGTCAGTCCGGCTGCTCGGGGCCGTCCTCGGGGGGCTCCGCCGGGCGGTGCTCCAGCAGCACCTGGTCGATCTGCTCGGCGGCCAGCCGGTCCGCGTCGCTCGCCGAGGCGGCGATCATCAGCTCGCCGGCCAGGTCGATCTCGTCCAGCGCGGTGCGGTCGTGGCCGCCGGTCTGGCTCTCCCCGGACGACATCTGCCCTCCACCCCTTCCCGCGCCCCGTCCGTCGCCGGGACACCGGCCCGGCCCGTCCAGCCTAGGCAGCGGTGAGCCGCGCCACATGGCACGGACGGGTCATCTCTGCCGCCCGAAACGGGTGGGCCGGGCCGCCCGCGGTCACTTCGGCGGGGCGGCCGCCTTCATCGAGTAGATCTCGGAGGCGGCGGGCTCGGCGGCCTCCACCGGCTTGCCGAAGTCGTGGAGGGTGAGCGTGGAGACCACCTTGACCTGGTCCTTCGGCGCCTTGGAACCGGCAACCCCGGCGAAGCCGAAGGTCTCCACCACCTTGTGCATCCGGCCCTGGGCGTCCAGCCACACCTCGAACGGCACCTCCTTGACCGTGAAGGTCTGCGCGGCCATCCGCAGGCCGTCCGCGCCGCGGCCGCCGGTCGCGTCGGCGGCCGCGGCGAGGTCCAGGGTGCCCTTGTAGTGCTTGAGCTCCACGCCTTCGACGGTCTCGGCGCCCACCAGCTCGGCGTGCTGCGCGCCGCGCAGCGCGCCGGCCGCGGTGGCCGGGTCGGTGGCGCCGCTGCTGACCAGGTTGCCGTCGGGGAGCTGGCGGACGTCCAGCTTGACCCACTTGCCCTCGGGGATCTTCGCGCCGGAGTTCTGCAGGTAGACGGTGCCGGGCAGGACCACCTCGGTGATCTTGCCGGTGGTGGCGGCGCCGGGCGGGACGTCCACCTCCAGGCGGCCGAGCCGCTTCACGTAGTCGTAGCCGCCGCTGCCGTTGAACACGGCCTTCTTGTCGGCGGACTCGGTGACCAGCTCGGTGACCGCGTGCGCCGAGCCGGTCCGGCCGGTGATGTCGGCGGTGGAGCGGACCGCGGTGAGCGGGTCGGCCGACAACTGGTCGGCGGAGCTCCCGCCGCCCTGCTGGGAGCCGGCCGAACAGGCGGTCAGCACGGCGGCGAGCAACGCCGCGGCGGCGGCCTGGTTGAGCTTCGTCACTTCTCCACTACCCCCTCGGGCCCCGGTGACCCGGCAAGCAGCTGCCCCGGATGGGCAGAGCTCTTGTCCGGCAAACGAGTTGGGGCCGCGGAGGTTACGGCGCCCGGTGGCCGGACGTGTTCACCGTCCGTTCCGCCGGGCGGGTTACCGTGAAGGAGTGGCAGACCAGCGGCCGGAGGCGAGCGACGCGGCGGCGTCGGCTCACCGGGCTGAAGTGGTGGAGCGCGGATCGTTCAGCTTCGCCGAGTGCAGCTGCGGTTGGTTCGCGCCCGGCCGCCGCTCGCGGGACAAGTCGCGGCGGGACGCCGCCGAGCACCTGGCCGAGCATCGGCCGGGCTGACCCCTCCTCCGTCCGACGGGCCGTCAGGCGGCCAGGTCGGAGTCCCGGTTCGAGTCGCCGCGCCGGCGCAGCGGGCTGCCGGAGGACCGGGCGGTGCGCCGGGCGGCCCGGCCGACGGGGCGTCGGCCCTCGGCGGGGGCGGCGGCGACCAGCAGCGGGCGCAGCGCGGTGCGGCCGGCCGCGTGGCAGAGCGGGACCAGCACGGCCATCGCGATCGGGGCGAGCAGCAACACCACGGCGGTGGCCAGCGCGTAGCCGCCGAGCACGTCGGTCGGGTAGTGCACGCCGACGAACAGCCGGCAGAAGCCCTGCAGCACGGCGAGCGCGCCGGCCGCGACGCCGAGCCGGCGGTCGACCAGCAGCAGGGCGACGGCGACCGCCATCGACATCGCCGAGTGGTCGCTGACGAAGGACAGGGTGCCCTCCTTGCCGCCCACCAGGACGTCCAGCTCGGGGTGGTCGACGAACGGGCGGGGCCGCGAGACGATCGCGGAGACCGGGAGGTTGGCGAGTTCGGTGAGCGCGACGCCGAGCGGCGCCCAGAGCACCGCGGCGATCGCGGTGGGCGCGTCCGGCCGGCGGCGGGCGGTCAGCCAGGCGGCCAGCCAGAGCGCGGTCAGGCCGAGCAGGACGCCGTACTCGCCGGTCCAGGCGAGCAGCGAGTCCAGCCAGGGCGGCGCCTCGGCGGCGAGGCCGTTGACGGCCTTCAGCAGCCCGAAGTCGGGGTCGCTCGGGTCGGCGAGCAGCACGGGCACGCCGCACCTCCCTGTCGGTGTCCGCGAGTGTCCCGGTGAGTGTGCTTCCGGGTGCGGACGACCGGCAGCCAGCTCAGACAACTCCATCAGCGGCTTCGAGGTTTCCGATGAAACGCGCTGTTATGGAAACTTGACTGACCGTCCACCCCGCATGCACATGCCGAGCCGACGGTTCGTCAGGCCTTCGCCGGTGCTTGACTCGAGGTGATGGTGCCGTCGTTCAGGTTCCGGGTCGGCAGCGCGGCGGCGCCGTCCGGGGTGACCCGGGTCGCGCCGATGTAGTCCTTCTGGTCGATGGTGTCGTAGCGGACCTTGGCGCCGGTGTGCGGGGCGTCGATCATGTAGC
Organism: Kitasatospora sp. NPDC002522; assembly: GCF_053595195.1. Classification (NCBI taxonomy): domain Bacteria; kingdom Bacillati; phylum Actinomycetota; class Actinomycetes; order Kitasatosporales; family Streptomycetaceae; genus Kitasatospora; species Kitasatospora sp. NPDC002522. The sequence continues at coordinate 14,846 of NZ_JBSFXE010000007.1, forward strand.
CGCCGCCGACGTAGATGCCGACGTGGTGGATGGTGCGCGGGTCCTCCAGGTCGTTGGCGAAGAACACCAGGTCCCCGGGCCGGAGTTGGTCGCGGGCCGGGTGCTGGCCGGCGTACCACTGGTCGTTGGCCACCCGGGGCAGCTCGATGCCCACCGACTCGTACGCCGCCTGGGTCAGGCCGGAGCAGTCGAACCGCCCGCTCTCCCAGGCCTGCCCGGTGCCGCCCCACAGGTAGTCGGTGCCGAGCTTGCTCTGCGCGAAGTAGATCGCCCCCGCGGCCTGCTTGGACAGCGCCGGCTGCGCGCCCGCGCTCACCGGGGCGGTGAAGGACTTGGCCAGCGACTGGATGGAGCGCACGTACCCCTGGGTCTCGCGGTACGGGGGGACGCCGTTGTTGCTTATCACCGCGTACGGGCCGGCGTTGTAGGCGGCCAGCATGTTGGCCTGCCGGTCGCCCGGCACCTTGGCGACGTCCCGGGCCAGCGCGCAGTCGTAGGTCGCCGCGGAGGCGATCGCGTCGGAGGCGTTCCAGATGTCCTGCCGGCCGTCGCCGTCCCCGTCGGTGCCGTAGACGGCCCAGGTGCCCTCGAGGAACTGGGCCATCCCGTAGGCCTTCGCCGGGCTCTTCGCCGTCGGGTCGAATCCGCTCTCCTGGTACAGCTGCGCGGCGAGCATCGGCGGCGAGATCTCCGGGCAGAGTTTCCCCCACCGCTCGATCAGCGGCCGATAGGACGCGGGCACCGTTCCGCCGGACAGCGCGAGGTCGTTGGAGGCGCGTCCGGGAATCCCACTGGCCGCATACGTCCCGACCGTCACCACGCCGACGAAGCCGAGCGAGACGACCGTTGCCGCGGCGGCCGCGAGCCGAGCCTTGCGGAGTACCATCAGCACCATCCCGACGGGGCGTCAGCGGCCGTGTCCTGTTGCGTTATTGCCCGGTCCAATCATCACAGATACCAACGGACCGCAGTATCCTCGAACCACCGGACATCCTGGCTCAGATGACCGGGGCGCCACGAGCGATCCGCGAGAAACGGCCAAGTCGACGCCAGATCTGGCCAAGAATGGGACCTGCCCCTTCGCTCGACCGTGGTCCGGGGCCTTGAATTTTCCTGAGCGGGCGGTGAGATGGGATGAACCTGAGCGTGGACAGCAAGGTGATCGGGTACCTGGCGGAGGATCCGCCGAAGAAAGCCAACATCGACACCATCATCGGCGGCATCGCGCCGGACTGGGGCCCGTTCGCCTCGCTCGGCTCCTCGGCCCGCGTGATGGTCCAGGTCGTGATGGCCGTCGCCATCCTGGTCTGCCTCGCCCTCGCCATCTGGGGCGCCGCCAAGCAGCGGATCGGCGCCACCGCCATGCGTGACACCTTCAGCGCCGAACAGGGCAAGGGACTGATCATCGCCGGGCTGACCGGCGTGTTCATCATCGGTTCGCTCGGAACCCTGTTCACCATTGTCTACGGCATGGCGATCTGACGATCGGACAACTCCCGTAGCCTCCGCAGGCGTCCCGCCAGCCGCACGCCCGGACGCCTCCCACCACCACGCCGCCAGACCGTGAACCCTCCCCCCGGCCATCGGGCGGGGGGACCCCCTCGCCACCGCGCGCCCCGCGCGGTGGCGCCGCACCAGGAGGGCCGCCGTGCCGTTGTCCGACGACCAGCCGCACACCCGTACGCGGCTACCGGTCGCCGAACAGACCCCCGCCGCGGGCGGGCGGCAGGCCCGGCCCCTGCGGACCCTGCTCACCGTCATCGCCGTGGTCACCCTGCTGGTCGTCGCCATCGCCGTCGCCAACCGGAACAAGCCCGACCCGGTGCGGGGCGGCGGCGCCGCGTCCGGCGACCACGCCACCCCAAGCGCCCCCGCCGCCGACCGCACCGCCGCGAGCGGCCAGCAGCCCGTCACCACCACCGCGAACGGCATCGCCACCGGCTACCCCCACACCGACCAGGGGGCGCAGTCGGCCGCCGCCAACTACGCCGTCGCGCTCGGCTCCGCCGACATGTTCCGCACCGACACCCGCCACACCATCCTCACCACCCTCGCCGACCCCACCGCCCTCCCCACCCTCCAGTCCCGCCTGGACCAGGCGTTCTCGGCGGAGACGGTGGCCCGGTTCGGCCTGGACGCGCAGGGCCACCCCCCGAAGGGGCAGACCTTCGTCAGCCGGATCGTCCCGGTCGGCAGCCGGACCACCAACGGCGCCGACACCGCCACCAAGGTCGAGGTCTGGTGCACCGGGCTGTACGGGCTGGCCGGTGACGCCTCCACCAACCCGGTCACCCAGGACTGGTACACGCTCACCGTCACCATGCGCTGGACCGGCAGCGACTGGAAGCTCACCGACTACTCCCGCGCCGCGGGCCCCGCCCCCCTCCCGGGCGACCAGCAGGCGGCCACCGCGAAAGAGATCGCCGATGCCGTCCAGCAGTTCGGAGGGTTCCGCTATGCCCGCTGATGCGTCCAGACTCCGGTTCCTGCGCCGGGCCGGAGCGCTCGGCACCGCGCTGAGCGGTCTTCAACTCACCGCGCTGCTGGCCGCGCAGCGGGTCTTCGCCGCGCCGTCGCCGAGCCCGAGTCCCAGTCCGAGCGTCTCCAAGTGCGCGGGCCAGGACGCGACCGTCCTCGGCGCGGACAAGCTCTGCGCTCCCCCCGGTACCACCGTCATCCCCGGGGGGGATTCGGTGGGGTCGGTGGCGGATCCTTTGGGGTCGTTGGCCAAGGGGTGTGCGACGGCGGCGGCTTGGGTGGTGCGGAAGCTTTCGGGGGCGATCGACGGGACGACGCAGGTGGACTTCACCAATGCGGCGTTCCTGCAGCAGTACGCGGTGGTGTTCGCGGTGTCGACGGTGGTCACGTTGGTGCTGTGGCTGCTGGCGGTGACGAAGCGGGCGGTGCGAGGGGCGCCGTTGGGGCAGGCGTTCGGCGAGGCGGTCGGGTTCCTGTGGTTGACGGTGATCGCCTCGGCGTTCACGCCGTTGATCCTGTACACGGTGGTGAGCGTCACCGACGGGCTGACCGAGGCGATCTCGGTCGGGACGAAGTCGGACACCGGGACGTACCTGGGCGCGTTCGCGGACACCCTGGAGAAGGGGAGCCTGGGCGGCGGGCCGCTGATCCTGATCATCGTGTCGCTGGTGGCGGTGCTGGCCGCGGCGGTGCTGTGGATCGAGCTGGTGATCCGGGCGGCGATGCTGTACGTCGGGGCGCTGCTGGGGACGGCGGTGTACGCGGGGCTGGTGGACAAGCAGCTGTGGAAGCACGTGCGCCGGTGGGCGGCGATGATGCTGGCGGTGGACCTGGCGAAGCCGATCATCGTGATCATCCTGGGGCTGGCGAGCGCGGTGGCGACGGGGGCGGGGGCGGACGACGACTTCGCGCGGGTGCTGAGCGGGTTGGCGATCCTGTTCCTGTCGATCTTCGCGAGCGCGACGGTGTACCGGTTCGTGCCGGGCTTCGGGGACGAGCTGATGGCGATGCGGCGGGCCCGGTCGAGTGCGGTGCAGGCCGGCAGCGCGATGATCAACGGTCCGGCGAACTTCGTGAAGCAGGGCATCTCGACGCACGGCTCGCGCGGTGGCGCGCAGACCGCGAACGCCTCGCCGGGGGCGGGCGGCGGCGGGGTGGCGCCGGGGATCGCGGCCCACGCGGCGCGTCCGGCGAACTCCGGTCGGGCGGCGGGGCCGCCCGCGCAGGCTCCGGCCCAGGCTCCGGTCAACAACCCGAAGGGAGGGTGACGGGTAGATGAGCAGCGATCAGCTCGGCCAGTACGGTGCCCAGTACGCCCAGCCGTACGTCCATCAGCGCCGCAGTTACCTGATCGGCAAGGCGCGGCCGAACGCGCCGATCGGGCGCAACCGGGAGACCGGCGAGATCGTGCTGATCATCGCGGGTGCGGGCCTCGGCATGCTGTGGGGGCTGGCCCTGCCGATCCTGCCGCTGCGGATCGCCGGACTGGTGGGCTTCCCGCTGCTGGCGATCATGGCGGTGTACGTGCCGTACCGGCGGCGGACGTTCTACAAGTGGGTGGAGATCAACCGGACCTTCCGGCGGACGGTGCGCAGCGGCCGGGCGGTGTGGCGGCCGGACGTGCACGAGGCCGGGACCAGGCTGGACGGGCGCGAGGTGGAGGTCGGGCCGCCGCCGGGGGTGGGGCGGCTGCGCTGGCTGACCGCGCCGTTCGGGCCGGACGAGGTCGCGGTGCTGATGCACCTGGAGCGGCGTACGGTGACCGCGGCGATCGAGATCGAGGGCCCGGGCGTGGGCCTGCGCGACTCGGAGGACCAGGAGGCGCTGGTCGACCGGTTCGGCACGCTGCTGAAGCACGTCGCCAACGGGGACGGCTTCGTGACGCGGCTGCAGATCCTGGCCCGGACGCTGCCGGCCGACCCGGACGCGCACGCCAAGGACGTGGAGCGGCGCGGTGACCACCACGCGCCGCGCTGGCTGCAGGACAGCTACGACCAGTTGCAGTCGATGGTGTCGACCTCCTCGGAGCAGCACCGGGCGTACCTGGTGGCGTGCATGCACTACACCCGGGACCTGGCGTCCGAGGCGCACGCGATGGGGCGCACCGCGTACGGGTCGCGGGAGGCGCGGGCGGACCGGGACGACGTCGGTCTGGCCACCGTGATGGCCCGTGAGCTGACGGACATCTGCGCCCGGTTGGCGGAGGCGGACATCCGGGTGCGGCAGCCGCTGGGGCAGGCCAGGCTGGCGTCGCTGATCCACTCGATGTACGACCCGGACCACCCGATCGACCACCTCCAGGCGATGAGCCGGCGCAACGCCTGGCCGGCCGAACTGGACGCCACCCACCCGCAGTTCCTGCAGGCGAAGACCCGGGAGGCGGAGACCCGCGACCCGTGGTGCCACGCCACCGCGTGGATCAAGGAGTGGCCGCTGACCCCGGTCGGGGTGAACTTCCTGGCGCCGCTGCTGGTGCACACCCCGGACGTGATCCGGACGGTGGCGGTGACGATGGACCTGGAGCCGACCGACGTGGCGATCGAGCGGATGCTCACCGAGAAGACCAACGACGAGGCGGAGGCCAGCCGGGCGGCGAAGATGAACCGCACGGTGGACCCGCGCGACCTGGCGCACACCGGCCGGGTGGACCAGCGCGGCGACGACCTGGCGTCCGGCGCGGCCGGGGTGAACCTGGTCGGCTACCTGACGGTCTCCTCGCGCAATCCGGAGGCGCTGGCCCGGGACAAGCGGACCATCCGGGCGTCGGCGGGCAAGAGCTACCTGAAGCTGGAGTGGTGCGACCGCGAGCACCACCGGGCGTTCGCCAACACCCTGCCGTTCGCCACCGGCATCCGCCGCTGACGCCGCTGATCCCCGGAGGCCCGTCGATGCTCGGCAAGCTCACCGATTCCTTCACCAGCACCCTGTTCGGCCGGGTGGAGACCACCCGGTTGCCGGTGCGCACCTCCAGCGGGCAGGCGCAGGCGGTCTACCTGCCGACCGCGGCGCCGGGCCTGGGCGACTCCGGGGTGATCATCGGCCGCGAGGTGTACAGCGGCAAGGGCTACGTCTACGACCCGTTCCAGCTGTACGGCCAGCAGCTGCCGGCCCCGCACTGGTTGGTGCTGGGGGAGTCCGGCAACGGCAAGTCGGCGCTGGAGAAGACGTACGTGCTGCGGCAGTTGAGGTTCCGCGACCGGCAGGTCGTGGTGCTGGACGCGCAGGGCGAGGACGGCGTCGGCGAGTGGAACCTGATCGCGAACGCGCTGGGCATAAAGTCGATCCGGCTGGACCCGATGGCGGCCCGGGACGGCGGGGTGAAGCTCAACCCGCTGGACCCGGCGATCACCACCACCGGGCAGCTGTCGCTGCTGCGCACCATCATCGAGGTGGCGATGGGCCGCCCGCTGGAGGAGCGGGCCGGCTTCGCGCTGAAGGCCGCGCACGCGTACGTGCACGGCACGGTGAAGGACCGTCAGCCGGTGCTGAACGACATCATCGACACGCTGCGCAGCCCCGACCTGTCGGCGGTGGAGTCGCTGGGCGTGGAGGTCGGCGAGGTGCAGTCCTGGGGCCTGGACGTGGCGCTGGTGCTGGACCGGCTGGTCGACGGCGACCTGCGCGGGATGTTCGACGGCCCGACCACGGCCGGCATCGACCTGGACGCGCCGCTGATCGTCTTCGACCTCTCGCACATCGACCGCAACTCGATCGCGATGCCGATCCTGATGGCGATCGTCGGGGTGTGGCTGGAGCACACCTGGCTGCGGCCGGACCGGGTGAAGCGGATCTTCCTGGTCGAGGAGGCCTGGCACATCATCAACAGCCCGTTCGTGGCGCAGCTGTTCCAGCGGCTGCTGAAGTTCGGGCGCCGGCTGGGCCTGTCGTTCGTGGCGGTGGTGCACCACCTGTCGGACGTGGTGGACGGGGCGGCGGCGAAGGAGGCGTCGGCGATCCTGAAGATGGCCTCCACCCGCACCATCTACATGCAGAAGGCCGAGGAGGCGAGGTCCACCGGCCGGGTGCTGGGCCTGCCGCGCTGGGCGGTGGAGATCATCCCGACGCTGTCGCCGGGCATCGCGGTGTGGGACGTCAACGGCAACGTGCAGGTGGTCAAGCACATCATCACCGAGACCGAGCGCCCGCTGGTGTACACCGACCGCGCGATGACCGAGGACGCGGTCGCCGAGCGGGAGCGGGCCGACCAGCAACTGGCCGCCCAGCCGAGGATCTGACGGGCCGTCGGAGAGGCGTCCGTCAGCCGGTGGACGCCCGTCCTTTACCCCGGAGTTCCTGACAGCTACGCGCGTTGACCCTAAGCTGCCTCCAGACAACGCCAGGCCGCCTTCTGCCGCGGCCCCCGACGGTGCAGGGGACAGCCATGCCCATTTCCGGTTCCACCGGCCGCCGCAGGACCGCGCTCGCGGTCGCCGCTGCCGCCGCCCTGTTCGGCACGATGGCCCTCCCGGCCACCGCCGAGGCGCACGGCCACGGCCACGACAAGCCGGCCTACGAGGACCTCCAGCTCCTCGCCATCAACGACCTGCACGGCAACCTGGAGCCCCCGGCCGGCTCCTCCGGCAACATCAACGAGATCGACCCGGCCACCGGCAAGACCGTCGCCACCCCGGCCGGCGGCGTCGAGTACCTGGCCACCGCGCTGCGCCAGGCCCGCGAGGGCCACCGCAACAGCGTCACGGTGGCGGCCGGCGACATCATCGGCGCCAGCCCGCTGATCTCCGGCCTGTTCCACGACGAGCCGACCATCGAGGCGATGAACAAGATCGGCCTCGACGTCAGCTCGGTGGGCAACCACGAGTTCGACGAGGGCTCGGCCGAGCTGCTGCGCATGCAGAAGGGCGGCTGCCACCCGGTCGACGGCTGCTACGAGGAGGGCCGCGAGTTCGAGGGCGCCGACTTCCGCTACCTGTCGGCCAACGTGACCAGCGAGAAGACCGGCAAGCCGCTGCTCAAGCCGTACTGGGTGAAGAACGTCCACGGCGTGAAGGTCGGCTTCATCGGCGTGACCCTGGAGGGCACCCCGAACATCGTCACCGCCGAGGGCGTCAAGGGCCTCAAGTTCGCCAACGAGGTCGAGACGATCAACAAGTACACCGCCGAGCTGAAGCACCAGGGCGTCAACTCGGTGGTCGCGCTGATCCACGAGGGCGGCTACCCGGCCAGCAACGTCTACAACTACGACTGCGGCGCGGGCGGCTCCGGCATCTCCGGCCCGATCGTGGACATCGCCAAGCGGATCGACCCCGCGGTCGGCGCGATCGTCACCGGCCACACCCACAACGCCTACGCGTGCATGATCCCGGACCCGAACGGCGTCCCGCGCTCGGTCACCAGTGCCGCCTCCTTCGGCCGGCTCTACACCGAGATCGACCTCAAGCTGGACAAGCACAACGGCACCATCGTCCGCCCGTCGGTCACCGCCGCCAACCACGTGGTGCGCCGCACCGTGGACAAGGCCCCGGACATGACCCAGCTGATCGACCACTACCGCACGCTCTCCGCGCCGATCGCCAACCGCGCGGTCGGCTACATCTCCGCCGACATCAACGGCCGCGGCTCCACCGCGCTGGAGAAGCCGCTCGGCGACGTCATCGCCGACGCCCAGCTGGCCGGCCTGGCCCCGGCCGACAAGGGCGGCGCGCAGGTCGCCTTCATGAACCCCGGCGGCATCCGCTCCGACCTGGTCTTCAAGGCCAGCGGCAGTGAGGGCGACGGCGTGGTGACCTACGGCGAGGCGTTCACCGTCCAGCCGTTCACCAACATGATGCAGGTCAAGACGCTCACCGGCGCCCAGCTGGTGCAGCTGCTCCAGCAGCAGGTCAGCGGCCTCAACGACGCCGCCCCGAAGATCCTGCAGCCCTCCGCCAACCTGGCCTACACGCTCGACATGAGCAAGACCGGCGCGGCCCGCGTGGTCGTCGACTCGATCAAGCTGAACGGCGCCGCGATCGACCCGGCCGCCTCCTACCGGGTCGCCGCCAACGAGTTCCTGGCGGGCGGCGGCGACGGCTTCCCGGCCTTCGCCGCGGGCACGAACAAGCTGGTCGGCGCCTCCGACCTGGACCTGTTCACCGCCTACCTCGGCAGCCACAGCTCGGTCACCAGCCCGCTGACCGTCCCGGCCCAGACCCGGATCAAGGTCCTCGGCAACGGCACCGACGTCGACTGACGCACCGTCACCACCCGGAGGGCGGGGCGCCGCACGGCGCCCCGCCCTCCGGCGTCCCCGGCCTCACTTCACTGCACGGCGCCCGGCTGCCCCGGCAGCACCAGGACCGCCTGGGCGCCCGGGCCGCCGTCGGTGGCCGGGCCGAGCGAGACCTGGCCGCCGGAGTCCTGGACGGTCTGCGCCACGATCGACAACCCCAGCCCGGAGCCCGGCAGCTGACGGGACGACGGGGAGCGCCAGAACCGGTCGAAGACGTACGGCAGCTCCTCCGCCGGGATGCCCGGGCCGTGGTCCCGCACCGTCAGCCGGCCGTGCCGCAGCGACACCTCGATGGTGCCGGCCGGCGGCGAGTACTTCACCGCGTTGTCCAGCAGGTTGATCACCGCCCGCTCCAGCGCCGCCGGGTCGCCGTGCACGTACCAGGGACGCACGTCGGTGGCGAAGACCAGGCCCGGGCCGCGCAGCCGTCCGCGCTCCAGCGCCCGCTCCACCGTCTCGTGGAACGGCACCACGGTGCGCACCGCCTCCGGGTTCGGGGTGTCCGGCCGGGACAGCTGCAGCAGGTCGCCGATCAGCACCGTCAGCTCCTGCATCTGCGCCTTCATGTTGCCCAGCATCCGGGCCCTGGTCTCCGGCGGCAGCGCCCGGCCCTGCGCGTCGGAGCGGATCAGCAGGTCGACGTTGGTGCGCAGCGAGGTCAGCGGGGTGCGCAGCTCGTGCCCGGCGTCGGCGATCAGCCGGGTCTGCCGCTCGCGCGAGTTCGCCAGCGCGGTCGACATCGAGTTGAACGAGGTCGACAGCCGGGCGATCTCGTCGCTCCCGTGCACCGGGATCGTGGTGCCGACCTCCTCCGTCCGCGCGATGTGCTCCACCGCGTCGGTCAGCTGGTCGACCGGCTTGAGCGCCGACCGCGCCACCACCCGCCCGGCCACCCCCGCCCCGATCACCCCGAGCCCGGCGACACCGGCCATCAGCAGCGCGAGGCTGTTGAGCGAGTTCTGCATTCCGCCGGTGGGCAGCGCGGTGAGCAGCACGGCGGTCTGCTCGACGCCCTGCACCCGCACCGTGGTGTTGGTCTGGCGCACCAGGGCCGAGTCGCCGTTCAGGTAGCTGCCGTCGCGGTAGGCCACGTGCTTGCTGTCGGTGCTCGGCGGAAGGTCGCTCGCCACCACGTTGATGCCCCGGCTGGCGTCGCCGAGGAAGCAGACGGTGCCGTCGTTCAGCAGGATCTGGAAGTCGTACTTCTGTGGGCCGAAACGGTCGCCGAAGGCCCCGGCGGGCACGGTGGCCAGGGCCCCGGCGGTGGTGCTGCCGCAGTACAGTGCGGGGTTGCGGGCGGGCCCGAGCGGACCCGTCCTGGGCGCCTGGTCGAGGCTGTCGTGCACCTCCTGGTAGAGCTTCTCGCGTACCAGCAGCCAACTGGCGATCGACACCACCGCGATGGCGACGGCGACGGCGGCGGCGGTGAGCATGGCCAGCCGGCTGCGCAGCGATCGGCTGCGGAACCAGCCGGTGAGCCGGCGCAGGAGCTTCACGCCGCCGCGCCGGTCGCGGTGCGCAGCGCGTAGCCGACGCCGCGGACGGTCTGGATGATGCGGGGCATGCCGCCCTGCTCGGTCTTGCGGCGCAGGTACATCACGTAGACGTCGAGGGAGTTGGAGGACGGCTCGAAGTCGAAGCCCCAGACCGCCTTGAGGATCTGCTCGCGGGTCAGCACCTGGCGCGGGTGGGCGAGGAACATCTCCAGCAGCATGAACTCGGTGCGGGTGAGTTCGATCGGCTTGCCCGCCCGGGTGACCTCGCGGGTGGCGGTGTTCATCCGCAGGTCGGCGAAGGCCAGCACCTCGCCGCCGTCCTCGTCGGCGGCGGTGCGCGCGGCGGCCTCGGTGGCCAGCGCGTTGCGGCGCAGCAGGGCGCGGACCCGGGCGAGCAGCTCGTCGAGCTCGAAGGGCTTGGCGAGGTAGTCGTCGGCGCCGACGTCCAGGCCGGTGACCCGGTCGCCGACCGCGTCGCGGGCGGTGAGCATCAGCACCGGGACGGAGTCGCCGCGCGAGCGCATCCGGCGGACCGCGGTGAGGCCGTCCATCCGCGGCATCATGATGTCCAGCAGCACCAGGTCGGGGTGCTCGCGCTCGACCGCGGTGAGGGCCTCGAAGCCGTCGGTGGCGGTGGTGACCTGGTAGCCCTCGAAGGCGAGGCTGGATTCCAGAGCGTCGCGCAGTGCGGGCTCGTCGTCGACCACGAGGACGCGGGCGCCGGCGCCCTGGGCCTCGGCGGGAGTGCGGTCGTCGGCGGGGGGAGTCATCGGCGCGGGCCCTTTCTGAGTCCGGTGCGGTCGAGGCCATTCTCCGTCCGGCGGACGGATTCGGCGGGGTACTGCGGGGCTTGCCGTGCCTACAGGGTCCTGCCGGCCTGCATCTGCGGGAGCACCTGCTTGACGGAGTCGATCGGGATGGCGAAGCCGAGGCCGACGCTGCCGGCGTCGGAGCTGCCGGTGGAGGTGGAGCCGCTGGCCGAGTACATCGCCGAGTTGAGGCCGATCACCTGGCCGGAGGCGTTGATCAGCGGGCCGCCGGAGTTGCCGGGGTTGAGCGCGGCGTCGGTCTGCAGCGCCTGGTAGGTGGCGGTGTCGGAGCCGGACGCGGTGCCGGAGCCGCGGCTGCCGGGCAGGTTGGGGAAGCCGAAGCCGCCGTTGCCGCTGGTGGTGCCCTCGTCCACCTGGACGGAGACCTTGCGGTCCTTGGCGGAGATGATCCCGGAGGTGACGGTGCCGGTCAGGCCCTCCGGGTTGCCGATGGCCACCACCGAGTCGCCGACCGCGACCGCGGAGGAGGAGCCGAGCACGGCGGGGGTGAGGCCGCTGACCCCGGAGGCGGTGATCACGGCGGTGTCCAGGGACTTGTCGGTGCCGGTCACGGTGGCCGACGCGGTCTTTCCGTTCTGGAAGGCCACGGTCATCTGACCGCCCGTCACCGCGCCTGCGATGACGTGGTAGTTGGTGAGGATCTGGCCGTCCGCGGTGAGGACCACGCCGGTGCCGGTCGCGGTGCCGGAGGAGGTCTTCACGGTGATCTGCACGACGGACGGGGAGAGCGCGGCGGCGATCGCCGAGACGTTGGCGGTTCCGTCGGAGTTGGCCGACACCGGGCGCACCAGGGTGCTGGAGGCGCTGCTGGAGCCGCTCTTGGCCTCGGCGAGCACGCCGCCGGTGACGCCGCCGAGCAGCGCGGCCGCGGCGGCCACGGTGGTGACCAGGGCGAGGCGGCTCTTCAGCAGGGTGCGGCGGCCGCGGTGGCCGGTGGGGGGCTGCTCGGAGGCGCCGGGCGGCTGCTCCGCGGCGGACGCCGGGTCGGCGAAGGCCGCGGGGAGGGCGCCGGCCGGTTCGGGCGCGGGCGGCAGGTACGGGTGGACGGGCGGCTGCGGCGGGGGCCAGCCCGCGCCGCCGTCCTGGTGGGCTTCGTGGGTGCTGCGGTGCTGGTCGCTCATGACGACCAAGTTCCGCCCGCTTCATGAACGTGCGATGAGAGGGCGGTATGAGCTCTCCGAGAAGCCTGTCAGGTTCTCATAAAGCCTGGTCAGGCCGGAGACGGCGGGCCGTCTCCGGTGCAGCCGCAGGAACGCCGCACGACCAGCCGGGACGGGAACTGGCGGACCCGTTCGGTGTCGCTGCCGGGCACCATCAGCGAGTCGTCCAGCACCAGGTCGACGGCGGCCCGGGCCATCGCGTCCCGGTCGGAGGCGACGGTGGTCAGCGGCGGGTCGGCGAAGGCCGCCTCGGGGATGTCGTCGAAGCCGGCCACCGCGAGGTCGTGCCCGACCCGCAGGCCCAGCTCGCGGGCGGCCCGCAGCACGCCGATCGCCTGGTCGTCGGTGGAGCAGAAGATGGCCGGCGGGCGCCGGTCGGAGGAGAGCAGCTCCAGGGCGACCTGGTAGGCGCCGTAGCGGTGGAACGGGGCGTCCACCAGGTGCGGCTCGGTCGGCAGGCCGTGCGCGGACATCGCGAGCTCCCAGCCGGCCACGTGGTCGATCACCGGGTCGCCGGGGGCGGGCGACTCCACCGGGCCGCCGAAGCAGACCACGTACGGGTGCCCGTGCACCTCCAGCAGGTGACGGACCGCCAGCTCGGAGCCGCCCACGTCGTCGGTGACCACCGCGACGTCGTCGATCGCCTCGGGGCGGCGGTGCAGCAGCACCACCTTGGCGCCCTCCATGGCGGCGAACTCCTCGGCGGCGCGCTGCGAGGGGCCCTGGCTGACCAGGATCAGGCCGGAGACCCGCATGCCCAGGAAGGCGCGGACGTAGTGCACCTCGCGGTCGTCCACGTAGTCGGAGTTGCCGATCAGCACGAGCTTGCCGCGCTCGGAGGCGGCACGTTCCACGGCGTGCGCCATCTCGGCGAAGAACGGCTGCCGGGCGTCCGGGACGACCATGCCGACCAGGTTGGTGCGCCGCGAGGCCATCGCCTGGGCGACGCTGTTCGGCCGGTAGCCGAGCTGCTCGATCGCGGCCAGCACTTTTTCCCGGGTGGCCGGGGCGACCGGCCGGGGTCCGTTGTTGATCACATAGCTGACGACCGCGGTCGAGGTCCCAGCCAGTCGGGCTACATCGTCGCGCGTCACCTTGGCCACGGAGGGAGTCTACGCGGGTGGCCTGACGCTCGGAGCGGGGGTGACACCCCGGGTGGTGCGGCAATTCGGGCCGATCCGGTCAAGCCGGGCGGGCGGCACCCCGCCCGGCTCCGAATCAGCGGTCCTGCGTCATCCCGGCCCGCGGCTGGTCGGCCGCGCGCTCGCCCTTGTCGCCCTTCTCCGGCACCACGAACCGGTAGCCGACGTTGCGGACGGTGCCGATCAGCTGCTCGTTCTCGACGCCGAGCTTGGCCCGCAGCCGTCGCACGTGGACGTCCACGGTGCGGGTGCCGCCGAAGTAGTCGTAGCCCCACACCTCCTGGAGCAGCTGGGCGCGGGTGAAGACCCGGCCCGGGTGCTGGGCGAGGTACTTCAGCAGCTCGAACTCCTTGAAGGTGAGGTCGAGGACGCGGCCCTTGAGCTTGGCGGAGTAGGTGGCCTCGTCGACCGACAGGTCGCCGTTGCGGATCTCCATCGGGCTGTCGTCGCTGGCCACCTGGAGCCGGCCGGTGGCGAGCCGCAGCCGGGCCTCGACCTCGGCCGGGCCGGCGGTGTCGAGCAGGACGTCGTCGATGCCCCACTCGGCGGTGACGGCGGCCAGGCCGCCCTCGGTGACCACCAGGATCAGCGGGCAGCCGATGCCGGTGGAGCGCAGCAGTTGGCACAGGCTGCGGATCTGCGGCAGGTCACGGCGGCCGTCGACCAGGATCACGTCGGCGCTGGGGGTGTCGACCAGGGCGGACCCCTCGGCGGGGGCCACCCGGACGCTGTGCAGGAGCAGGCCGAGAGCGGGCAGCACTTCGGCGGAGGGTTGCAGCGCGTTGGTCAGCAGGAGCAGAGAACTCATACCCGGTAGTCCCCTTTCCGGGTCGTCGCGGTCACGGCCGTCGTCCGGACGGCGGCCGCGGGGCAGGGTGGTGGGAGCGCCGCAGCTCCGGCGGGGGCGTCGGTGGGCGCGGCGGCGGCGGTGTCCGACCCGGGGTCCCGCAACCCCGGGTCCACCGCTACTGCCTCGCCCATCGGCGTACCCTCCGGTCTGTCCCGCCGGGCCGACACCTCGTCGTGCGGCCGGCGGCGGGGGCGTTCCGGCGCTCCGGTGCGGGTGGGGCACCGATTCGCAAGAACGTCCGTACTGGCGTCCTGAAAGCACAAAAGGACCCGGGGGCGACTCTGCCCGGATCCCTCTTGAGGATCGAGAATAGCCGACCGGCCGCGGCTTAGGGAGAGGCGCGGGCGGGGCGCGTGAGTCGGTACGCCGTTTCGGGGGCGTGAGATGCGGCACCCCGCGCGCCCGCCGCGGCCTGGGATGTTTGCCTCGGGGTGGGGGGCGCGGGCGATGATGGGGGCCGCACCGGCCGCACCGTACGTGTACACCTGTTTCGGGTGGGCCGGCCGGCACCGGGCCGGCCGCCGTACCGGGCGAGGACGACGAGAGGGGTTGCCGTGACCGCGACCGCCGATGCCCGTACCGCGCCGCAGTCACCCGCGCGGGTGAGCGGGACGATCCGCTACTGGGCTGCCGCCAAGTCCGCCGCCGGGGTGGCCGAGGAGCCGTACCTGGCCGGCACGCTGGCCGAGGCGCTGGCCGCCGTGCGCGCCGCGCACACCGGACGGCCGGAGCTGCTGCGGGTGCTGACGATGAGTTCGTTCCTGGTCGACGGCGATCCGGTGGGCGCCCGGGACCACGCCGCGGTGGCCCTCACCGCGGGCGGCTCGGTGGAGGTGCTGCCCCCGTTCGCCGGGGGCTGATCCGCCGCCGCGGTGAAGGCGTCCGTCAACTCGGCCACCGGAACCGGCACATGCGTGCGATCGTCCTATCTGCGGACAGTCAGGGCTCCGGCACCGGAAGGCTCAGGGGAGAGTGCGATGCGTGGCGCGGTGAAGCTGCTGATCGGTCTCGGGGTGGTGGGCGCGCTGCTGGTCGGCGCGGACCGGCTGGCCGTCGGGGTGGCCGAGGACCAGGCCGCGGACGCGGTGGTCTCCTCCGGCTGGATGACCACCAAGCCGGAGGTGACCATCGACGACGTCCCCTTCCTCACCCACGCGGTGGCCGGCGAGCTCGACAAGGTGCGGCTCAGCTCGGATGGGATGACCGTCACCGACGGCCGGGAGCGGGTCACCGTGCACTCGTTCCAGGCCGAGCTGTCCGGGGTGAAGTTCTCCGACTCCTACCGCAGCGTCACGGTCGGCAGCGGCGGCGCCCGGGGCCTGGTCAGCTACGCCGACCTGGCGAAGTTCGTAAGCGGCGGCCAGCTGCTCGGCCTGGAGTACGGCGGGCCGGGCAAGGTGAAGGCCGCGATGCCCGGCGGCGCGATCGAGGGCGACCTGCACGCCGAGAACAACGCCGTGGTCGTGGACAACCTCCAACTCACCGGCATGGCCTCCCTGTTGAAGGGCGTCGCACAGGACAGACTGAAGCCGCAGCGACTCCAGCTGACCGGCCTGCCGAGCGGCCTGACGCTCTCCGCGGCGAGCCCGCAGCCGGACGGAGTGCGGCTGGAGTTCGCCCTCTCCAAGGGCACCCGGCTCGGCAGCTGACCCGCCGGACGGCCGTCCGCTTGGCGAGACGGCCTGTCCATCGCCGCCGCCGAAACGGCCCCGCGAGCCCGCTCGGCCGGTCCCCGTACGGGCGGCGGCCCGATCGGCCTACGACGGAAAGCGGCCGAATCCCAGTATCCGGATGATCGGGTCTCACTATTCGACACGCTGATGACAGCGGGGTCGCGGAGTCCCTAGCATCGTCGTCATGAAGCGACAGGCGGACCTCACGAAGCGGCGGGCGGTAGACCACTGCCGCGTGTCGAGCTGCCTCTGTCGCATGCGCTGACCGGACAATTCCGACCGGTAGTGCCCGCGTGTCCGCCCGCTGGAGCGGGTCTCAGCCGCACCGGTACGTCGGACGCGACGCGATCACACCTCTGATTCACCCCCGGCCCAGCCGTATCCCATGCCGTCCCACCATGCGGACAGGCGTGCGGACGGGCGGGTCCGGGCGCCTCCCCGAATCCCCGCAGTACCCACAGCCCCTTCCGCCAACCGCCCCCGGATGGAGAACACCCCATGAGCCGCAGCGACGTCCTGGTCGACGCCGACTGGGTCCAGGCCCGCCTGGACGAGCCGAAGGTCGTCATCGTCGAGGTCGACGAAGACACCGCCGCCTACGACAAGAACCACATCCGCAACGCGGTCCGGATCGACTGGAAGAAGGACCTCCAGGACCCGGTCCGCCGCGACTTCATCGACCAGGCCGGCTTCGAGGCGCTGCTGTCCGCCAAGGGCATCGCCAACGACGACACCGTGGTGCTGTACGGCGGCAACAACAACTGGTTCGCCTCCTACGCCTACTGGTACTTCAAGCTGTACGGCCACGGCGACGTCCGCCTGCTGGACGGCGGCCGCAAGAAGTGGGAGCTGGACTCCCGCGAGCTGGTCGTCGAGCAGCCCGAGCGTGCCGCGACCCAGTACACCGCGCAGCCGGCCGACTCCTCGATCCGCGCCTTCCGCGACGACGTGGTGAACGCGATCGGCACCCTGAACCTGGTCGACGTCCGCTCGCCCGACGAGTTCTCCGGCAAGCTGCTCGCCCCGGCGCACCTCCCGCAGGAGCAGTCGCAGCGCCCGGGCCACGTGCCGAGCGCGAAGAACATCCCGTGGGCGAAGAACGCCAACGACGACGGCACCTTCAAGAGCGACGAGGAGCTGACGGCGCTCTACCAGGCCGAGGGCGTGGACCTGGCGGTCGACACCATCGCCTACTGCCGGATCGGCGAGCGCTCCGCGCTCACCTGGTTCGTCCTGCACGAGCTGCTCGGCCAGCAGAACGTCAAGAACTACGACGGCTCCTGGACCGAGTACGGCAGCCTGGTCGGCGTGCCGATCGAGCTCGGCAACTGAGCCCCGGCTCGCGCTAAGCAAGGGAAGAGGAAGACAGACATGTGCGGTGCGAAGGCCGGCGGCCCGGACCTGGCAGGAGTTGACGTGGCGAACGAGACGATCATTCAGGGGTCCGTGACCCGGGGCGACGAGCCGGTCAACGGCTACGTGCGGCTCCTGGACGAGAACGGCGAGTTCACGGCCGAGGTGCCCACCTCGGCGACCGGGCAGTTCCGGTTCTTCGCCCGCCCGGGCAAGTGGACCCTGCGGGCCCTGGTGCCCGGCGCCACCGTGGACCGCCAGGTGGTCGCCACCCAGGGCGAGTTCACCGAGGTCGCGATCGCGGTCTGATCCGCGGCGACCCGCAGTGCCACCGGGGCCCCGGCCGTCTCCACGGCCGGGGCCCCGCGGCATACGCTGGAGGGGTGCAGGCACACCGGCGGCATGTGCGGTACTTCGTGATGATGGGCGTCTGCCTGGGGCTGTTCGTCCTCGCGTGGGGAGTGGTGCGCTTCTTCTCGGTGGGCGCGGCGATCGGGCTGTGCGTGGTCGCCATGGTGATCCCGCCGCTGGCCGCGATCCTGGCCAACCGGCGGGACCGGGACGACGACTGGTGGAACGACCCGCGCTGGGACGACCCCCGCTGGGAGCAGCCCGGCCACGACCGCGACCGCCCGGACCGGGAGGGACCGGACCGCGGGCGGCCCGACCGGGACGACGAGCGGGACGGCGGATGGGGCTGACTGGCCGTCAGTACACCAGCGCCTTGGCCTCGTCCGCCATCACCTCGGAGAGGAAGACCTGCGCGCCGGCGATCCGCACCCCGTCGATGACGTCCGCCTGGCCGATGTCGCGGCGCGCCGCGCACTGGGTGCACAGCGTCACGGTGCCCGCCGCGAGGATCGCCTCCAGCAGGTCGGGCAGCGGCGCGGAGTGCGGCAGTTCGAACTCGGCGGCCCGGCCCGGCAGCGCGAACCACGCGGATTCGCCGGTGAGCCAGAGCGAGACCTCGACGCCGCTGGCGACGGCGACCGACGCCACCGTGAACGCCTGCGAGCAGCGCTCCGGCGCGTCCGCCCCGGCGGTGACCTTGATGACCAGCTTCTTCGACATGCCCCAGAGACTACGGGCGCGGGGGCCGCCGGATAGACTCCACCGCGTAGTCACACCCCGTCGACGCCGCCAATGGGAGCGCCCCGTGTCCGGTCTTGAGATCGCCTTCGACAGCCTGCTGGCTCTGATGGCCGTGCTGATCACCTGGTTCGCCATCTTCTCCGTCATGAAGCTCTACCAGGGCCAGCGCTGACACTGCCGTACGGTTGATCCGGTAACCGCCCGACGACAGCAGCCAGGACCATGATCGAGATTCCTTCCGACCTCCACCAGGACGTCGTCCCGCTCGCCTTCCTCCTCGGCACCTGGGAGGGCGCGGGCGTCCACGACTTCCCCGGTGCGGAGAAGTGCAACTTCGGCCAGGAGATCGTCTTCCGCCACGACGGCCGGCCGTTCCTCGAGTTCCGCTCCCGCACCTGGGTGCTGGACGAGCAGGGCGAGAAGGTCCGCCCGCTGGAGATGGAGCACGCCTTCTGGCGGGTGACCAGCAACCAGCACGGCACCAGCGGTGAGCGCGAGATCGAGGTCTCCTCGGTCCGCGACGACGGCACCGTGGAGATCTGGTACGGCAAGCTGCACGACGGCAAGCCGCAGATCGACCTGGCCACCGACGCGGTCGCCCGGATCGAGGGCGCGGCCCCGTACAGCGGCGGCAAGCGGCTCTACGGCCTGGTCAAGGACGAGCTGCTGTGGGTCGGCGAGAAGGCCGCCCCCGAGGTGCCGCTGCGGCCGTACATGTCGGGTCAGCTGAAGAAGGTGCTCAACCCGGCGCAGCTGATCAAGGACGTCAACGACCTCCCGGACGACGGCATCGCCTTCTTCCGCTGAGCGCAGCAGGGACCTTCGGGTGGGGGCCGACCGGTCGGTCGGTCCCTACACTTGTCGGCACGACGTCGAACCGGGCAGGGACACCACCGTGGCGAACAGCGACACCACCGACTGGAAGGCCGACCTGCGCGAGCGCGGGTACCGCCTGACCCCGCAGCGCCAGCTGGTGCTGGAGGCCGTCGACGTGCTCGACCACGCCACCCCGGACGAGATCCTGGCGCAGGTCCGCAAGACCGCCAGCGGCGTCAACATCTCCACCGTCTACCGGACCTTGGAGCTGCTCGAGGAACTCGGCCTGGTCTCGCACGCCCACCTCGGCCACGGCGCCCCGACCTACCACCTGGCGGGCCGGCACACCCACCTGCACCTGGTCTGCCGCGACTGCGACAAGGTCACCGAGACCGACACCGCGATCGCCGCGCCGCTCATCGACAGCCTGCGCGACGAGCACGGATTCGACACCGACCTGAAGCATTTCGCCATCTTCGGCCGCTGTGCCGACTGCACCGCCAAGTCGGAGCGGGACCGGTCGTAAGCTGGCCGGTATGAAGAGCCCGCTGCTTGACCTGCCCGGCGCCGTTGCGGCCGAAGGACCCGACGAGGGCGTCGCCGCCCACTACGGCGACCTGTTCCGCGAGCAGCGCGCGCTGGCGGCGGGCCGCGGCTTCACCGACCTGTCGCACCGCGGCGTGGTCACCGTCAGCGGTCCGGACCGGCTGACCTGGCTGCACGCGCTGCTCACCCAGCACGTCAGCGAACTCCCGGCCGGCCGCGCCACCGAGGCGCTGGTGCTCTCCCCGCACGGGCACGTGGAGCACGCGCTCTACCTGGTCGACGACGGCGCCACCACCTGGATCCACGTCGAGCCGGGCACCGCGCCCGCGCTGGTGCGGTACCTGGAGTCGATGAAGTTCTGGAGCCAGGTCGAGATCGCCGACGCCACCGCCGACTACGCGGTGCTCTTCCTGCCGGCCGGCTCGACCGCCTCCGCCGAGGGGGCCGCGGCCGTCCGGGAACTCCCGTGGGGGCGCGACCTGTTCGTGCCGCGCGCGGAACTCGCCGCGGTGGCCGCGGAGTTCGGCCCGGCCGCGGGGATCTGGGCGTACGAGGCGCTGCGCATCGAGGGGCACCGGCCGCGGCTCGGCTTCGAGACCGACCACCGGACCATCCCGCACGAGGTGGACTGGCTGGACAGCGCGGTGCACCTGAACAAGGGCTGCTACCGCGGCCAGGAGACCGTCGCCCGGGTGCACAACCTGGGCCGCCCGCCGCGCCGGCTGGTCTTCCTGCACCTGGACGGCACCGAGGAGAAGCTGCCCGCGCACGGCGCCGAGGTCCGGGTGGAGGGCCAGGACCGCCCGGTCGGCTTCGTCACCTCCGCGGCCCGGCACCACGAGCTCGGCCCGATCGCGCTGGCCCTGGTGAAGCGCAACACCCCGGTGGACGCGGTGCTGCTGGCCGACGGTGTGCCCGGCAGCCAGGACGTCATCGTCCCGGCCTGACCGGGCCGCTGACGGGGGCTCAGACCTCCAGCAGCACGGTGAACGGGCCGTCGTTGACCAGCGACACCTTCATGTCCGCGCCGAACCGGCCGGTCTCCACCTTGGCGCCGAGCGCCCGCAGCTCGGCCACCACCGCGTCCACCAGCGGCTCGGCGACCGGGCCGGGCGCGGCGGCGTTCCAGGTGGGGCGGCGGCCCTTGCGGGCGTCGCCGTAGAGCGTGAACTGGCTGATCACCAGCAGCGGGGCGCCCAGTTCGGAGCAGGACCGCTCGGGCTCGCCGGGGAACAGCCGCAGCGTCCACAGCTTGCGGGCCAGCTGCGCGGCCCGCTCCGCGGTGTCCTCGTGGGTGACCCCGACCAGGACGCACAGCCCCGGGCCCTCGATCGCCCCGACCGTCTCGCCGTCCACCACCACGGCCGCCTCGGCGACCCGCTGCACCACTGCTCGCATGCCGCCATTGTGCCCGCAGCCCCCCACCGGGGGCGCACGGCCTCCGCTTGCGCGCGGGGGTCGCGCGTGGAGCGCCCCGATCCGTGCAGGTGAACCCGGCGCACGGATTCGTCGTACTAGCCACGGCCTTACGCCATGCGGCCGTTCGGGTACTCGGGCGTGCGGCCGAAGGTCCCGGGGTGGCACGCTGTCGGACGGCGCGGGCCGGCGACGCCCCCCAGGGGGCATCCGCCGTCCCGGCGAACCGCGTCACCCGCACGAGTGGCGTCGCCCGCAGGGGGGAACCCTGGGTGGCGTGCGTCCGTGCTACCGGGCGGGCACTGGGGACTACGGCAGGTGGTTGGGTTGATGGACGTGAGCGGTACCGCGGTCGACGGCCTGCCCGGCCTCGCGCTGGAGGAACTGCGGGTCCGGCGCCGGGACGCCCTGGAGCAGGAGGCCGACCTGTCCTACCTGCGCCGCCTGCTGCACGGCCGGCTGGACATCCTGCGCGCCGAGCTGGACCGCCGCGAGGTGCCGCTGGCCGGCGCCAGCGAGGCGCAGTGCGCGCTGCTGGAGCGGCTGCCCGCGATCCTCGCCGACGCCCCGTCCGCGACGCCCCGTCCGGCCCGGCACGTCACCCTCGGCCCGCCGCGCGGCGAGCGCTACCAGCAGGAGGCGGACGCCCTGATGGGCGACGTCCGGCTGGCGGACCTGGCCGCGCACGCGACCGCCGACCTGCTGGCCGCGATCGAGCGCCTGGCCGAGCACGAGCGGGAGGTCTCCGGCCGCCGCCAGGCGCAGCAGCGCACCGCCGACGACTGCGGCGCGGAGATCACCCGCAGGTACCGTGAAGGGGAGGCCCGGGTCGACGACCTGCTCAGCGGAGGCTGAGCGGCAGGACGCGGCAGGGGCCCACCCACCCTCACCGCACGTCGTCCTGGAGTCCCCCCGTGTCGCAGTTCGCCCTGCCCGCCCTCGCCGAGGTCATACGCTCCGGCTTCACCGAGGGCCGCCACCGCGGCTCACTGGTCCTGCTCGGCGCCGACGGCGGCGTCGAGTTCGCCCTCGGCCGTCCCGAGGACCCGGTCTTCCCGCGCTCCACCGCCAAGCCCTTCCAGGCCGTCGCCACCCTGCGGGCCGGACTGGGGCTGCGCGGCGAGCAGCTGGCGCTGGCCGCCTCCAGCCACTCCGCAGAACCGTTCCACCGCGCCGCGGTACGGAGGATCCTGGCCGACGCCGGGCTCACCGAGGCCGCCCTGCAGACCCCCGCCGACCTGCCGCTGGACCAGGTCGAGGCGGAGGAGCTGCTGCGCTCCGGCGGGGAGCGCGCCCCGATCATGATGGACTGCTCCGGCAAGCACGCCGGCTGGCTGGCCGCCTGCGCCGCCAACGGCTGGGACCTGGACGGCTACCTGGACGCCGAGCACCCGATCCAGCGGCTGGCCCGCACCGCGCTGGAGGAGGCCGTCGGCGAGCGCGCCGCGCACACCGGCACCGACGGCTGCGGCGCCCCGCTGCTGGCCGTCTCGCTGACCGGCCTGGCCCGCGGCTACCGCGCGCTGGTGCTGGCCGGGTCCGACACCCCGCAGCGGCAGGTCGCCGACGCGATGCGCGCCCACCCCGAGTACGTGGCCGGCACCCGCCGCGCCGACACCTGGCTGATGCGCGCGGTGCCCGGCGCGCTCTCCAAGATGGGCGCGGAGGCGGTCCAGGTGGTCGCCCTCGCCGACGGCCGGGCCCTCGCCTTCAAGATCGAGGACGGTGCGGAGCGCGCCCGCGGCCCGGTGCTGGCCGCCGCGCTGGCCCGGCTCGGCGTCGACGACCCGGTGCTGGAGCGGATCGGCAGCGCCCCGCTGCACGGCGGCGGCGAGGTGGTCGGCGCGGTCCGCGCGGCGTTCTGACGCCCCGTCGGACGCGGCCGGGATGCCCGCGCGGGCGGTTCGGTGCACGGTGGACGGCGGGGGAGTGCCCAACCCACCGCCGCACAGGGAGAAGTCGCCATGACCGACCACGTCTACCGGGTCACCGAGATCGTCGGGTCCTCGCAGGAAGGTGTGGACGCCGCCATCCGCAACGGCGTCGCCCGCGCCGGCCGCACGCTGCGCAACCTGGACTGGTTCGAGGTGGTCCAGGTCCGCGGCCATCTCAAGGACGGGGAGATCGAGCACTACCAGGTCGGCCTGAAGGTCGGCTTCCGGCTCGACGACGAGGACTGAGGCCCCCGGGGCCCGTTCGACAACGCAGGGGCGGGAGTCCGGTCCGGACTCCCGCCCCTGGTGTGCACGGGGGGACGACGGATCAGTGGCCGCCCTGGTCCTGGAGGCGCTTGATCGAGGCCTCGATCTCGGCCTCGGCCTCGGCCCGGCCGACCCAGTCGGCGCCCTGGACGGACTTGCCGGGCTCCAGGTCCTTGTAGACCTCGAAGAAGTGCTGGATCTCCAGGCGGTCGAACTCCGACACGTGCTGGATGTCCTGCAGGTGCTCCCAGCGCGGGTCGGTCGCCGGGACGCACAGCAGCTTGTCGTCGCCGCCGGCCTCGTCGGTCATGTGGAACATGCCGATGGCGCGGCACTTGATCAGGCAGCCGGGGAAGGTCGGCTCCTCCAGGATCACCAGCGCGTCCAGCGGGTCGCCGTCGTCCGCGAGGGTGCCCTCGACGTAGCCGTAGTCGGCCGGGTAGCGGGTCGAGGTGAAGAGCATGCGGTCCAGACGGAGGCGACCGGTCTCATGGTCGACCTCGTACTTGTTGCGCGAGCCCTTCGGGATCTCGATCAGGACGTCGAACTCCAACGGTTCCTCCAAGGGTTGGGACTGACAGAATCCAAGTGTCTCCTACGGCAAGGTGTGCTCAGGAAAGGGGCCGGTCGGTGAGATCAGGGGCAGGGGCGGGACGCGGACGCAGAGCCGCGCTCGCGGGTGTGCTGGGGGTCGCGCTGGCGGCCGGCGGGCTGACCGTCGCCGATCCGGCGCTGGCGCAGCCCTCACCGGGGCCCAGCCGCTCGGACGGGCACGCCAAGAAGGCCGGGGACGGCGACTCCCAGGGCGGCAAGGGCGGCGGCGGCAACGGGCACGGCGACGGGCAGTCGAACCACCGGAACGCCCGGCGCCGCGCGGTGCCGCTGAAGGGCCCGGTGCTGAGCGCCGGGGACGGCGCGGACAGCAAGGCGCCGAGCGGCGCCGGGCTGCAGTCCGCGCTCGGCGCGACCGTGCAGGACAAGTCGCTGGGCGCGCTCAGCTTCGCCGTCGCCGACTCCGCCACCGGCCAGTTCCTGTTCGGCTCGCAGGAGACCAGCCCGGCCACCCCGGCCTCCACCACCAAGCTCGCCACCTCGGTCGCCGCGCTCGCGCTGCTGCCCGCCGACCACCGGATCGCCACCACCGTGGTGCGCGGCGCCAACCCCGGCGAGATCACCCTGGTCGGCGGCGGCGACCCGACGATCACCGCGCTCCCCGCCGACCAGGTCAGGGTCGGCGGCGCCCCGGTCGACCCGGACAGCGCGCCCGCCTCGATGGCCGAGCTCGCGCACCGCACCGCCCAGGCCCTGAAGGCGGCCGGCACCACCTCGGTGAAGCTGTCGTACGACACCTCGCTGTACACGGGTCCGCTGCTGCACAAGGACCACGACGCGATGAACATCGCCGCGGTCACCCCGCTGATGGTCGACGAGGGCCGGATCGACCCGCGCTCGCCCGACGAGGCCCCGGCCCGGGTGTTCGACCCGGCCGGGCAGGCCGCCGACTCCTTCGCCGCGTTCCTGAAGGCCGAGGGCATCACCGTCCAGGCCAAGCCCGCGCAGGCGACCGCCCCGGCCGGCGCCGCCGAACTGGCCCGGGTGGAGTCGCCGACCATCCAGCGCCTGGTGGAGCGGCTGCTCACCACCTCCGACAACACCCTGGCCGAGGCGGTGGCCCGGCAGACCGCGATCGCCGCCAAGCAGCCCGCCAGCTTCGACGGCGGCGTCGCCGCGGTCACCGGCGCGCTGACCAAGCTCGGCGTGCCGCTGGCCGGCGTGGTGCTCACGGACGGAAGCGGCCTGGCCAAGGCCAACCTGATCCCGCCGATCACCCTGGTCAAGCTGCTCGCGGCGGCCGCCTCCCCGGACCACCCGGAGCTGCGCCCGGTGATCACCGGCCTGCCGATCGCCGGGTTCACCGGCACCCTGGTCAACCGCTTCGGCGCCAAGTCCGGCGCCGCCGAGGCGGCCGGCATCGTGCGCGCCAAGACCGGCACCCTGCAGGGCGTCAACACGCTGGCCGGCACCGTGGTCGACGCGGACGGCCGGGTGCTGGCGTTCGCGCTGATGACCAAGACCACCGCCGACCCGAACACCGCCCGGGCCGCGGTCGACCGGATCGTGGCCCGGATCGCGGCCTGCGGCTGCGGGTGAGCCGGCGATGATCCGGCCGGTCCGGTTCCCTCCCCCGCGCGGGGACGAGCACGTACGGTGAGGGCATGACGAGCGCGAGCGGCGGTGCGGAGATGGTCGACTGGGAACTCGCGGTCGCGACGGCGACCCGGTTGGCCAGATCCGGGCCCCAGATCGGCCGCGAGGAGGCCCGCACGGCCGTCGCCGAGCTGCGCCGGCACGCGGTCGAGGCCGAGCGGCACGTGCGCGCGTACACGCAGCTGGCGTCGACCGGGCTGGCCGACGGCCCGGGTACGCCGGTGCTGGTGGTGGACCGGCCCGGCTGGGTGCGGGCCAACGTGGCGGGTTTCCGCACCGTGGTCCGGCCGCTGGTGGCCAAGCTCGCCGCCCGTCGCAGCGAGGGGCAGACCGCGGCGGTGTTCGGCGCCCTCGGCGCCAAGGCCACCGGGGTCGAGCTCGGCGCGGTGCTGGCGATCCTCTCCGGCAAGGTGCTGGGGCAGTACGAGACCTTCGCGCCGGCCGAGCTGCCGAGCGCCCCCGACAGCCCGGCCGGCCTGTTCGACCAGCCCCGCCGCGGCCTGACCACCCCGCCGGGGCGGCTGCTGCTGGTCGCGCCGAACATCGTCCAGGTCGAGCGGGAACTGGACGTCGACCCGCACGACTTCCGGCTGTGGGTGTGCCTGCACGAGGAGACCCACCGCACCCAGTTCACCGCGGTGCCCTGGCTGCGCGACCACATCCAGTCCGAGGTGCAGGACTTCCTGCTGCAGACCGACGTCGACCCGGCCGCGGTGCTGGAGCGGCTGCGGGACGCCCTCGGCGGCATCCCCGGCCTCGGCCCGCGCGGCAACGGCTCGGCCGGCGGCGGCCTGACCGAGCTGGTGCAGACCCCCGCCCAGCGGGAGATCCTGGCCCGGCTCACCGCGGTGATGTCGCTGCTGGAGGGCCACGCGGACGTGGTGATGGACGGTGTGGGACCCGCGGTGGTGCCCTCGGTGGCGGAGATCCGGGAGAAGTTCCAGCGCCGCCGCGACCGCGGCAGCGGCCGGCTCGACCTGGCGCTGCGCCGGCTGCTCGGGATGGACGCCAAGCTGCGGCAGTACCAGGACGGCGCGGTGTTCGTGCGCGGCGTGGTGGAGCGGGTCGGGATGACCGGCTTCAACCGGGTGTGGACCTCCCCGAACACGCTGCCCACCAAGGACGAGATCCACGACCCGGCGGCCTGGGTGGCCCGGGTGGTGGGCTGACGGGGCGCACCACCCGCTCGCACGGCCGACTCGTACACCTGGCGGCAGGCGTAACGTTTCTTCATTCACCCGTACGTGGGACGGTGGATACGCCGTTGGCGCGGGTGTCGTGGCCGGTCGCCGGAGTCTGCGACCATCTGTGAGCGCCTGGTGACCGAGAGCTGACAGGCGGTCCCGTACTTCCCTCCGCCAAGGAGAGCACACCCATGGGCCCACACCCCGCTGTCGCGGCGATACGCCTCGCCGTCCGCCGCACCCTCGCCGAACTCGCCGCCGAAGCGGGCGTCACCCCCGGCGGCCCGGTCCGCGCCCGCGGCGTGTCCGCCGCCGTCGCGGCCGCGCCGATGCCCGCGCTGGCGGGCACCGCCGCCGCGCCGACCACGCTGATCGGCAACGCCCGCCGCCACCCCTCCGGGCTGCCCCGCACCCCCGCCGCGCCGGGCTCCCCGCTGGTGCTGGTCGCGGTCTCGGGCGGGGCCGACTCGATGGCGCTGGCCACCGCGACCGCCTTCGAGGCCCCCAAGCTCGGCCTGCGGGTCGGCGCGGTCACCGTCGACCACGGCCTGCAGGACGGCTCCGCCGAACGCGCCGAGCAGGTCGCCGTCCGGCTGCGCGAACTCGGCCTCGACCCGGTGGAGGCCGTCCCGGTGCTGGTCGGCCGCGAGGGCGGCCCGGAGAACGCCGCCCGGGAGGCCCGCTACGCCGCGCTGGACGCCGCCGCCGAGCGGTACGGGGCGCTGGCGGTGCTGCTCGGCCACACCCGCGACGACCAGGCGGAGACCGTGCTGCTGGGCCTGGCCCGCGGCTCCGGCGCCCGCTCGCTGGCCGGGATGCCCGCGCAGAAGGGCCGCTACCGGCGCCCGCTGCTGGAGCTCGACCGGGCCGCCACCCGGCAGGCGTGCACCGCGCAGGCCATCCCGGTGTGGGACGACCCGCACAACACCGACCCCGCCTACACCCGTTCCCGGGTCCGCCACGAGGTGCTGCCGGTGCTGGAGAAGCACCTCGGCGGCGGCGTGGTGGAGGCCCTGGCCCGCACCGCCCGGCTGTTCCGCGACGACGCCGACGCCCTCGACCAGTGGGCCGCCCTGGCCGAGCGCGACCTCCGAACGGCCGAGGGCGCCCTGGACGTCGGCAAGCTCGCCGAACTGCCCCCCGCGGTCCGCCGCCGCGTGCTGCGCCGGGCCGCGCTGCGCGCGGGCTGCCCGGCCGGCGACCTGTTCGCCCGGCACCTGGAGAGCGTGGACCTGCTGGTCACCGGCTGGCGCGGCCAGGGGCCGCTGCACCTACCCGGGGGCGTCGAAGCCGTCCGCCGGTGTGGCACGCTGGTGTTTCGGCGGCAGGGCGACTGAGCACGAACCGGTCGTACCGCCGCCGCCGAACCCGACTCCGAGCGTTTGAGGACGTATCCCCGGTGGACCAGAACGACATGGGCGCAGACCTCGCGAAGGTGCTCATCAGCAAGGACGAGATCGACGCCAAGCTGGTGGAGCTGGCCGCGCGGATCGACCAGGACTACGCCGGGAAGGACCTCCTGCTGGTCGGCGTCCTGAAGGGCGCCGTGATGGTGATGGCCGACCTGGCCCGGGCCCTGCACAGCCAGGTGACCATGGACTGGATGGCGGTCTCCTCGTACGGCATGGGCACCAAGTCCTCCGGCGTGGTGCGGATCCTCAAGGACCTGGACACCGACATCGCCGGCAAGGACGTGCTGATCGTCGAGGACATCATCGACTCCGGCCTGACCCTGTCCTGGCTGCTGGGCAACCTGGGCTCGCGCGGCCCGGCCTCGCTGAAGGTGTGCACCCTGCTGCGCAAGCCGGACGCCGCCAAGGTGGAGATCGACGTGGAGTACGTCGGCTTCGACATCCCCAACGAGTTCGTGGTCGGCTACGGCCTGGACTACGCCGAGAAGCTGCGCAACCTGCCGTTCATCGGCACGCTCGCGCCGCACGTCTACGGCGGCTGAACCGTTCGGGCGACGGGTGGGAACAGTGCCCTGTTCCCACCCGTTGTGCGGGGGTAGGAAAATAGACCGCACCGTAGTGGCCCCGCCGCAAGCGGGGGTGCCTGCGGTACGGTCCAATCAACCGCTCGTCTTACGAGCACATACCGGATGCGCCGAGGCCCACAGCCGTACAGCGCCCGTTGAATGGCAGGAGGGACGGGGCGGCGACGCCCCGCATGGATGGACGTCAAGCGATACTTCCGTGCGCCGATCATGTGGGTCGTGCTGGCCGCCCTCGCCGTGTTCGCACTGATGCAGCTCGTCTCGGATTCGAGCGGCTACAAGACTGCGGACACCGGGCAGATCGTCAGCGCGATCGACAACAACCAGGTGAAGTCGGCGCAGCTCACCACTGGTGACTCGAACCTGATCAAGATCCAGCTGCAGGACGGCCAGAAGCTGAAGGCGGGGGGCAACGGCAAGTCGCCCTCCGGCACCCGCTTCCAGGCCTCCTACACCGGCGACGGCTCGGCCACCCAGCTGTCCCAGAAGCTGCAGGACAAGTACGCCGCCGGGCAGATCAGCGACGGTTACACCGTCAGCCCCGAGAAGCAGTCGACCTTCGTCAGCCTGCTGTTCTCGATGCTGCCGATCGTGATCATCGTCGTGGTCTTCCTGTTCCTGATGAACCAGATGCAGGGCGGCGGCTCCCGGGTCATGCAGTTCGGCAAGTCCAAGGCCAAGCTGCTCACCAAGGACACCCCGAAGACCACCTTCGCGGACGTCGCGGGCGCCGACGAGGCGGTCGAGGAGCTCCACGAGATCAAGGAGTTCCTGCAGGAGCCGGCCAAGTTCCAGGCGGTCGGCGCCAAGATCCCCAAGGGCGTGCTGCTGTACGGCCCGCCCGGCACCGGCAAGACCCTGCTGGCCCGCGCCGTCGCGGGCGAGGCGGGCGTGCCGTTCTACTCGATCTCCGGTTCCGACTTCGTCGAGATGTTCGTCGGCGTCGGCGCCAGCCGGGTCCGCGACCTGTTCGAGCAGGCCAAGGCCAACGCCCCGGCGATCATCTTCGTCGACGAGATCGACGCCGTCGGCCGGCACCGCGGTGCGGGCCTCGGCGGCGGCCACGACGAGCGCGAGCAGACCCTCAACCAGCTGCTGGTCGAGATGGACGGCTTCGACGTCAAGGGCGGCGTCATCCTGATCGCCGCCACCAACCGCCCCGACATCCTGGACCCGGCGCTGCTGCGCCCCGGCCGCTTCGACCGCCAGATCGCGGTCGACCGTCCGGACCTCCAGGGCCGCCTGGACATCCTCAAGGTGCACCAGAAGGGCAAGCCGATCGCGCCCGACGTCGACCTCTCCGCGGTCGCCAAGCGCACCCCCGGCTTCACCGGCGCCGACCTGTCGAACGTGCTGAACGAGGCGGCGCTGCTCACCGCGCGCTCCGAGAGGAAGCTGATCGACAACCAGATGCTGGACGAGGCGATCGACCGCGTCGTGGCCGGTCCGCAGAAGCGTTCGCGGATCATGTCCGACAAGGAGAAGAAGATCACCGCGTACCACGAGGGCGGCCACGCCCTGGTCGCGGCGGCCTGCAACTACTCCGACCCGGTGCACAAGATCACCATCCTGTCCCGGGGCCGCGCCCTCGGTTACACGATGGTGCTGCCGGACGAGGACAAGTACTCGACCACCCGCAACGAGATGCTCGACCAGCTCGCCTACATGCTGGGCGGCCGGGCGGCGGAGGAACTGGTCTTCCACGACCCGACCACCGGCGCCTCGAACGACATCGAGAAGGCCACCGGCACCGCCCGGGCGATGGTCACCCAGTACGGCATGAGCGAGCGCCTCGGCGCGATCAAGTTCGGCTCCTCCGACTCCGAGCCCTTCCTGGGCCGCGAGATGGGCCACCAGCGCGACTACTCGGAAGAGGTCGCCGGGCTGGTGGACGAGGAGGTCAAGAAGCTGATCGAGACGGCGCACAACGAGGCCTGGGAGATCCTGGTCGAGAACCGCGACGTGCTCGACAACCTGGTCCTCGAACTGCTGGAGAAGGAGACGCTGAACAAGGAGCAGATCGCCGAGATCTTCACTCCGGTCATCAAGCGTCCCCCGCGTCCGGCGTGGACCGGCTCGGCCCGCCGCACCCCGTCCACCCGGCCGCCGGTGCAGTCGCCGAAGGAGCTGGCGCTGACCAACGGCGCCGCGCCGAGCTCGGTGGACCCGGTCGACGTGGTCAAGCTGCCGCCGGTCGACGGCGGCCAGGTCGAGAGCTGATCGTTCGACCACCTGTTCGGAATGGATGCCGCGTTTCCCGGGTTTGTACCCTGGAGGCGCGGCATTCGTGCTGCACGGACCTTTGATCCCGACTGACGAGCAGCGAGGCACGCATGATCGACCCGGTGACGCTCGACGGTGAGTCGACCGTCGGCACCTTCGACCAGAAGCGGGCCGAGAACGCCGTCCGCGAACTGCTGCTCGCGGTCGGCGAGGACCCGGACCGCGAGGGGCTGCTGGAGACCCCGGCCCGGGTGGCCCGCGCCTACAAGGAGATATTCGCGGGCCTGTGGCAGGAGCCGGAGGACGTCCTCACCACCACCTTCGACCTCGGCCACGACGAGATGGTGCTGGTCAAGGACATCGAGGTGTTCTCGACCTGCGAGCACCACCTGGTGCCGTTCCGCGGCGTGGCCCACGTCGGCTACATCCCGTCCACCAGCGGCAAGATCACCGGCCTGTCCAAGCTGGCCCGGCTGGTCGACGTGTTCGCCCGCCGCCCGCAGGTGCAGGAGCGGCTGACCAGCCAGGTCGCCGACTCGCTGATGCGGATCCTGGAGCCGCGCGGGGCGATCGTGGTGATCGAGTGCGAGCACATGTGCATGTCGATGCGGGGCATCCGCAAGCCGGGCGCGAAGACGCTGACCTCCGCGGTCCGCGGCCAGCTGCGCGACCCCGCCACCCGCGCCGAGGCGATGAGCCTGATCATCGGGCGCTAGGCGTCGTCCGAAGGGCGCGCCCCAGGCAGGCGGCCGGGCCGTCAGCTGCGCGGTTCGCGGTCCTGCGGCGGTGCGAGGTGGTCGCTGAGCCACTCCAGGGCGGCTGGCAGCTCGCGGCGCCAGGTCTCGAAGGAGTGGCCGCCGTCGGGCAGCAGCAGCGAGTCGACCTGGAACTCCGGGTGCGCGGCGGCGACCTGCCGGGCGGTGGCGAGGAACTGCTCGGTGGCCGGGTAGTCGTCCTCGGTCCTGGTGGAGACCACCAGCAGGCCGACCCGCGGCGCGGGCAGGTTCTTCAGCCGCCAGCCCAGGTCGGACTGCCGGGCGGCGGCGGCGTCGCCGCGGAACAGGTCGCCGTCGGTCCACCGGTCGTCGGGCACGGTGTAGTCGGCGTGCAGGCCGGCCGCGCTCTCGTACGAGCCGGGGTAGCGCATGGCCAGCCGCAGGGCGCAGCTGCCGCCGGTGGAGTAGCCGAGCACGCCCCAGGAGCCGGCCGCCCGGCCGACCCGGTAGGCGGAGCGCACCGCGGTGGGGATGTCCTTGGCGAACCAGGTCTCGGTCTTCGGGCCGCCGGGGACGTCCACGCACTCGGTGTCGCGGGGCGGGGCGACGGTGGGGCGGGCCATCACGATGACGGTGGGGGCGAGCCGGCCGGTGCGCTGGAGGTCGGCGGCGGCCTGCGGCAGCTTCAGGCTGTCGAGCAGGTGCAGCGAGGGGCCGGGGTAGCCGGCCAGGGCGAGGATCACGGGGAAGCGCTCGCGGGCGTAGCGGGGGTTGAAGTACTCGGGCGGCAGGTAGACGAAGACCTGGTCGGACAGGCCGGACTCGGGGCCGGTGATCCGCACCGAGTCGACCCGGCCGACCTCCTCCGGCTTGCCGGGCGGCAGCACGTCCGGCACGGCCTCCAGGCCGCCCTCGGCGGTGGGCTGGACCAGCGCGGTGTGGTCGGGCGCCGCGCCGGGGGAGTGGGCGGCCAGGGCGAGCGGGGCGCCGCCGGGGCGCAGCAGGTCGTTCCAGGAGGTGTAGAAGCCGTAGCTGTTGTTGACCGACAGCAACAGCACGGAGAGCACCGCGAGTTGGGTGACCGTCAGCAGGGCCAGCCGGCCCAGGACGGGGAGCGGGCGCTGGCGGGCCAGCCGGGGCCACAGCCAGAGGGTGGCGACCAGTCCGGCGGTGGCCGCCGCGATCAGCGTGTACACCAGTGCCCGGCTGGTGAGCTCCATGCCCGGTCCCTCCTCGACGGCCGCCCGGCAGAGGATCATCGTCATCTGACGAACCGTCGGTAGCCACCCGTAGTACTCTGACCGGGCGTCGGAAACCAGTGCGAACCAGCGCCTGTGCCGACCGCAACCGAGGCTCTAGAATGCGGCGTCCATCATGTGGGACGTCCGGCCCGAGTGGCTCTTGAACGTTCTATGGACGCCCCTTGACGTGCGGATTGCCAGACAAAGGAACAGTCATGAAGGTCCATCACGGCCCCGCTCGCGGGGTGCGCGGCCAGTGCCCGGGTGCCTCTAGGCTGAGCTTTTATGAGCGTAACCGTGCCCGCTGAGACGACGTCCGAGGAGCCCCGTCCCAGGGGTCTGCGAGCGCTGCGCAGCCAGGCGGCCGCGGTGCCGCGGCCGTGGCTGCCCGGCGTGGTCGGGTACGCCACGATGCTGATCGGTCTGATCGACATCGCCTGCGCGATCTTCCCCAAGCTGCGGTTCACCCGGATGCACAACTGGGCGGGCCAACTCCCGGGCGGCACCACGTCGTTGGCCGCCGCCGGGACGCTGATGGTGGGCATGCTGCTGGTGCTGCTGGCGCACGCCCTGCGCCGCCGCAAGCGCCGCGCCTGGCGGGCGGTGTGCGTGCTGCTGCCGATCGGCGCCGCGCTGCACCTGCTGCGCTGGCACCAGGTCGGGCAGGCCGTGATCTCGCTGGCGCTGCTCGTGGTGATGGTGGTCCACCAGCGCGAGTTCTACGCCAAGGCCGACCCGCGCACCCGCTGGCGCGCCGTGGTCAACTTCCTGGTCCTCGGCACCGTCTCGGTGCTGCTGGGCCTGCTGATCGTCTCGATGCGCTGGAAGGCCGAGGTCGGCGACCCGTCGCTGTTCGCGCGCCTGGAGCACGTCGGCTACGGCCTGTTCGGGTTCGAAGGACCGATCCACTACACCTCCGACCGGATCGGCGATCTGGTCGCCTACTCGCTCGGCGCGCTCGGCCTGGTGACCGCGTTCACCACCGCCTACCTGGCGCTGCGCCCCGAGAAGCCCGAGCCGTTCCTCACCCCCGAGGACGAGCTGAAGGTGCGTGACCTGCTGGCCCGGCACGGCCGCCGCGACTCGCTCGGCTACTTCGCGCTGCGCCGCGACAAGTCGGTGCTCTTCTCGCCCTCCGGCAAGGCGGCGATCTCCTACCGGGTGGTCTCCGGCGTGATGCTCGCCTCCGGCGACCCGGTCGGCGACGTGGAGGCCTGGCCCGGCGCGATCAAGGTCTTCATGGCGATGGCCCGTGAGCACGCCTGGGTGCCCGCCGTGATGGGCTGCTCCGAGGTCGGCGGCGAGGTGTGGACCCGGGAGGCCGGGCTGGACGCGCTGGAGCTCGGCGACGAGGCGATCGTCGACACCGCCTCCTTCTCGCTCTCCGGCCGCGCGATGCGCAACGTCCGCCAGATGGTCAAGCGGATCGAGCGCAACGGCTACTCCTGCAAGGTCCGCCGGGTCGGCGACCTGACGCTGGAGGAGAAGCGGCAGATCGGCGACGCCGCCGCCCGCTGGCGCGGCACCGACACCGAGCGCGGCTTCTCGATGGCGCTGGGCCGCTTCGGCGACGTCGGCGACGACGAGTGCGTGGTGGTCACCGCGCACAAGGCCGACGAGCCCGCCGCCGACGGCGCGCCCGCGGCCGCCGGGAGCGACCTCAAGGCGGTGCTGCACTTCGTGCCGTGGGGATCGGACGGCATCTCGCTGGAGCTGATGCGGCGCGACCGCGAGGCCGACCCGGGCCTCAACGAGCTGCTCATCGTGGCGGCGCTGCAGGAGGTCGGCGCGATGGGCGTGCGCCGGGTGTCGCTGAACTTCGCGATGTTCCGCTCCGCGCTGGCCCGCGGCGAGCGGATCGGCGCCGGACCGGTGCTGCGCGCCTGGCGCGGCCTGCTGGTCTTCCTGTCCCGGTGGTTCCAGATCGAGTCGCTGTACAAGTTCAACGCCAAGTTCCAGCCCAGCTGGGAGCCCCGCTTCCTGGTCTACAAGCAGACCCGCGACCTGCCGCGGATCGGCTTCGCCGCGATGCAGGCCGAGGCCTTCATCACCCTCGGCATGCCCCGCCTGGGCCGCAAGCGCCAGCGGCAGGGCCTGATGCCCGAGCCCGCGGCGCAGCTGCACGAGGCGGCCTGAGCGGGCGTCCGATAATGGGCGTATGAGCGAGCACCTTCCCGGCCTTCCCGTCCTCGACCGTTGTGCGGTGATGGGGGTGGTCAACGTCACACCCGACTCGTTCTCGGACGGGGGGCTGTGGCTGGATCCGGCGAAGGCGGTCGCACACGGACTGGACCTGGTGGCCCGCGGGGCGGACCTGGTCGACGTCGGCGGCGAGTCGACGCGGCCGGGCGCCCAGCGGGTCACCGAGGCGGAGGAGCTGCGCCGGGTGATCCCGGTGGTGACCGAGCTGGCCCGGGCCGGGGTGGTGGTGTCGGTGGACACCATGCGGGCGAGCGTCGCCGCGGCGGCGGTCGAGGCCGGCGCCAGGGTGGTCAACGACGTCTCCGGCGCGCTGGCCGACCCGGCGATGGCCGAGGTGGTGGCGGCCACCGGGGCGCCGTTCGTGGTGATGCACTGGCGCGGCCAGTCCGCGGACATGGACGCCCTCGCGGTCTACCGGGACGTGGTCGCGGACGTGGTGGCGGAGCTGACCGCCCGGGTGGAGGCGCTGCTGGCCGCCGGGGTGAAGGAGGAGCAGCTGATCCTCGACCCGGGGCTGGGGTTCGCGAAGACCAGTGAGCACAACTGGGCGCTGCTGGGCCGGCTGGACGCGCTGACCGCTTTGGGGCGGCCGGTGCTGGTGGCGGCTTCGCGCAAGCGCTTCCTGGGTACGCTGCTCGCCAACCCGGAAACCGGGGAGCTGCGCCCGGCGCGGCAGCGGGACGACGCCACGGCGGCGGTCTCGGTGCTGTCGGCCCGGGCGGGCGCCTGGGCGGTGCGGGTGCACGATGTGGCCGGCACGGCTGACGCCGTACGAGTGGTCGCTGCCTGGCAGCGGGCGGCGCGAAGGGGGTAGGCGTGGCGGAGGCAGTGAGCGGCAACGACCGGGCGGCGCTGGAGTCGGACCGCGAGGCGGTGCTGGCGGCCAACCAGACGCTCTACGAGGCGCTGGAGACCGGCGACCTGGAGGCCGTCGAGTCGATCTGGCTGGGGCCGGACGAGGCTGACGACAAGGGCGGCGTGTTCTGCGTGCACCCCGGCTGGCCGGTGCTGATCGGGCGGGCCCAGGTGACCCGCTCGTACATGCTGATCATGGCGAACACCGAGTACATCCAGTTCTTCCTGACCGACGTCGAGGTCGACGTGCAGGGCGATGTGGCGCTGGTCACCTGCACCGAGAACATCCTGTCCGGCGGTGAGCCCGAGGAGGAGGGCGAACTGGGGCCGCTGGTGGGCGGGAAGGTCGTGTCGACCAACCTGTTCCGCCGCACCTCGGACGGCTGGAAGCTGTGGTCGCACCACGGCTCGCCGGTGCTCACCAGCGGCGACGACGACGAGGACGACGAGGACGAGTGACGGCGCGGCCCGCGCGCCGAGCAGGCGCGGGCGGGCGTCGTCAAGTGCCGCCGAGGCCAGTCCGAACGGGTGGGCGGCCGGGGAGGCGGTCTGGCGCGGTCGGTGCTCGAAGGTAGATTCGAGGGGCGGCGGGCGACCGGTGCCCGCCGGTCCCCGCCCGTGCGGGGCCGTCAGCTGGGAGCAGTGATTCGTTTGCTGGACCGCGTCACCCTGCGGGGCCTGCGTGCCCGGGGCCACCACGGCGTCTTCGAGCGCGAGCGCATCGAGGGGCAGACCTTCGTGGTCGACCTGGTGCTGTTCCTCGACACCCGGCCGGCCGCCGCGGGCGACGACCTCACCCGCACCGCGCACTACGGCGTGATCGCGGAGGAGGTCACGGCGGTGATCGCCGGGGATCCCGTGGACCTGATCGAGACGCTCGCCCAGCGGATCGCCGACCGGTGCCTGGCGCACGAGGTGGTCGAGGAGGTCGAGGTCACCGTGCACAAGCCGGACGCCCCGATCACCGTGCCCTTCGACGACGTCACCATCACCATCCGCCGGGGGCGCTCCTGACGCCCCGTCGGAAGCCGAGCAGAGGGAATTCCGTTGCCGACGACTGACCCGACCGCCTCGCCGACCACCTTCGACCTGGAACGCCGGGTGGACCGAGCCGAGTCCACCCTGCACTCATCCCGGCACGCCGCCCTCGCCCTGGGCAGCAACCTGGGCAACCGCCTGGAGACCCTGCAGGGCGCGGTGGACGCGCTCGGCGACACCCCGGGCCTGCGGATCACCGCGGTCTCCGCGGTGTACGAGACCGACGCGGTCGGCGGCCCCGCCGACCAGCCGAGCTACTTCAACGCGGTGGTGCTGCTGCGCACCTCACTGCCGCCGGCCGACCTGCTGGAGCGCGCCAACGCGGTGGAGGACGCCTTCGGGCGGGTGCGCACCGTGCACTGGGGCCCGCGCACCCTGGACGTCGACGTGCTCGACTACGAGGGCGTCACCAGCGACGACCCGCACCTGCTGCTCCCGCACCCGCGGGCGCACGAGCGGGCGTTCGTCCTGGCGCCCTGGCAGGACGCCGACGGGCAGGCGGAGATCCCCGGCCACGGGAAGGTCGCCGCACTGCTGGACGGCCTCGGTGGCGCCGCGGCGCAGGGCGTCCGGCTGCGGGCCGACCTCCGGCTGCAGCTGCCGGAGTAGCCGGCCGCCGCGGTGGCGGGAACTTCCGGCCGCACGCGGGCGTAGCTCCCTGCGGGTGCGGCCGGGCCGGTACGGTGGGCTGGTCGCCGCCGTCCCGGCCCGCCGGGGCCGCCGCCCCGCCCGTCACCAGGGAAGGAACCCCGTCCGCGTGAAGCCGCTCCGTCTCCGTCTGTTGCTCGGCATCATCGCGATCACCGGGGCGCTGTCCTGGGCCGGGGCCCGGCTGTGGGACTCGCTGGGCACCCTGCCCGGCGTGCCCGCCTACGCGCCGTACGTGCTGGCGGCGATCGCGGTGGTGCTGCTGGCCGCGGCGATCTCGCTGCGGTCCCGGCTGAAGGCGGTGCGCGAGCGGCAGCCCGGGGCGAAGGGCGTGGACCCGCTGCACGCGGCCCGGGTGCTGGTGCTGGGGCAGGCCAGTGCGCTGGTCTCCTCGGTGGTGACCGGGATCTACGCGGGCGTCGGGGTGTTCCTGCTCGGCCAGCTGGAGGTGGCAGCCCGCCGGGCGCAGGCGCAGACCGCCGGCTGGGCGGTGCTGGCCGGTGCGGCGGTGATCGCGGTGGCGCTCTGGCTGCAGCACATCTGCCGGCTCCCCGAGGACCACGACGACCCGGAGCGCCCGCGCGGGACGGCCGCCTCCCCCCGCTGAGCCGGGACCCCGCGATGCGCTGACGACGGGTCAGAAACCGGTGACTTTCGGCCAATGATCCACTCCGGTGCGTGTTTCTGGCGGACTGTCAAGGCCCGAATGGGGGGCGAGGCTGACAGGGCCCTGACTCGCACGCTAGTTTCTAGCCATGTCTCGCGGACGCCACCGTCATTCCTCCTTCCTCGGCCGGTCGCTGCCACCGGCCGCCTCCGGTGTGCTCGTGCTCGCGGCGCTCGCCGCGCTGGTGGCCAGTCCGGACCAGATCGTGGCCCGCTCGGTCGGCGTGGCGGCCGTGGTCGCCGTGGTCGGCCTGGGCCTGGTGCTGCGCCAGCGCGACCGGGCGGCCCGGACCGCCGCGGAGCTCGCCAGGGTGCGCCGGCTGCGCGCCGAGGAGCGGTTCGAGGAACAGCTCGCCGAGGCCGAGTACGCGGCCGAGGTCGCCGAGGAGCGGGCCACCCGCTTCGGCCGGCGGCTGACCGCGGAGAAGTCCCGGCTGGCGAAGGCGGAGACCGAGATCGCCCGGCTGCTGCGCGAGCGCGCGGTGATGGTCGCCGAGCAGGCGCTGAAGGAGGCGGAGGCGGTCCAGCAGGCGCTGGAGGCGTCCCGCCCAAGGAACCCGGCCTCCCCGGCCGCGTACGTCCGGGCGGCGGCCGCGCTGCGGCACCTGGAGCGGCAGGCCGCGACCGCCGAGGCGAACCGGGAGGTGGACGAGCGGGCCCAGGTCGAGCTGCGCCCGAAGATGCCGCAGCCGGTGCCCACCGCGCAGACCCTGCGCACGGTCGCCTCGGCGCTGCCGAAGCCGGTGCCGCCGACCGCCGCCGTGGTCCCCGCGCAGGCGTCCGGCGCCGTCGAGCAGGCCGTCCCGGAGCAGTCCGCTGCGGTCGTCCCGGGCGGGCGGCAGCGCCCGCGGGCGGCGAACTTCAGCTTCTTCGGCCGGCCGGGCAGCGCCCGGGCCGCGCTGCGGGCGGCCGCGCCGGCCCCGGCGGTCGGCGACCTGGCCGACGTGGTCGGGGACGAGGCGCTGGCCGCCAGCGAGCAGTACGCGGTGGTGGACGCCGGGCCGGTGGACGCCGCGC
Source organism: Kitasatospora sp. NPDC002522 (assembly GCF_053595195.1). Lineage (NCBI taxonomy): Bacteria > Bacillati > Actinomycetota > Actinomycetes > Kitasatosporales > Streptomycetaceae > Kitasatospora > Kitasatospora sp. NPDC002522. The sequence goes on from NZ_JBSFXE010000007.1 coordinate 54,122, forward strand.
AGCAGCCCGACCACCTGGCGGTGGAGCAGCCGCCGAGCCACCAGCACGCCGAGTCGGACACCGTGCCGGAGGTGGTCGACCTGACCCCGCACGACGAGACCGAGCTGCTGGAGCTGCCCGAGCTGCGGGCCGGCCGTTCCTGACCCGCTGACCACGGATGCGCCCCGGCCCCCTCCGCACGGAGGGGGCCGGGGCGTTTTCGCGGCCGGCGCGGCGTCAGGCGGCCGCGCGGGGTCAGACGTTGACGCCGAAGTCCTGGGCGATGCCGACCAGGCCCGAGGCGTAGCCCTGGCCGATGGCGCGGAACTTCCACTCCGCGCCGTTGCGGTACAGCTCGCCGAAGACCATCGCGGTCTCGGTGGCGGCGTCCTCGGAGAGGTCGTAGCGGGCGATCTCGGCGCCGCCGGCCGCGTTCAGCACCCGGATGTAGGCGTTGCGGACCTGGCCGAAGTTCTGGCCGCGGTTGTTGCCGTCGTAGATCGAGACCGGGAAGGTGATCCGGGTGACGTCGGCGGGCAGCGCGGCCAGGTTGACGTTGATCCGCTCGTCGTCGCCCTCGCCCTCGCCGGTGCGGTTGTCGCCGGTGTGGACGACGGTGCTGTCCGGGGTGCTGGTGTTGTTGAAGAAGACGAAGTGGCGGTCGGAGTACACCTTGCCTTCGCCGTTCAGGACGATCGCGCTGGCGTCGAGGTCGAACTCGGAGCCGGTGGTGGTGCGCACGTCCCAGCCGAGGCCGACGGTGACCGCGGTCAGGCCGGGGGCCTCCTTGGTCAGCGAGACGTTGCCACCCTTGGAGAGGCTCACGGGCATGGTTGTGGTGTCCCTTCGGTCGGTTTTGCGGGGAGAACGCCGGACGGGCGGCCGTTGGTTCCATCGCTTGGTGGACGGATGGTTTCCTCCCCCGGTCGGCCGTCAGATTCTGGGGTAGCGGCCCTGGACGGTCCAGATGTTCGGGTTGTCGGCCAGGCCCTCGTGCAGATCGAACAGATCGGCAAGCACATCCTGCAGGAAGTCCCGCGCCTCGCGCCGCAGTTCGGCGTGTCGGACGACCAGCGGCGGGTCGTCGGGGCGCCAGGTGGCGGTGATCTCGACCCAGCCGAAGCGGCGGGTGAAGCGCAGCAGCTCGGTGTTCTGGGTGAAGTCCAGGTCCTCGGTGACCACCCGGGCCGAGCGGCTGCCCCGCGGGTCGTCGTCGAGCCGGTCGGCGATGTCGCACACCGCCCAGGCGAAGTCCAGCACCGGCACCCAGCCCCAGCGGGTCTCCACGTCCGAGCCGTCCGCCTCCAGGTAGACGTCGCCGGCGAACAGGTCGTGCCGCAGCGCCCGCACCGGTGCGGTCCGGTAGTCGGTCTGCGGGGGGTCGGGGAAACGGGTGGAGAGGGAGTAGCCGAGCTCGATCACGCCCGCCATTCTCCCCTCGCGGGCGGGCGGCGTTAACCGCGTGACGCGGGCGCGGCCGGACGGGATGATGGGCGCATGACTGAGCCTGTGCGCGTACGGGGTTCGGTGGTCGTCCCCGACGCCGAGCTCGTCTGGCGCTTCTCCCGCTCGTCCGGACCGGGCGGGCAGCACGTGAACACCTCCGACAGCCGGGTCGAGCTGCTGTACGACCTGGCGGCCTCCGCCGCGCTGCCGCCGGTGTGGAAGGAACGCGCCCTGGAGCGGCTGGCATCCCGGCTGGTCGACGGGGTGCTGGTGGTGCGCGCCTCCGAGCACCGCTCGCAGTGGCGCAACCGCGAGGTGGCGGCGGCCCGGCTGGCCGCGCTGCTCGGCGAGGCCACCGCACCGCCGCCGAAGGCCCGGCGGGCCACCAAGCCGAGCCGCGGCATGGTCGAGCGGCGACTGGAGAGCAAGAAGCACCGCGCCTCGCTGAAGCAGGGCCGGGGCCGGATCCGTCCGGAGTGACGCGCCAGCCCTGCTGACGGACGGTCAGCCGAGCTTGCGGTAGCCGCTGCGGAAGTACAGCAGCGGTCCGTCCGCCGGGGCGGTCACCCGGGCCTCCAGGACCCGGCCGAGCACCAGGACGTGGTCGCCGGCCGGCACCCGCTGCTCGGTGCGGCACTCGACGGTGGCCAGGGCCCCGGTGATCAGCGGCGCCCCGGAGTGCGGGCCGCGGGTGTGCGGGGCGTCGGCGAACAGCAGCCGGTCGCTGAGCCGGCCCTTCATCGCGAACCGCGAGGCCAGCGTGCGCTGTTCCTCGGCCAGCAGCGACACCGCCCAGGTGTCGACCCGGGTGAGCAGCTCGTCCATCCGCGAGTCCTCGCGCACCGAGACCAGCACCATCGGCGGCTCCAGCGACACCGAGAGGAAGGACGTGGCGGTCATGCCCACGTCCTCGCCGTCGGCGCCGCCCTCGGGGTCGTGGGCGGTCACCAGCGAGACGCCGGAGGCCAGCTGGGAGAGCGCCGCGCGGAACTCCTCGGGCGTGGCGGCGGCGGTGGCGGCGGGGGACTGCGGGGTGCTGTACACGTACCGCACGGTAGTCCCCGGTCCGGCCCGCCGGTATCGGGCCCTGGTCGTAGGTCCGGTCGGTCGCTGGGCTGAGCTGCGGGAAGGCGGCGCCGCGAGCTGACCCTCGTTCAGCGGGCCTTCGGCGGGCGTTTGTTGGGGAAGCTCCCGGTACGGCCGGATTCCGGAGCATTCCTCGGCATGAGCATTATGTGATTTGAGTCACACTGACAGGCTATTGCTGACCGAGCGTGCCTATCGCAGTGCTCCCTGTGATTCAGTTCTTCTGGCAATCGGACGACAACCTTTCAAGCACTATCCGAACAGCCGGGGAGCCCCCGCATGGAAGCCGAGTCGGAGCCCTACGTCCGCCTCGCGACCCTCCGCACCTTGCACCGGGTCGTGGCGGACCTCAACGCTGCCCGGAGCCTGGCGGGGACCCTGCAGGCGGTCGTCGAAGGCGCGGTGCACGGGCTCGGGTTCGACGCGGCGGCGGTCAGCCTGGTCCGCCCGGACGGCGACCTGGTGGTCGCCGCGGTGTGGGAGATAGAGGAGAGCGCCTTCGGCGGTCCCGCGGTGCTGCTCGGCCAGGTCGGCTCCCGGGAGTCCTGGGAGCGGATGCTGCAGGTCGCCGACCACTGGGGCACCCTGCGCTTCATCCCGCACGACCGCGGCTGGGCGATCGCCACCGACGTGCCCACCTGGACCGGCGACGGCCCGCTGCCGGTCTACTCCAACGACTGGCACCCGCAGGACGTGCTGCTCGCCCCGATGTACAGCGCCGGCGGCGACCTGCTCGGCGTCCTGTCGGTGGACCGCCCGCGCAGCGGCAAGCGCCCCGGTGCGTGGACCCGCGAGGCCCTGGAGATGTTCTCCCTGCAGGCCTCCATCGCGATCGGGAACGCCCGGCTGCGCGCGGAGATGCAGCGCGCCCTGGCCCGCCTGGAGAAGGAGCAGCAGGCCCTGCGGGCCAGCGAGGAGTCCTTCCGGCAGGCCTTCGAGTACGCCCCCAGCGGGATGGCCATCACCGAGCTGCACGGCGACGCGATGGGCCAGCTCACCCGCGTCAACGACGCCCTGTGCCGACTGCTCGGCCGCCCCCGGGCCACCCTGCGCCAGCAGCGCTTCGCCGACCTGGTGCACCCCGACGACCTCGACCTGCTGCGCCGCACCAGCGCCGAGGGCGGGCGCGCCGAACTGCGGCTGGCCCGCCGCGACGGCGGCTACCAGTGGGTCTGCCTGCGCAACTCGGTGGTCGCCGACGCCGCCGAGGGCCCCAGCTTCCTGCTCACCCACGTCGAGGACATCGAGGACCGCAAGCGACACGAGCTCCAGCTCGCCCACCGCGCCAGCCACGACGCCCTCACCGGCCTGCCCAACGGCGCCGAACTGCGCGCCCGGCTCGGCCGCCGGCTCTGCTCGCTCCCCGCGCACGCCGTCGCGCACCCCGGCGAACTCGGCCACCAGGCGCCGTCCGGCCACGCCCTGCCCCCGCCCGGTGCCCCCTACCCGCCCTCGTACGCCGCGCACGCCGCCTACCCGGGCCCCGGGGCCCCCGCCGCGCTGGCCCACGGCTACGCGGCCCCTGACGAGGGACTGGAACGGGACCGCGAGGCCTTCGCCGCCGGGCAGGTGCTGCGCCACAGCGGCGCCGCGGTGGCGCACGTGCACGCGGTGGTCCCCGCCGAGTCGCCCGGCAGCGAGGCCTGGGCCGGCCACCGCCGGGCCGCGCAGCCGCCCGGCGACAAGGGCCTGGCCGTCCTCTTCTGCGACCTGGACGGGTTCAAGTCGGTCAACGACCGGTTCGGCCACAACGCCGGGGACGCGGTGCTGATCGAGGTCGCCCGCCGCCTCCAGCAGGCCGTCCGGGAGGGCGACACCGTCGCCCGGATGGGCGGCGACGAGTTCGTGGTGCTCGCCGACGGCATCGGCCGCGAGGAGGCCAAGGACCTGGCGGGCCGACTGCGCGGCGCGATCCTCCCGCCGATGCGGATCGACAACCGGGCGATGCGGGTCGGCGTCAGCCTGGGCATCGGCTGGGCCGGCTGCGGCATGAGCATCGACGAGGTGCTGCACGCGGCCGACGAGCGGATGTACGACGAGAAACGGGCGCGCGGCGGAGCGGTGCGCGGCTCGCGCGGGGAGCGCTCGCACCGCCGCGCGGGCTGATCCGGCTTTCCCCCAGCTCAGCAATGCCAGGTAGGGTGCCCTGGGTACGAGAGCGTCCAGCACTGGGGAGTTGACCGTGACCACGGCCGGCAGCAACGAAGCGCCCGCGGGCGGCGCGGGCGACGAGGACCCCTTCGCGTACCTGTACCGCCCCGCCGAGGGCGAGCAGGCCGCACCCGCGCAGCCGCGCAGCTCGTACAGCCGCCCCATGGAGGTCGGCCGGGCCAGCTACGGCGAGCGCCCCGCGCAGCCGCCGGCCGCCCGCCCGCAGCCGGCCCAGCCCGGTCAGCCGGGTCAGGAGACCACCACCGCGCTGCCCCACCAGCCGCGGTACGCCGAGCGCTCCCGTCCGCGGCCCGGCGAGGACCGCCCGGCCGGGCGCGGCAAGGCGACCGTGATCGGCGCCGTCGCCGTGGTCGCCGCGATCGCGGTCGGCGCGGGCATCGCGCTCTCCACCGGCGACGGCGACGGCAAGCCGGACGCCGGTGCGAGCCACTCCGGCACCGCGGCGCCCGCCAGCTCCGCCCCGGTCGCCTCCAGCGCCGCGCCCAGCCCGACCGCGGCGGGCGACCCGCTCTCCGACGCGACCAAGCTGCAGGCGCAGGGCGCCGCCACCGACTCCACCGTCAAGGGCGCGATCTCCGCTGACGGCAGCTACCTCACCCTGCAGGCGGGCTCCACCTTCACCTGGACCGTCAACGCGGCCACCGCGGGCCAGTACAAGTTCTGGCTGCACTTCAACAACACCGGCGCCGACACCCCCGCCGCGGTCTCCGTCAACGGGCAGGACCACAAGGGCGGCGTCACGTTCAAGAACTACTCCAAGTCCGGCACGCCGGATCCGGCCCAGTCCTGGTACAGCACCAACATATGGCCCAACCTGCAGGCCGGGCAGAACACCCTGACGGTGACCCTGCCGGCCGGCACGTCCGGCAGCGTGCTGCTCGACCAGGTGGCCCTGACGCCGATGTCGGTGAACAGCTACCCGACGAAGTAGGCCCGTCGGGGGCGCGGTCGACCGCGCCCCCTCACGGGTCGTCAGCTCCCGGCCACGACCCTGGCGAGGTGCTCGACCGTCCGCGCCATCGCGGTGCGGGCCGGGGCGAGGTACTTGCGCGGGTCGGTCACCGCGGGGTCGCCGGCGAGGTGGTCGCGGACGGCCGGGGTGAAGGCCAGGTTGAGGGCCGTACCGATGTTGATCTTCACCATGCCGGCGGCGACCGCGGAGGTGAGCTCGGCGTCCGGCACGCCGGAGCTGCCGTGCAGCACCAGCGGGACGGGGACGGCCGCGGTGAGGCGCCGGATCAGCTCGTGGTCGAGCGCGGCGGTGCGGGTGGTCATGGCGTGCGAGGAGCCGACCGCGACGGCGAGCGCGTCCACGCCGGTGTCGGCGACGTAGGCGGCGGCCTCCGCCGGGTCGGTGCGGGCGCCCGGGGCGTGGGCGGAGAGCGGCGGTGCGCCGTCCTTGCCGCCGACCTTGCCGAGCTCGGCCTCCAGGTGCAGCCCGTGGCGGTGCGCCCAGGCGCCGGCCTCCGCGGTGGCCTTGACGTTCTCGGCGTGCGGCAGGTGCGAGGCGTCGAACATCGCGGAGGAGAACCCGGCGGCGGGGGCGGTCCGCAGCAGGTCGAAGTCCTCGACGTGGTCGAGGTGGAGCGAGAGCGGGACGTGCGCGGCGGCGGCGACCTCGGCGCAGGCGCGGGCCAGCGGCAGCAGCCGCCCGCCGTGGAAGGCGACCGCGTTCTGGCTGATCTGGAGGATCGCGGGGGTGCCGGCGGCCTCCGCGCCGGCGGCGATCGCCTCGGCGTGCTCCAGCGTGATCACGTTGAAGGCGGGCAGTCCGCGGCCGTCGGCGGCGGCGGAGGCGAGCAGGTCGGAGGTACGGGCGAGCGGCAAGGCGGGGCTCCCGGTGGGGTGAGTAGCGAGGCGCAGGTTCCGCTGCTCACCCCCGTGGCGGGAGTCCGGGGCGCCCGCGTCGCGGCGGGCGGCCCGGGTCAGGCCGGGTTGCCGACCTGAGCGAAGCGGTCCGCGCCGACGATCCACTCGCCGCGGCGCAACACCGCGACGAGCTCGTAGCTGTCGGAGTCGAGGACGACGAGGTCGGCGTTCTTGCCTGCCTCCAGGGTGCCGATGGTGTCGGCCAGGCCGAGCAGTCGGGCGGGGACGGTGGACAGCGAGGTGACGGCCTGGTCGAGGCTGAGCCCGAGGACGGTGACGGCGCGTCGGAAGGAGACGTCCAGGGTGAGGGTGGAGCCCGCGATGGAGCCGCCCTCGACCAGGCGCGCGACGCCGTTCTCGACCCGGACCTGGAGCGGGCCGAGCGGGTACAGGCCGTCGCCCATGCCGGCCGCGCCCATCGCGTCGGTGATCAGCGCGACGCGGTCGGCGCCGGCCGTGCCGTAGGCGAGTTCCAGCACCGAGGGGTGCAGGTGGATGCCGTCGTTGATCAGTTCGACGGTGACCCGCTCGTCCTCGAGCAGGGCCACGATCGGGCCGGGGGCGCGGTGCTGGATGCCCGGCATCGCGTTGAACAGGTGGGTGGCGACGGTGGCGCCGGCGTCGATCGCCTCGAGCGTCCGGTCGTAGTCGGAGTCGGTGTGGCCGACGGCGGCGATGATGCCGTTGTCGGTGAGCATCCGCACCGACTCCAGGCCGCCGGGCAGCTCCGGGGCGAGGGTGAACATCTTGGCGTGGCCGCGGGCGGCGTCGGCGAGCTTGCGCACCAGCGACGGGTCGGGGTCGCGCAGCAGGTCGGGGCGGTGGGCGCCGCACCGGTTGTGCGAGATGAACGGGCCCTCGAAGTGCACGCCGGCCAGCACGCCGTCCTCGACCAGTTCGGAGAGGACCGCCGCCTGGCGGCAGACCTCGTCGATCTCGCCGGTGACGGTGGACGCGACCGTGGTGGTGGTGCCGTGTTCCAGGTGGGTGCGGGCGGCGACCAGCGCCTCCTCCGCGATCCCCGAGGCGTACGAGGCGCCGCCGCCGCCGTGCACGTGCAGGTCGACGAAGCCCGGGACGACGGTGTAGCCGGTGAGGTCGAGGTCACCCGGCTCCGGCTCGCCGCCCAGGCCCGCGATGCGCGGGCCCTCGACGGTCAGCCGACCGCCTTCGACCACCCCGCCGGGCAGGACCAGTCGGCCGCCGGCCAGTGCAGTACCCCGCGGCCCAGCCGCCGGTCGGTTGCGTGCGCTTGTCACGCGGACACCTCCATCGAGAGCAGATCCCAGGCGAGCAGGCCAGCGCCCAGGGACGCCGCGGTGTCTTTGAGCATGGCCGGTACGACCTTCGGGGGCATCTGGAAGGTCAACCGCTCGCCGATCGCCGCGCGCAGGGGCGTGAAGAGGGTGTCACCGGCCTCCGCGAGCCCGCCGCCGACGATCACCGTCGACGGGTCGAGCAGGCTCTGCGCCAGCACGATGCCGTCGGCGAGCGCGTCCACCGCGGTCCGCCAGACCTCGATCGCCCGCGGGTCGCCGGCGTCGACCGCCAGCGCGCAGGCGGCGGCGTCGGCGGCCGGGTCGCCGACCGCGTCGGCCCAGGCGCGGGAGACCGCGGAGGCCGAGGCCAGGGTCTCCAGGCAGCCGCGGGCGCCGCAGCCGCACCGCGGTCCGCCGGGGCGGACCACCACGTGGCCGATCTCGCCGCCGTAGCCGTGGGCGCCGGCCTCGATGGTGCCGTTGATCCCGATCGCGCCGGCGATGCCGGTGCCGAGCGCGATGAACAGGAAGCGCTCCACGCCCTGGCCGGCGCCGATCCGGCCCTCGGCCAGCCCGCCGGAGCGGACGTCGTGGCCGAGGGCGACGGGCAGCCCGCCGAGGCGCTCGCCGAGCAGCTTGCGCATCGGCAGGTCGCGCCAGCCGAGGTTGGCGGAGAAGACCGCGATCCCGTTCTTCTCGTCGATCGTCCCCGGCACGGCGACGCCCGCGGCGAGGGGGCCGACGCCGAACCGGTCGCGGCCTTCCTGCGCCAGGTCGGCGGCGAAGTCGAGGATGGTGGCGATGACGGCGTCGGTGCCGTGCTCCCGCCCGGTCGGTCGGCGTGCCTCAAACAGCACGGAGCCGTCCTGGGCGAGCAGCGCGGCCTTCATGCCGGTGCCGCCTACATCGAGTGCGATGACGTGCTTCACGGGGGACAGTTTCCCTTGGCCAGGTCGAAGAGGTCTAGTCCAGTTGCTCGATTGGTCTGGTCCTGAGAGGTGAGCTTTATCGCTCTTTGGGGTCTCCTAGGGGTTTTGCGACCCGCTGCGGCGGGCTGATCGTCTTCTGGCGAACAATCAGCTCGGCTGGGCGAGGATGATCGAACGGGTCAGGTTGCGCGGCTCGTCCGGGTTCAGGCCGCGGTGCTCGGCGAGCGCCACGGCCAGCTTGTGCACCCGCACCAGGTCGGCCAGCGGGTCCAGGCCGCCGGTGCCGGAGCCGGCCACCAGCAGGCCGCCGACCGCGGCGACCTCCTCCGCCAGGCCGGTCGGCAGCTCGCCGAAGGCCCAGGCGGCACGGTTCGGCGCGGTGATCGAGATCGGGCCGTGCCGGTACTCCATCGCCGGGTAGGCCTCGGTCCAGGCCAGCGCCGCCTCGCGCATCTTCAGCCCGGCCTCCTGGGCCAGGCCGTTGGTCCAGCCCGCGCCGAGGAAGGAGATCTGCTCCAGTTCCACCAGCTCGGCCGGCACCTGCCAGGCGACGGCCTGCTCGGCGTCGGCGGCGGCCTGGGCGATGGTGGCGACGCCCGCGGGCAGCGCCCCCTCCAGCTCCAGGTGGGCGCGCAGCAGCGCCAGCACGGTGGTGGCGAAGCGGGTCTGCACCACCGAGCGCTCGTCGGCGAAGCCCAGGTCGACCAGGCGGTCGGCGACCGCGGCCACCGGCTGGTCGGTGCAGGCGGTGATCGCGGTGCTCGGCAGGTCGGTGTCGGCGAGCAGGCGCAGCACCTCGGTGGTGGTGCCGGAGCGGGTGATCGCCAGGATCCGGTCGTAGCGGCGTCCGTGCGGGAACTCGGAGGCGGCGAACGCGTCGGTCTCGCCGTGGCCGCCGCTCTCGCGCAGCGCGGCGTAGGCCTGCGCCATGAACCAGGACGTGCCGCAGCCGACCACGGCCACGCGCTCGCCGCGCTGCGGCAGGTCGGCGCCCGCGGTCTCGGCGAGCGCCGCGGCGGTGCGCCAGTCGGCGGGCTGGGTGGCGATCTCCTCGCCGGTCAGGGACGGGTGCGGCATGAGTGCGGGCTCCTTTGGGGTTCCCTTGAGGCTGCGTGCGCAAACCTGATTGTTTTATAGCCGTTTCGCGCATCATTGCGCAATGCTGTTCGAGGCATGGACTTGTGCCAAGCTGTGCGCACCGCGCGCTGGGCGCGTGCGAGAACCCGGGAGGGCGAGGGTTTGTCCAGGTACGAGCGGTGGAACGCGCTGCTGGAACTGTTGGCGGAGCACGGCAAGTTGGAGGTCGAGGAGGCCGCCGAGGCGCTGGACGTGTCGGCTGCCACGATCCGGCGCGACCTCGACCAGTTGGCCCGGCAGCAGATGGTGACCCGTACCCGCGGTGGCGCGGTCGCGCACAGCGTCTCGTACGACCTGCCGCTGCGCTACAAGACCGCGCGCAATGCCGACGCCAAGCAGCGGATCGGCGCGCTGGTGGCCACCCTGATCGCCCCCGGCGAGGTGGTCGGGCTGAACGGCGGCACCACCACCACCGAGGTGGCCCGCGCCCTGGCGGTCCGCTCCGACCTGGCCGAGCGGTCCGAGGCCGGCCCCGGGCAGGCCCTCACCGTGGTGACCAACGCGCTGAACATCGCCAACGAGCTGACGGTCCGTCCGCAGGTGAAGATCGTGGTCACCGGCGGTGTCGCCCGGCCGCAGTCCTACGAGCTGATCGGCCCGCTGGCCGGCCTGGTGCTCGGCGAACTCGCCCTGGACGTCACGGTGCTCGGCGTGGACGCGCTCGACGTCGAGCACGGCGCCACCGCGCACCACGAGGGCGAGGCCAGCGTCAACCGGATGCTCGCCGAGCGGGCCCGCCGGGTGGTGGTGGCCGCCGACTCCTCCAAGCTCGGCCAGCGCGCCTTCGCCCGGATCTGCGGCCTGGACCGGATCGCCACCCTGGTCACCGACGACCAGTTGTCGGCCGACCTGGCGGACGCCTTCACCGAGGCCGGGGTCGAGGTCCTCACCGCCTGACGGTCCGACAGTTCCGTCCGGTTATCGGAGTGTTGTGTCTTTCCCGTTGCGCTGAGCGCAACGGGAACTGACACTTCGATAACTTCGCGCACAACAGGTATGTACCACTTGACCTGGGACTGCCAGGGTCGCCGCATCATCCCTCCGGAAGGCGGTCCCCCCGTGAAGCGATCAGCGCTGCTCCCCCTGCCCGTCGTCGGGTGCCTGCTGCTCTCCGGCTGCGGCATCCTGTCGAGCGCGACGGGGGGTGTGACGCTCAACGTGGTGGCGGCCGACTACGGCGACAACGAGGCCAACTCCAGTACCCACTATTGGAACGACGTGGCCCGCCGGTTCCAGGCCGCCAACGCCGACATCAAGGTCAACGTCGAGGTGGTCAGCTGGACCGACATCGACAAGCGGGTCGCCGACCTGATCGCCAAGGGCAAGACCCCCGACATCGTCCAGACCGGCGGCTACGCCGACCAGGTCGCCGCCGACCGCCTCTACCCGGCCGGCGACGTGCTCTCCATCGACACCCAGGCCAACATCCTGGACTCCTTCGCCAAGGCCGGCCAGGTGCTCGGCAGCCAGTACGGCATACCGTTCATCGCCTCCAGCCGGGTGTTCGTCTACAACAAGGAGATCTTCCAGAAGGCCGGCATCGCCAACCCGCCCGCCACCTGGGACGAGCTGCGCAAGGACGCCGAACTCATCAAGGCCAAGGTCCCCGGCGTCACCCCGTACGCGCTCCCGCTCGGCCCCGAGGAGGCCCAGGGCGAGTCGATGATCTGGACCATGAGCGGCGGCGGCGGGCTCTCCGACAACGCCGGCAACTACACCATCGACAGCGCGCAGAACCGCGCCACCTTCGCCTGGCTGCGCACCAACCTGGTCGACAAGCACCTCACCTACGACGACCCCGCCAAGGTCGACCGCAAGACCGCCTTCGCCGACTTCACGGCCGGCAAGGTCGGCATGCTCAACGGCCACCCCGGCCTGATCGCCAAGGCCGTCAACGCGAACGTCCCGTACGGCACCACCGTCATCCCGCGCAAGGACGCGAGCGTCAAGACCACCACGCTCGGCGTCGCCGACTGGGTCATGGCGTTCAAGGCGGGCGGGCACAAGGCGGAGATCAAGAAGTTCCTCAACTTCCTGTACACCAAGGAGAACACCCTCAAGTTCGACGAGCAGTACAACATGCTGCCGGTCACCCAGGACACCCTCGAGGACATGGCCTCCAACCCCAACCACCACGACCTCACCGAGTTCCTGAACGCACTGCCGAACGCCAACTTCTACCCGCTCGGCGACCCGTCCTGGGACAAGGTCAGCAGCATGATCAAGCAGCGGATCGGCACCGCGGTGAAGCCCGGCGGCGACGACGTGCTGGCCGAGCTGCAGGGCGCCGCCGCCGCGGAGGCCGCGCGCGCCCGCAAGGGCTGACGCGGGCCGCGGTCGAGGGCCGACGGCTGCGGCGACGTGCCGTCGGCGGCTGCCGCTAGCCTGGGGGCGTGGCCGAACTGACCGAACGCGACCGGGCGGTGCTCGCACTGGAGGCCCGCGGCTGGCGGACCGCGGGCGCCAAGGAACAGGCGATCCGCGAGGAGCTCGGCATCTCCGCGACCCGCTACTACCAGCTGCTGGGCGCCCTGCTCGACCGCGAGGAGGCGCTGCGCGCCGACCCGGTGCTGGTCAACCGGCTGCGCCGGATCCGCGAGGAGCGGCGCGCCGCGCGGTAGGGCGGATCCACGGCGAATGCCGCCCGTGGCGGGCGGGCGGCGGGTAGCGTCGGGGCCATGGGAATTGCTGAGCAGATCACGTCCCAGGCGGGACGGGCCGGACTGGCGGGCCTGCTCGCCGATCCGCGGTCCGCGGTCGTCGGGCTCGACTTCGACGGCACGCTGGCCCCGATCGTCGCCGACCCGGACCGGGCCCGCGCCCATCCCGGCGTGCTGCCCGCCCTCACCGCGCTGGCCCCGCTGGTCGGCTCGGTCGTCGTGGTGACCGGCCGCCCCGCCGCCACGGCCGCCGCGTACGGCGGCTTCGCCGACGCTCCCGGCCTGGAACACCTCACCATCCTCGGCCACTACGGCGCCGAGCGCTGGGACGCCGCCACCGGCGCCGTGACCGCCCCCGAGCCGCCCGCCGGGGTGTCCGCGGTCCGCGACGAACTCCCCGCGCTGCTGGCCGCGTTGGGGGCGCCCGACGGGACGTTCACGGAGGACAAGGGGCGGGCGGTGGCGGTGCACACCCGGCGCACCGCCGATCCTGACGGCCTGTTGGACCTGCTCCGCGGCCCGCTCGCCGAACTCGCCCACCGCCACGGGCTGGTGGTCGAACCCGGGCGCATGGTGCTGGAACTGCGACCGCCCGGCGTCGACAAGGGCGTCGCCCTGCGGGGCTTCCTGGCGGAGCGCGACGCGAAGACGGTCCTGTTCGCCGGCGACGACCTCGGCGACCTCGCCGCCTACGACGAGGTCGACCGCCGCCGCGAGGCCGGACTGCCCGGCCTCCTGGTCTGCAGCGGCCCGGTCACCGGAGAGCCCCCCGTCCGGGCCCTCGCCGACCGCGCGGACCTGGTGGTCGCGGGGCCGGCGGGGGTGGTGGACGTGCTCAGCGCTGTCGCGGAACTGCTGCGGTAGCGCTTGGGGTGCTGCTCAGAGTGCGTTCAGCTGGTCGAGGAACCACTGCTGGGGCGGCAGCGCCGTCGCCGCCGCGGCCAGGCGCTTGGTGCGTTCGGCGCGTTCCGCGAGGGGCATGGTGAGGGCCTCGGCGAGGGCGTCGGCGGTGGCGATGACGTCGTAGGGGTTGACGGTGATCGCGTCGTCGGCGAGTTCCGCGTAGGCGCCGGCCTCCCGGGAGAGGACCAGGGCGCAGCCGTCGTCGGAGACCACGGGGACCTCCTTGGCGACCAGGTTCATGCCGTCGCGGATCGGGTTGACCAGGGCCACGTCGGCGATCCGGTAGGCGGCCAGCGAGCGCGGGAAGTCGTCGTTGACGTGCAGGATGAGCGGCTGCCACTCGGTGGTGCCGAACTCGTCGTTGATCTCCTGGGCGACCCGCTGCACCGCGGCGGTGTACTCGCGGTACTCGGGCAGGTCGTGCCGCGAGGGGTAGGCGAAGGCGATGTGCACCACCCGGCCCTGCCACTCGGGGCGGGTGCGCAGCAGGTGCCGGTAGGCGAGCAGGCCGCGGACGATGTTCTTGCTGAGCTCGGTGCGGTCGACCCGGACGATGGTGCGGCGGTCGCCGACCGCCTCGCGCAGGGCGGCGAGCCGGGCGTCCACGTCGGGCCGGTGGGCGCGCTCGCGCAGGAAGTCGGCGTCGGCGCCGAGGCCGTGGACGCCGAGCCGGGTGGTGCGGCCGTGGTAGGTGACGGCCAGCGCCTCGCGGTCCACGCTCGCGCCGAGGACGGCCTCGCAGCAGTCGGCGAAGGCGAGCGCCCAGCGGCGGGTGAGGAAGCCGGCCCGGTCGGCGCCGAGGATGCCCGCCAGGACGGCGGCGGCGACGTCGTCGGGGAGCATCCGGTAGTACTCGGGCGGGGCCCAGGGGGTGTGCGAGAAGTGGCCGATCCGCAGGTCGGGTCGGAGCTCGCGGAGCAGCGCGGGGGCCAGCGAGAGGTGGTAGTCCTGCACCAGGACGGCCGCGCCGGGGGCGGCCTCGGCGGCCAGCGCCTCGGCGAAGGCGGTGTTGTAGGCCCGGTAGGAGTCCCATTCGCGGCGGAACCGGTCGTCGAAGGACGGGCTGGTCGGGGTGTCGTACAGCAGGTGGTGGACGAACCACAGGGTGGAGTTGGCGACGCCGTTGTAGGCGCGGGCGAAGGTGCCGGGGTCGATGTCCAGCATCCGGACGGCCTGTCCGCCGACGTCGTGTCCGGCCAGGTCGAGGCGGCCGTCGGGGGCCTGCCGGGCGGCGGTGCGGTCGGCTTCGGAGAGCGCGGCGCAGACCCAGACCGCGGACGGGTCGTCGATCGCGGACAGCCCGGAGACCAGGCCGCCACCGCCTCTGCGGAGGGTCAGCGTGCCGTCGTCCCCGCTGCTGAAGGACACCGGACCGCGGTTGGAGGCCACCAGGATCGGGGCGGCTCCGGACTGCGTGGGGCGTTCGGACGCGTGATCGGCCATACAGCCAACCTTGCCGTGCGACCCCGTGACCAAACCACTCGGCACGACGGGCGGGGGTGAACAGTCGGGGGCGGACCCGGCGCCGCGGGTCCGGCGTTCAGCGGTCCCGGTACTCCGGGATGGCGGTCATCGGGGGCCGTTCGGTGGCCGGGACGGGATGGGTGGTGGGGGCGAAGCCGGTGGCGGTGCGGGTGTACTGGGTGAGCAGGGGGCGGAGCAGGTCCGGATCGGCCTTGAGGCGGTGGGTGCGGTCGAGGCGTTCCAGCGCGGTGCGGTAGATGGTGGCGGCCATCCGGCCGAGGGCCTGGCCGTCCTGGTGGCGGTGGTGCCGGATGCCGACGTCGACCTGGGCCAGCGCGTCCAGCCCGACCAGCTCCAACGCGTCGACCAGCAGGCCGAGTTCGACGCCGTAGCCGGTCGGGAAGGGCAGCCGCTCCAGCAGCGTGCGGCGGGCCGCGTACTCGCCGCCGAGCGGTTGGACGAAGCCCGCCAGGTGCGGCCAGTGCAGGTTGAGCAGCGGGCGGGCGACCAGTTCGGTGACCCGGCCGCCGCCCGCCGGGACGATCGCGACGCCGCCCGCGGCGGAGCCGCTCATCGACACCTCCAGCGGGCGGTCGTACATGGCCTTGACCAGGTGGATGTCGGGGTCGGTGAGCAGCGGGCCGACGATGCCGGAGACGAAGGCGGGGTCGAACTCGCGCAGGTCGGCGTCGACGAAGCAGACGATCGCGCCGCGGGTGACCATAAGCGAGCGCCACAGCACCTCGCCCTTGCCGGGCTCGGCGGGCAGCCGGGGGAGGATCGCGTCGCGGTGCACCACCCTGGCGCCGGCGGCGGCCGCCGCGGCGGCGGTGCCGTCCACCGAGCCGGAGTCGACCACCAGCAACTCGTCGACCAGCGGCACGCGTTCCATCAGCTCGGTGCGGATCGCGGTGACGATCTCGCCGACCGTGGGCTCCTCGTCCAGCGCGGGCAGCACCACGCTGACGGTTCCGGCCGGCCCGGCGGCGCGCTTGGCGGCGAGGAGCCGGTCGAGCGGCCGGTCGGCCGCGGTCCACGAGCGGCGGCGCAGCCACTCGGCCACCTCCGGCAGTACCCCGGGCACGGGCTGCTCGGCCAAGATCTCGCTCCCTGTCTCGCATCGTCTCGGGTATCGGACGGTGTGGGTCCGCAGTGCGGGCCTTCGGATACAGTCTTCGTACTGCGTTCCGACCTTCGCACGCCGGGGTCGTCCGCAGCGTAAGACCACAACTTCACAGAGCTCATCCAGAGGGACTGAGGGAACGGCCCGTTGAAGTCCCGGCAACCCTCCCGTACGGCCGTTTCGAGGCCGGCGGGACAGGTGCCAATTCCGTCCCGGACGCGACCGCGATCCGGGGAAGATGAGGAGAAAGGGCCTCGCCACCATGGCTTCTGACACTTCCGCACCCACTGTCGACCTCGGCCCCGCCGTCGCGCTGTCCTGTCGCGAGTGCGGCACCCGCTTCCCGCTCGGCCCGAGCTTCGCCTGCCTGGAGTGCTTCGGGCCGCTGGAGATCGCCTACGCCTACGACGGCTACGACGCCGAGGAGCTGCGCAAGCGGATCGAGGCCGGCCCGGCGTCGATCTGGCGCTACGCCCCGCTGCTGCCGGTGCCCGCGGACGTCGCGGACAAGCCCAACCTGAACCCGGGTTGGACCCCGCTGGTCAAGGCCGACAACCTCGGCCGCGAGCTGGGCTTCACCGCGCAGCTGCACATCAAGGACGACTCCGGCAACCCCACCCACTCCTTCAAGGACCGGGTGGTGGCCTGCGCGATCGAGGCCGCCCGGGCCTTCGACTTCACCACGCTGTCCTGCTCCTCCACCGGCAACCTGGCCGGCGCGGTGGGCGCCGCGGCCGCCCGGGCCGGCTTCAAGTCCTGCGTGTTCATCCCGCGCGACCTGGAGCAGGGCAAGGTCGTGATGGCCGGCATCTACGGCGGCGAGCTGGTCGGCATTGAGGGCAACTACGACGACGTGAACCGGTTCTGCTCCGAGCTGATCGGCGACTCGGCCGGCGAGGGCTGGGGCTTCGTCAACGTCAACCTCCGCCCGTACTACGGCGAGGGCTCCAAGACCCTGGCCTTCGAGATCTGCGAGCAGCTCGGCTGGCGGCTGCCCGAGCAGATCGTCATCCCGATCGCCTCCGGCTCCCAGCTCACCAAGATCGACAAGGGCCTGCAGGAGCTGATCAAGCTCGGCCTGGTCGAGGACCGGCCGTACAGGATCTTCGGCGCCCAGGCCGAGGGCTGCTCCCCGGTGTCGGCCGCGTTCAAGGCCGGCCGCGACGTGATCAAGCCGGTCAAGCCGGACACCATCGCCAAGTCGCTGGCGATCGGCAACCCGGCCGACGGCCCGTACGTGCTCGACATCGCCCGCCGCACCGGCGGCGCGGTCGAGGACGTCACCGACGCGCAGGTGGTCGAGGCGATCAAGCTGCTGGCCCGCACCGAGGGCATCTTCGCCGAGACCGCGGGCGGCGTGACCGTCGGCGTGCTGAAGAAGCTGGTCGAGACCGGTCAGCTCGACCCGTCCAAGGAGACCGTCGCGATCAACACCGGCGACGGCCTGAAGACCCTCGACGCGGTCTCCGACGCCGGCATGACCGCCGTGATCCGCCCGACGCTGGAGTCCTTCCGCGCCGCCGGCCTCGCCTCCGCCTGATCCCCCGGCCCATCCCCCCAGCCCCCCGAGGAGCCACCGCCATGAGCGCCACCGTCCGCATCCCGACCATCCTGCGCACCTACACCGGCGGCGCCGCCGAGGTGACCGCCGAGGGCGCCACCCTGGCCGCCGTCATCGCGGACCTGGAGGCCAACCACACCGGCATCTCCGCCCGCATCCTGGACGACACCGGCAAGCTGCGCCGCTTCGTCAACGTCTACGTGAACGACGACGACGTGCGCTTCGCCGAGGGCCTGGAGACCGAGATCAAGGACGGCTCCTCGGTGTCGATCATCCCGGCGGTGGCCGGCGGCTGCTGAGGCCGCGTCACTTTCCGCCCCGCCGCCGTCGGCCCGGAATTCCGATTTCCGGTGGCCGGCGGCGGCCGGGCGTGGTCCCCGCGGAAATGCGCCGCACACCTGCGGCTATCCGCCCGGCGGGGCGCTGGAAATCCCGCGGGGGCGGGGGAGTAGAGTGCCGGGCAAGGGCCGTTCCCCTCCTCGGCGCCTTTCAATCCTTCGTTTTTGCGCACCACGCTCCGCGCCGACGCCGCTTCGTCCCGCGCTCTGAGACGCGCGTAGGACCGGATACCGCCACTTCTGTCAGGCCGCCGTCAGAATTCTTCCGGCAATTTGCGGTGACAGGTCCGTTATGTCCGGTGGCAATTGTGCAGCTCTGCGCCTTTCGCCCCGTCATATCCCCATCGGCGGACGGCCATTCCCCGAAAGTTGGGCCTGTTGCAGAGGGCGCTTATCCGGATACATTCAGCCGCGACAGAGGCTGCGCCTTAGGGGGGGAGTCCCCAGGAGCGGCCTTCCAGACCTCTGGGTCCGCGGTCCCGCGGATCTCTGAAGGGCCAGCACAGCACAAGGGGAGTTCGGAATGGCTCAGGGCACCGTCAAGTGGTTCAACGCCGAGAAGGGCTACGGCTTCATCGCGGTCGACGGTGGAGCGGACGTGTTCGTCCACTACAGCGCGATCCAGATGGACGGCTACCGCACCCTGGAGGAAGGGCAGCGGGTCGAGTTCGAGATCTCGCAGGGTCAGAAGGGTCCGCAGGCCGACATGGTCCGCGCGGCCTCGGGTGCCTGATCCGGCCCGGTAGTCCACACACACGCCGACAGGCCCGTACGACCACGGTCGTGCGGGCCTGTCCGCGTTCCCGGGCGCAGGCGGGAGCGCCCGCGGACGCCCGGGCGCGGTGCGCGAATGGGCTTGCACTCGACACCCGAGAGTGCTAATCATTGGCGTTAGCACTCACAGTGTGAGAGTGACAAACGGACCGGGCCGGTGAGGCCCCGGGAGCGGTAGGGGAAGGGACCCCCGCTCGCTGGGCCGTCCGTCGCGGGCACCCCTTGGTCCGAGCAGTCGACCGTGTCCCGGAGGACCACTTCTGATGGCCAAGATCATCGCCTTTGACGAGGAAGCCCGCCGCGGCCTTGAGCGTGGCATGAACCAGCTTGCCGACGCCGTGAAGGTCACGCTCGGCCCGAAGGGTCGCAACGTCGTCCTGGAGAAGAAGTGGGGCGCCCCCACGATCACCAACGACGGTGTCTCCATCGCCAAGGAGATCGAGCTCGAGGACCCCTACGAGAAGATCGGCGCGGAGCTCGTCAAGGAGGTCGCCAAGAAGACCGACGACGTCGCGGGTGACGGCACCACCACCGCCACCGTGCTCGCCCAGGCGCTCGTCCGCGAGGGTCTGCGCAACGTCGCCGCCGGCGCCAACCCGATGGCCCTGAAGCGCGGCATCGAGAAGGCCGTCGCCGCCGTCTCCGACCAGCTCCTGGCCCAGGCCAAGGACGTCGAGACCAAGGAGCAGATCGCCTCCACCGCCTCGATCTCCGCCGCCGACACCCAGATCGGCGAGCTCATCGCCGAGGCGATGGACAAGGTCGGCAAGGAAGGCGTCATCACCGTCGAGGAGAGCAACACCTTCGGCCTGGAGCTCGAGCTCACCGAGGGCATGCGCTTCGACAAGGGCTACATCTCCGCCTACTTCGCCACCGACCTGGAGCGCATGGAGGCGAGCTTCGAGGACCCGTACATCCTCATCGCCAACTCCAAGATCTCCTCGGTCAAGGACCTCCTCCCGCTGCTGGAGAAGGTCATGCAGAGCGGCAAGCCGCTGGTCATCATCGCCGAGGACGTCGAGGGCGAGGCCCTGTCGACCCTGGTCGTGAACAAGATCCGCGGCACCTTCAAGTCCGTCGCCGTCAAGGCCCCGGGCTTCGGCGACCGTCGCAAGGCCATGCTCGGCGACATCGCCATCCTCACCGGCGGCACCGTGATCTCCGAGGAGGTCGGCCTCAAGCTCGAGAACGCGGGCCTCGACCTGCTGGGCACCGCCCGCAAGGTGGTCATCACCAAGGACGAGACCACCATCGTCGACGGTGGCGGCGACAGCGACCAGGTCGCCGGCCGGGTGAACCAGATCCGCGCCGAGATCGAGAACTCCGACTCGGACTACGACCGCGAGAAGCTCCAGGAGCGCCTCGCCAAGCTGGCCGGCGGCGTGGCCGTCATCAAGGCCGGCGCGGCCACCGAGGTCGAGCTCAAGGAGCGCAAGCACCGCATCGAGGACGCGGTGCGCAACGCCAAGGCCGCCGTCGAGGAGGGCATCGTCGCCGGTGGTGGCGTCGCCCTGCTGCAGGCCGGTGTCGCGTTCGACAAGCTGGAGCTCGAGGGCGACGAGGCCACCGGTGCCAACATCGTCCGCGTGGCGCTCGAGGCCCCGATCAAGCAGATCGCGACCAACGCCGGCCTCGAGGGCGGCGTCGTGGTCGAGAAGGTCCGCAACCTGCCCGCCGGCCACGGCCTGAACGCCGCGACCAACGAGTACGTGGACCTCATCGGCGCCGGCATCATCGACCCGGCCAAGGTCACCCGCTCCGCCCTCCAGAACGCCGCCTCCATCGCGGCGCTCTTCCTCACCACCGAGGCCGTCATCGCCGACAAGCCGGAGAAGGCCGCCGCGGCCGCCGGCGGCGGCATGCCGGGCGGTGACATGGACTTCTGATCCCGCCCGGGATCGGCGAGTCCTGATCGCTTCGCAGGGGCGGTCTCCCTTCACGGGGAGGCCGCCCCTGCGGCGTTCGCTGCGCGGGAGGCTGGGCAGGTGTAACGGTCTCTGCCGGACCGCCGGCGGGAGCGGGACGTTCCGAGGGCCGACGCGCCGAGATCGACGGAGGGCAGATCCAGGTCGCGTTGCCGGAGCCGTTCGGGGTGGAGTTGAGCAGTGAGGGGTTCCCGGCGGTGGGGTGAGCTGCGGGAGAATGGGTGGATGGCCAGTTCTGAGATCGAATCCGCCCTGCACAGCGCTCGGGCGCTGATCCTTGCCGACCTGACTGCCCGGGATGTGGCGGAGGCGGCGATCGTTTCGCTGGTCGAGGATGCGGTGACGCATCGGCGGTGGTGGCTCGAACAGTGGCCGGACGGGACCGAGTTCGTGCTGGGGCTGATCGCGCAGGACGTGCAGGACGCGCTGCTGGAGGGCTACGGGCGGTGGCCGCTGTGTGCCTCGTGCGCGGCCGACGACGATCCCCACGCGTTGAGTGTGGAGCCGGAGTTGGGGCCTGATCCGCACTGGGTGTGCGGGCAGCGCGGGGTGGTCGTCGCCCCCGTCGGCGGGCTGACGTGATCCTCGTCGACCCGCCGAACTGGCCCGGCCACGGCAAGTGGTGGTCGCACCTGGTCAGCGACGTCTCGTACGAGGAACTGCACGCCTTCGCCGCGACCCTGGGCGCCCCGGCGAAGGCCTTCGAACGCGACCACTACGACATCCCGGCCGCCTGGTACGACAAGGCAGTGGCGCTCGGCGCGAGCCCGGTCGGCAGCAAGGAGCTGGTGGCGCGGCTGACGGCGGCGGGCCTGCGGCGCAGGAAGCGGTAGCGCGGGTCAGCTCTCCAGCGTCCTGAGCTCCTCCGCCAGGTTCTCGCGGGCCCGGGCGTCGAACCGTTCGCGGGCCTCCGGGGTGCGGTAGAGGGCGGGGAGGGCGAGCAGCTGCCGCAGGATCGCGGCGCGGCCCTCGCGGAAGGCGTCGTCCGGGACGAAGGCGTACTCCTCGCGGACGGCGGCGGCGTAGGCGGCGTACCGGTCGGGGGCGCCGCCGAGGACGGCGAGGTCGGCGTCGCAGAGGACTTCGCCGTTGCGGTCGCCGGGTTCGGGGTGGTGGGTGACGGTGAGTCGGACCAGCCGGACGGTCTCGGCGACCAGCGGTTCGGGCAGGCCGGCCTCGCGCAGCGCGCGTTCGGCGAGGGCGGCGCTGCGCTCCTCGTTCTCGGAGCGGTCGGGCCGGTAGACGGCGTCGTGGAACCAGGCGGCGAGGCGGACGGCGTCCGCGTCCTCGGCGTGCGCGGCCAGCGTGTCCACGTGGTCGAGGACGGCCACCAGGTGGTCGGTGGTGTGGTAGCGCCGCTGCGGTTCGGCCCAGCGGCCGAGCAGGTCGCGGCCGTACGGCTCGGGGTCTGCGGTGGCACCGCAGCGGGTCAGCAGGGCGTGCCAGCGCTCGGACGGCGATGCGGTCATGACGGTCATTCTGCTCCCTCGCCCGGACCGGCCGACATCGCCTAGCCTATATGTAGTTCACCGACTTATGTCGCACACTTGAGCATCTCTCGATCGCGAGCTATACATACTCGGTATGCAAGACGTTTCGCTGCTCGAAGGGGGAGCCATGTCCGGACCGAGTGCGCAGCCGGTGCTGCGCCTGGAGGGAGTCGGCCGGGTGCACGGTCGCGGCGCGGCCGAGGTGCACGCGCTGCGCGAGTTGGACCTGACCGTGAGCGCCGGGGAGTTCGTGGCGGTGATGGGGCCGTCCGGCTCCGGGAAGTCGACCCTGCTGGCGCTGGCCGGCGGCCTGGACCGGCCCAGCACCGGCCGGGTGCTCGTCGAGGGGACGCCGCTGGAGGGCCTGAGCCGGGCCCGGCTGGCCGACGTGCGCCGCCGCGCGGTGGGCTACGTGTTCCAGGACTACAACCTGATACCGGCCCTGACCGCGGCCGAGAACATCGCGCTGCCACGGGAGTTGGACGGCGCCTCGGCCCGGACGGCGCGCCGCGAGGCGCTGGCCGCGCTGGCGGAGCTGGGCATCGGTGAGCTGGCCGACCGGTTCCCCGACGACATGTCGGGCGGCCAGCAGCAACGCGTCGCGATCGGCCGGGCGCTGATCGGCGAGCGCCGGCTGGTGCTCGCCGACGAGCCGACCGGCGCGCTGGACTCGGCCACCGGCGAGGCCGTTCTCGGGGTGCTGCGGGCCCGCTGCGACGCGGGCGCGGCGGCGGTGATGGTCACTCACGACCCGGGGCACGCGGCCTGGGCGGACCGGGTGGTCTTCCTGCGCGACGGCCGGATCACCGACCAGTCGGTGCAGCAGCGGATCGAGGTGGCCCGGTGAGCGCCCGGGCCTGGCGGGCCGCACTGCGGATCGCCCGCCGCGACGCCCGGCGGGCGGCCGGTCGCAGTGCCCTGGTGCTGGCCATGGTCGCGCTGCCGGTGCTGGGCGTGGCGGGGGCCGATGTGGTCTACCGCAGCGGGCAGTTGACCGCCGCCGAGCGTTCGGACCGGCTGCTCGGCCACGGCGACGCACTGATCGGGGCGTACGCCCCGGGCCGGACGATCGAGCAGGCGGTGTTCCCCGACGACGGGGTGCGCACCCTGCCGCAGGACCCCGCCGCCCCGCCGAGCGCGGTCCAGCTGCGCGCCGCCACCACCGAACCGGCCCGCCTGATCGGGGAGTTGCTGCCCCCGGGCAGCACCCTGGTGCCGGCCAGGACCGGACCGGCGGCCGCCGTGCACACCCGGGACGGGCTGACCCCGACCGACACCTTCGAGGCCGACCTGACCCGCCCGATCTGGCAGGGCAAGGTCGACCTGGTGGCCGGCCGGGCGCCCGCCGCCCCGCACGAGGCCGCCGCCACCCCGGCGTTCCTGGCGCAGACCGGGCTGCGGCTCGGCGACACCGTCACCGTCAAGGGCCTGGAGTCCGCACCGTTCACCCTGACCGGCACCGTCGAGCACCCCGGTGACCTGCGGAAGGCCGAACTGGTCGCCCGGCCCGGCGAGTTGTACGGCCCGCTGGACGCCGCGCAGGCCGCCGCGGGCGTCGCGCCGCTGGGCGCGGACGCCGAGGACGCCGCCGCCCGGAAGGCCGCCTGGCTGGTCGAACTGCCCGCCGGCGCCCGGCTCGACTGGCCGCAGGTCCAGGAGTTCAACCGCCACGGCTACACGGTGACCGCCCGTCAGGTGGCGCTGCACCCGCCCGCCGAGGCGATGGCCCGGCAGGACGCCGTCGGCGCCGCGGACCAGCGCGAGCGCACCGCGATGACGGTGGCCACCACGGCCGGCCTGGCGCTGCTGGAGGTGGCCCTGCTGGCCGGCCCGGCGTTCGCCATCGGCGCCCGGCAGGCCCGGCGGCAGCTCGCCCTGCTGGGCGCGGCCGGCGGCCGGCCCGGGCACGTCCGGGCGGTGGTGCTCGGTGGCGGCCTGCTGCTGGGGGCGGCCGGTGCCGGACTCGGCACGGTGCTCGGCTGCACCCTGGTCGCCGTCCTGCGGCCCTGGCTGGAACAGGCGGGCGGCAGCCGGTTCGGGCACCTGGCGCTGCACCCGGCCGACCTGCTGCCGATCGCCGCGATCGGCGTGGCGACCGCGGTGCTGGCGGCGCTGCTGCCCGCCGTCCAGGCCGGCCGCCGCGAGGTGCTGGCCGGGCTGACCGGCCGCGACGAGGTCCGTCCGCCCGGCCGGTGGGTGCCGCTGCTCGGCGCGGCGGTGGTCGCGGCGGGCGTCGCGCTGGCGCTGTACGGGGCGGTCGCCGAACCGACCGGCGGGGCCGCGGTGCTGGCCGGGCTGTCCGTCCGCACCCTGGCGGTGCTGGCCGGCGCGGTCACCGCGGAGCTCGGCCTGCTGCTGTTCACCCCGCCGCTGCTCGCCCTGTGCGGCCGGCTCGCCCGCCGCCTGCCGCTCGGCCCCCGGCTCGCCCTGCGCGACACCGCCCGGCACCGCTCCCGCACCGCGCCCGCGGTCGCCGCCGTGCTCGCCGCGGTCGCCGGAGCGGTCGCGGTCGGCGTGCACACCACCGGCGCCGAAGCCCAGGACCGGGCCGCCTATCAGCTCCGACGCCCCGTCAACTCGGTCCAGCTGGACGCCCTCGGCGAGAGCGCCGCCCTGCCGCAACTGCGCACCGCCCTCGCCCAGGACCTGCCGGACCTCGGCGAACGCGCCGACCTCGGCCAGGCGGTGTACGTCTTCTGCCAGGGCTGCAAGGCCACCGTCCACGCCGAGGGGGGCCAGCGCTACGGGCGGCCCGACACCAGCCCGCTGGTGGTCGGCGACGCCGCCGTCCTGCACAACCTGCTGGCCCTGCACGACCCCGCCGCCGAAGCCGCCCTGGCCGCCGGGAAGGTCGTCGTCACCGACCCCGCCTACCTGCACGACGGCCAGGTCCGGCTGCGCATGCAGGGCGCCGCGGGGACGGCGGAGCGGGAGCAGAGCATCCCGGGCGTGCTGGTCGAGCGGCCCGCCACGCAGCGGTACGCGCCGCTGGTGGTCGGCGCGCAGACGGTCCGCGGGCTCGGCCTGGCCGTCGAGCCGACCGGGTCGATCTGGCTGCCGGCCGCACCGCCCGTCGAGAAGGCCGAACGGCGGGCCGCCGCCACCGTGGCCCGGCTCGCCCCGTACGCGGTGCTGGAGGTCGAGCGCGGCTACCGGCCGGCCGACAGCCTGATCGGTGTCGCCCTCAGCGCCTTCGCCGCCTTGGTGGTGCTCGGCGCCGCCGTGGTCGCCACCGCGCTCGCGGCCGCCGACGCCCGCCGGGACGCCGCCGTGCTCACCGCGATCGGCGCCCGGCCGCGCACCCGGCGCACCCTGGCCGGACTCCAGGCCGGGCTGATCACGCTGCTCGGCGCGGCGCTCGGCGCGGTCGGCGGCGCCGTCCCCGCGTTCGCCCTGCTGCGCTCCCGCGCCGCCGGACAGCTCGGCGCGCCCGCGGTCCGGCTCGCGGACGCGCCCTGGCCGACGATCGCGCTGCTCGTGCTGGCGCTGCCGGTGTTGGCCGGACTGCTCGCCGCGGCCCGCCGGCCGGGCGAGGGCGGTGCGACCGGTGGGCGGTGGCGCCCGCGGCGTGCGGGTGCGCACGGTGCGACCGGTGGGCGGTGGGCTCCGGTCAGTGGGCGCCGGGGATGGCGCGGATAGGCCGGTCGGCGATATATGTAGGTGCATGACCGAACGCGCCCTGCAGGAGCCCACCCTGCTGCTGCTCACCGCCCTCGCGGACGCCCCCCGGCACGGATACGCGCTGATCCAGGAGGTCGACGCGATCTCCGGGGGGCGGGTGCGGATGCGCACCGGCACGCTCTACGGCGCCCTCGACCGGCTGCTCCAGCAGGGCCTGATCGAGGTCGCCGCCGAGGAGATCGTCGACGGCCGGGCCCGCCGCAGCTACGCCCTGACCGGTGCCGGCCGCGAGCTGCTGACCGCCGAGGCCGAGCGCCTGCGCACCGTGGCCGCCGAGGCCCAGCGCCGCCTCGGCGGCCACGCCCGCCCGCACGGGGCCACCGCGTGACCGCCCGGCCGGTCGCCCTGCGCACCGCCCTCGCCCTCTACCCCGCCCGCTACCGCCGCGACCGGGGCACCGAACTCGCCGAGGTCTTCGCCGACACCACCGCCGGCGCGGGCCGCCTCGCCACCGCCCGCGAAGCACTCGACCTCGCCGCCTACGGCCTGCGGCTGCGCACCCGCCTGACCGCCACCACCCCCGGCGGCCGCCTGCTCGCCGCCGCCGCGCCGCTGCTCGCCGGAGCCCTGGTCGGCCTGGGCGCCTTCCCCGGAGACCCGCGCACCCGCGAGGTGCTGAGCGCGGCCCGGGCCGGACTGGGGCTCGAACTCCCCGTGCTGGGCCTCGCCGTGGTCCCGCCGCTGCTCGCCGTCGCCGCGGCGCTCGGCGTCTGGCGGGCCGCCCGGGTGCTGGCCCTCGGTGTCGCGCTGCTCGCGGCGCTGCGGCTCGGCCTGCTCGTCGGCTCCGCCGCGGACTGGTGGCTGCTGCTGTACGGGGCCACCGCGCTGGTGCCGTACCTGGCGGGTGCGGCGTTGCTGGTCGCCGCGCCGCCGGAGCTGCTGGAGCGGCCCGGCCGGTGGTGGGTGGCCGTCGGGGCGGTGGGCGGCTGGCTGCTGACGCAGGCTCAGGGTGGTTTCGACACCCGGTACCTGATGGACGGTTGGTGGCCGGTCGGACTGCTGGTCGTCCCGTCGGCGCTCACGGTGCTGGGCGCGGCGCGGGGCCGGCTGCTGCCCGCGGCGGTCGGCGTCGCGGTGCTGCCGCTGACCGGGGCGTTCAGCCTGTTCAGCCTGTGGGAGCAGGTCGGCGGGGTCCCGCGGCTGCTGCCGTGGGCGGCCGGCGTCGCGCTCGGGCTGGCGGCGGCCGGACGGCTGCTGGCGGCCGGTCAGGCCGGGCGGGCGCGCAGCCGGGCGCGCCGGGCGCTCGGCTAACGGGGCGCGAACGGGGGAGGAAGCTCGGCCGAACGACGGCGGGGGGTCGCCCGGGGCGGGTCGATGTGGCAGGCTATCGGATATGTCTAGACCAATGTTCGAAGTCATCGCGCTGACCCCTCACGATGCCCGGGCCGCCGAGACGGGAGGCGCCGACCGGCTCGAACTGGTCACCGACATGGCCGCCGACGGGCTCACCCCCTCGGTCGCGGACTTCGCCGCGATCCGCGCCGCGGTGTCGCTGCCGCTGCGGGTCATGCTCCGCATCCGCGACGGCTTCACCCCCGGCGACCTCGACGACCTGCTGGCCCGCACCGCCGCCCTGCGCGCCGAGGGCGCCGAGGAGTTCGTCTTCGGCTTCCTCACCGCCGACGGGCAGGTCGACCTCCCCGCCACCCGCGCCGTCGCCGACGCCGCGGCCGGCTGCGCCTGGACGTTCCACCGGGCCATCGACCACAGCGCCGACCGCTCCGAGGTCCGCGCGGCCGTCGCCGAACTGCCCGGCCTCGACACCTTCCTCACCTCCGGCGCCGCGACCGGCGTCGACGCCGGCCAGGAAGTCCTCGCCGGCGAACTCGCCAAGTCCGGCGAACCCGGCTACCGCCAGCAGATCCTGGTCGGCGGCGGCCTCCGCGCCGAACACGTCCCCGCCCTCCGCGCCGCGGGCTTCGACGCCTTCCACATCGGCGGCGCCGTCCGCACCGGCGGCTGGGAGGGCGCCGTCGACCCGGCGAAGGTCGCGCAGTGGCGGACGCTCATCGGCGAGTGAGCCACCAGGGGAGTCGGCTACGGTGCCAGTTCCTCCGGGAGGGGGTCGGTGTGGAGGACCGCCAGGCCGGAGACGGCGCGGGTGAGGGCGACGTAGAGGCGGCGTAGGCCGGTGCGGTGGTCGGGCTCGCCGTGGATGATCGCGGTGGGTTCGTCGAGGACCACGTAGTCGTACTCGAGGCCCTTGGCGAGGGAGGCCGGGACCAGGGTGAGGCGGGATTCGGCGGTGGTCTCGGTGCCGGGGGCGAGGTGGGGCAGGCCCGCGGCGGTGAGGGCTTCGGCGAGCGCCGGGATGCGGTCGTCGGCGGCGATCAGGCCGACGGAGCCCTCGTGCCGGAGCGCCGCCCGGCAGGCCTCGACCACGGCGTCCGGCAGCCCGCCGTCCGGGACCTGGCGGATCGTCAGCGAGCCGGGGGCGTCGCGGACGGAGGTGGCGGGGGCCAGCCCGGGGGCGATCGCGGGCAGCAGCCGGGAGGCGTAGGCGATCACCTCGCCGGGGACGCGGAAGCCCTGGGTGAGCTCCTCGATGTGGGCGCCGTCCTTGCCGAGGTGGTGCAGGGCCTCCTGCCAACTTCCGGTCGCCCAGGGGGTGGTGCCCTGGGCGAGGTCGCCGAGGACGGTCGCGGAGCCGGTGGTGCAGCGGCGGCCGACGGCCCGGTACTGCATGGGGGAGAGGTCCTGCGCCTCGTCGATGACCACGTGGCCGAGCGAGGCGGTGCGGTGCACCAGGTCGGTGGTCTCGTCGATCAGGACGGCGTCGGCGGCGGACCACGGGGCGGTGCGGGCGGAGCGCGGCGGCTTGGCCCACAGGATCGCCTGCTGCTCGTCCGGGGCGAGGATGCCCTCCGCCGCGGCGGCCAGGAACACGGGGTCGGAGAGCAGCCGGTGCACCAGCTTGACCGGGTCGACCGGCGGCCAGCAGGCCTTGACCACGGCCTTGACCGCCGCGTTGCGGGCGACGGCGTCCTGGACCCGGTCGTCGGGGGCCTCGCCGCCCTGCTCCATCTTGACCAGGACGGCGTGCGCGATGCGCTGCGGGAGGGCCTCCGCCGCGGCGCCGTAGCGGATCTCACGGTCCATCAACTCGCGGATGATCTCCTCGAGTTCGTAGGCGGGGACGCGCCAGCGGCGGGAGCCGCGGACCACCACGCAGGGCTCGGTCGGCACGGTGATCCCGGAGCGGACGGCCCGGCGCAGCACCTCGGCCATCCGGGCGTCGCCCTTGATCCTGGCGGTGCCGGCGGCGTCGACGCCGCGCACCTCGACGTGGCCGACCAGGTCCTGGACGGTGGCCTGGGCGACGTCCAGCTCGCCGAGGGCGGGCAGCACCTGCTCGATGTACTGCAGGAACGAGCGGTTCGGGCCGACCACCAGGGTGCCGGTGCGGGCGAGGCGCTCGCGGTGTGCGTAGAGCAGGTAGGCGACGCGGTGCAGGCCGACCGCGGTCTTCCCGGTGCCGGGGGCGCCCTGGACGCAGACGGTGCCGGTGACGTCGGCGCGGACGATCTCGTCCTGCTCGGGCTGGATGGTGGCGACGATGTCCCGCATCGGGCCGACACGGGGCTTCTCGATCTCCGCGGCGAGCAGCGCCGACCTGGTGTCGGACTCCGCGGGGTCGGACAGGTTCTCGTCCTCGTAGGCCGTCAGCTCGCCGCCGGTGTACCCGAACCGGCGGCGCTTGGCGACGTCCATCGGCTCGGTGCGGCTGGCCCGGTAGAACGGCTGGGAGACCGGGGCGCGCCAGTCGATGACCATCGGGTCGCCGCCGGCGTCGTGGACGTGCCGGCGGCCGATGTAGAAGCGCTCGCCGCCGCTGCCCTCCGACTCGGCCTCGCTGATCGCGTGCAGGTAGTCGAGGCGGCCGAAGAACAGCGGGGTGTGGGCGAGGTCGGCGAGCGCCTTGATCCGCTCGTCGATCTGCCTCTGCAGGACCAGCGAGGAGACCCAGGTGCCGGTGACGTCGCGCAGGTCGAGGGCCTCGACGTCCTCGCGCATCGCGCGCAGCGCCGCGCGGGAGGAGGAGAGGTGGGCGCGCTCGCGACCCAGCGGATCGGCGTCGGTGGCGGTTTCGGTGGTGGGGGAGTGCACGGCGGACCTTCCCGGCCGCGCGCAACAGGGGCGGCCGACTCGTCGGGAGAGCTCACGGTGAAGGACACCGGCCGGTTGCCGAGCGGTCGGTACTCCCACGGCTGCCGACGGCACAGGCACCACGGTTCGGGAGGGGCAGACGGACGATCTTAGACCTGCGGTGCTCGGGGTGCGAATCGTTTTCCACTCGGGGTTCACCCCTCCCCTGGTCTCAGGGGCGGTACGCCGCGAGGACGACTTCGGTCCCACCGGCTCGGGTCTTCGGGCTGATGCCCGGCCGGGGCGCCCCGACCTAGCGTGGAAGCATGACGACCGAACGAGTGAACCCCCAGGTCAGCGGCGGCAGCGCCGCCACCGGCCGCCGCCGGAGCCCCGTGGCGGCGGCCGTCCGCAACGTCGGGATCGTGCTCGACACCGCCGCGCGCGTGCTCTTCCTCGGGCGCGACGGCGTCAAGCTGTAGCAGCCCCTACAGGTCGTCGGCGTCGACGATCCGGTAGGCGTAGCCCTGCTCGGCCAGGAAGCGCTGGCGGTGCGCGGCGAAGTCCTGGTCGACGGTGTCCCGGGCGACCACCGAGTAGAAGTGCGCGGCGTGCCCGTCGGCCTTGGGCCGCAGCACCCGGCCGAGGCGCTGGGCCTCCTCCTGGCGGGAGCCGAAGGTGCCGGACACCTGGATGGCGACGGTGGCCTCCGGCAGGTCGATGGAGAAGTTCGCCACCTTGGAGACCACCAGCACGCTGATCTCCTTGGTGCGGAACGCCTCGAACAGCTTCTCGCGCTGGGCGTTGGAGGTCTCGCCCTTGATCACCGGGGCGTCCAGCGCCTCGCCCAACTCGTCCAGCTGGTCGATGTACTGGCCGATGACCAGGGTCTGGTCGCCCTTGTGCTTCTCCACCAGCCGCTCGACCACCCGGCGCTTGGTCGCCGTGGTGGAGCAGAAGCGGTACTTCTCCTCCGGCTCGGCGGTGGCGTACATCAGGCGCTCCGAGTCGGAGAGCGTCACCCGCACCTCGCAGCAGTCGGCGGGCGCGATGTAGCCCTGCGCCTCGATCTCCTTCCACGGCGCGTCGAACCGCTTCGGGCCGATCAGGCTGAACACGTCGCCCTCCCGGCCGTCCTCGCGCACCAGCGTCGCGGTCAGGCCGAGCCGGCGACGGGCCTGCAGGTCGGCGGTGAACTTGAACACCGGCGCGGGCAGCAGGTGCACCTCGTCGTAGACCACCAGGCCCCAGTTGCGGGCGTCGAACAGCTCCAGGTGCGGGTAGACGCCCTTCCGCTTGGTGGTCATCACCTGGTACGTGGCGATGGTGACCGGACGGATCTCCTTGCGGGTACCGGAGTACTCGCCGATCTCGTCCTCGGTCAGCGAGGTCCGCTTCACCAGCTCGTGCTTCCACTGCCGGGCCGAGACCGTGTTGGTGACCAGGATCAGCGTGGTCGACTTCGCCTCCGCCATCGCGGCCGCGCCGACCAGCGTCTTGCCGGCGCCGCAGGGCAGCACCACCACGCCGCTGCCGCCGTGCCAGAAGCCCTCCACCGCCTGCCGCTGGTACGGCCGCAGCTGCCAGCCGTCCTCGTCCAGGTCGATCGGGTGCGCCTCGCCGTCCACGTACCCGGCGTGGTCCTCGGCCGGCCAGCCCAGCTTCAGCAGCACCTGCTTGATCTGCCCGCGCTCCGACGGGTGCACCACCACCGCGTCCGGATCGACCCGGGCCCCCACCAGCGGCGCGATCTTCTTCGACCGCAGCACCTCCTCCAGCACCGGCCGGTCCGTGGTGCTCAGCACCAGCCCGTGCACCGGGTGCTTCTGCAACTGCAGCCGCCCGTACCGGGCCATGGTGTCCGCGACGTCGACCAGCAGCGCGTGCGGCACCGGGTAGCGCGAGTACTTCACCAGCGCGTCCACCACCTGCTCCGCGTCGTGCCCCGCGGCCCGGGCGTTCCACAGCCCCAGCGGCGTCACCCGGTACGTGTGGATGTGCTCCGGCGCGCGCTCCAACTCGGCGAACGGCGCGATCACCCGCCGGCACTCCGCCGCCTGCGGATGGTCGATCTCCAACAGCAGCGTCTTGTCGCTCTGGACGATCAGCGGTCCGTTCACGTCCGTGCATCCCCTTCCGGCCGGGCCAAACCTCCAGTGTGCCGCATCAGCCCATGAAGAAGTTGTGGCCGACGTCCGGCGGGATGACCTCCTGGACCGGCTTGGTGACGCCGGGGGCGGGGAGGGGGGCGCCGGGGAGGGGGCCGCCGGGGTGCTGGAGGAGGGTGACGCCGTCCTGGTCGAAGAGTTCGCGGTAGCCGCGGGCCAGCAGCGAGGCGCGGTACTCGGCCTGCTCGGGGTCGCGCTGGAACGGGAAGGCGCGGTGGGTGTAGCGCAGCACCACGTACTCCTGGCCGCGCGGGACGCCGTCGGCGAGCACCACCTGAGTGCGGTTGGTCAGGCGCGGGGCCACCTGGTTGTCGGCCTCCACGGTGGCGCCGTCCGGGATCAGCGCGGCGGCCCGGGTCAGCGCGGCCAGCTCCGGCTTCGGCTGCCACTCGTACGGCAGCAGCAGGTGGTAGAGGCCGAGTCCGGCGGAGGCGGCGAGTGTGAGGGCGGCGGCGGTGGCGCCCAGCCGGCGGGCGAGCACCCGGCGGTCCTGAGCCCAGAGCAGGCCGAGCGCCTCGATCGCGGCGGTGACCAGGATCGGCCACAGGAACGCGTCGTAGTGCCGGGCGATCGACCAGTGGTTGGGGTTGTCGGAGAGGATCCGCTCGGCCAGCAGCGGCAGCGCGACCAGCGAGGTCGCGGAGCGCAGCGGCAGAGCGGCCGTGGTGACGACCAGCCAGGTTAGCAGGACCGGCTTCAGCGGGCTGGAGAACGCGGACTCCACCAGCAGCCACGGATGGCCCAGGACGTGCCGCAGCGCCTCGCCGCCGTTCGCGCCGAGCTGCCCGTAGTTCCAGTAGTAGCCCGGCTCGCCGCCCATCGCCGGGATCAGGTAGCCGATCTCGACCGCACTGGCCAGCGGACCGCCCAGCAGCAGCGCCCAGCCGAACGCCTGCGCCCGCCGGTCGCCGCCGCCCCGCTCGCGCAGCAGCACCACCGCGCCGAACGCCGCGACCGCCAGCCCCAGGTCCTCCTTGGTCGCGCACAGCAGCAGCGCCGCCAGTCCGGCGGTGACCCAGCGCCGGGCCCCGGCCCGCTCGAACAGCACCAGGAACAGCGGGACGGCGAACCCCACCTCGTGGAAGCCGCCGCGTGCCGAGATCAGCAGCGGCCAGCCCAGGCCGTACACCAGCGCGCCCAGGTCGCGGACCCGGCGGCGCACGCCGTCGTCGGCGCGGGCGAACGACCGGTCGGCGATCCGGCGCACCAGCGGGACGCCCGCCGCGAACAGCGCGGACTGGGCGATCAGCAGCATCCGCGGGTCGTCCCACACCCAGTACAGCGGGGCGAGCAGCGCCAGCACCGGCGAGAAGTGGTCGCCGAGCAGCGAGAAGCCCGCCGGGAACTCGTGGTGGACGCTCTTCAACGTGGAGACCGGCAGTTCGAAGTGCGCGTAGCCGCGCACGCCCTGGTCGAAGATCCCGAGGTCGAACCCGCCGAGCTGCAGGGCGCTCCACTGCTGCAGGCCGAGCGCCAGGCAGACCGCGAAGCAGAGCAGGGTGAACAGGACGGTGCGGTGGCGGCGGGTCAGCCGCGCCCCCGCGGTGCGGGCCGGCGCCGCGGGGGCGGCGGTGCTCGGCGGAGCGGAGGCAGTGGTCACGTCTCTGGTCCCGTCGGGGGGCCGCTGGGCCCCGGTCGGCCAGGTGGACGCCGGCGGCCACCCCTGTTCTGTTCGTTCGGCAGTCTAACCTCCGTCCCTGAACGCCCCCGGACGTTCGCCGAACCGGACGCCCGCGCACCGGAAGGGTGACCCGGCCTCCGGAAGGGTGACCGGCACGGCGGACGCTCGTTGGGCAGCCCATGACGAAGCGCAACCGATTCCTCGCCGGCCTGGCGCTCACCGGCGCGGCCCTCGCCACCGCGATGGGCGCGGCCCCCGCCCAGGCCGCGACCGACACCGCCGCCCTCGACCAGGTAGCCGACATCGGCCAGCCCGGCGGCCTGCTCGGCACCGTCGCCTTCACCGGCACCGGCCTGCTCACCGGCGTCGAGCCGAAGATGCCGGACCCGCACGCGATCGTCGAGGAGGCGAAGCACCAGAAGGCGGAGCAGGACAAGGCCTCCGGCCACTAGTCGCGAAGCGCGAGCGCACCGACAGGGGCGCTGGGGGCACCTCCCGGCCCCCCTTGGGGCTGGGGGCGGAACTGCGCGAGCAACGGATCACGCACAGCCAGGTCGCGCCCACGTGCAGGCCACCGTCAGGCGTCGCGATCTTGCTGGTGGGTGCCTCCCGCTTCGCGCAGTTCCCGCGCCCCTGGTTGTGCGTGTGTGCTCACGCGGGCTCGTCGACCTCGGCGACGCCGGTGATGCGGTGGAGGGCGAAGCTGCGGACCTCGTCGGAGAGGTGGTCGTAGGCGGTGACGAAGCCGCCTTCGACGCGGACGGGGTCGATGACGCGCTGGGAGGCGAGGCCCTCGGCGTTGACGTAGCCGATCCACATGCGTTCGCCGAGCAGGACGGCGGTCTGCAGGGCCGCCAGGGTGTCCGCGGCGGCGCTTCGGGGCAGCGCGGCCGCGGCCGGGCCGGGGACGGTCTCCTTGCGGACGGCGGTCGCGGCCCGGTCGCCGGCCCGGATGGCGCGGACGGCGGCCGCGAGCAGCGTGTCGTCGGGCCGGGCCGGGCCGTCGGGCACCGGCGCGGGGGCGGTGCGCGGCGGGGTGCGGCGGCTGTCGGGGCGGGTGATCATCACGTCGCCGTCGGCGGACTCGGCGGCGGGCGCGTAGCCCATGGTGCGCAGGACCGAGAGCAGGGTCTCCGGTCCGGACTGGGCGGCGAGCACGGTCGGGGCGAGCAGCCGCAGGCGCAGTTCGGCGGCCCGCCGGTCGGCCATCACCTCGCCGAGCAGCTGCGGGTCGTCGCAGCGCAGGTAGGACGAGGCGGCGCCGACCCGCAGCACGCCGTGCCGCCGGGCCACGTCGTCGATCAGGTACGCGAGGGGCTGCGGGACGGGCGTGCGGGAGTGCTGCGCGAGGAAGGCCTGCAGGTCGGCGGCGGTGCGGCCGGCGTCGAGGGCGCGGCGGACCGAGTCGGGGGTGAAGCGGTACACGGTGGCGCCGCCCTTGGACTCGATGTCGGCGCAGAGTGCGAGGGCCTGGGCGAGCGGGGTGAGCAGCGGGCCGGGGGCGATCGCGGTGAGGTCGGGCTGCAGGATGACGTGGTCGAGCGGTTCGGGCAGCAGCGGCGCCAGGACGTCCGCGGGCTCGCGGTGTTCCAGCAGGGCGCGGCCGGCGGCGGCGAGTGCGCCACGGCCGGTGACGCCGAGTAGTTCGGCCTCGTGCAGGGTCCAGTCGGTGAGCTGTTCGCGCAGGTCACGGCCGTCGGGGCCGGTGGGACCGCCGCGCAGCGGGCGGTGCCAGCGCAGCGCGGGCAGCAGGGCGGCGGGGCTCGCGGCGGTGCCGGGCGGGAGTTCGGCGAGCCGGGTGAGGACGGCGCGGCGCACCGACGGGGCGAGGGTGCGGTCGAGTTCGGGTCCGAGGGCGGCGCGCGGCTTGCCCTTGCCGTCGGGGGTGCCGGCCAGCCGGCCGACCCGGGTGGCGGTGAGCCAGCTGCGGGCCAGCAGGGACCAGCGTTCGGCGGTGTCCTGCTGCAGCCACTGGTCGTACGCGGGGGTCGGCGCCCACGCCTCGTCGACCTCGCCGTCGGGAGCCAACAGGCCTGCGGTGTAAGCGAGTTCTAGCCAGAACGCGGCGTCCTGCTCGGGGCATTCGAGGAGCGCCGCGGCGCGCTTGAGGTCGCGGACGCCGAGGCCGCCGGCCCGCAGGGTGGGCGGCGGGGTGAGGCCCCACGACTCCAGCAGCTCCTCGACCGTGCGCACCGCGGTGGCGGCCTGCCCGGCGGCGGTGCGGTCGGCCTGGACGGGGTCGCGCTCGACCACGGGGGCGACCGGCGGCGGGGCGGCGTCGACGGTGCGGTGGGTGCGGCCGCCGCGCAGGTGCAGGGCGAGTTCGCGGGGCAGCACGACCGAGGTCGGGCTGGTCGGGAGCAGCAGGCCGCGGGCGAGCAGCCATTCGACCGGGCTGTGCGCCTCCTCGGCGGTGACCTGGCGTGCGGCGTCCGGCACGGTGCCGCTCGGTGGGCCCCACACCAGGCGCTCCAGCAGGCCGAGGGCGGGCTGCGGGGCCCGGTCCAGCAGTGCGCCGAGCCGCTTGCGGTCGTTCAGCAGGGCGGTCAGCGCCGCCACGGCGGTCACCGGGTCCGGGGTGGGCGGCAGACCGGCCCCGGCGAGCAGCTGCTGGAGCCGGGCGGGGGACATGCCGACGGTGGCCTCGGCGAGGGTCGGGCCGAGACCGGTCCGACCGGGGTTGGCGGCGCTCGGGGCGAGCGCCTCGCGGACGGCCAGGACCAGGCGCAGCGCGGAGTCGGGGCCCCACAGCAGGGCCTGTTCGCGCAGCCGCTCCAGCGCGGCGGGGAAGGCCGCCGTCACCGCGGCCCGGTCGACCGGGTCGGCTCCCGGGTGCGGCTTCACCCGGGCCGGGCCGGTCAGCAGGCTCCGTACCGCGCTGTCCGTCGCGCCCTCCGGCGCGGCCGCCAGCGCCTCCGCGACCTGGAGCGTGAACCGGTCGAGGCGTTCCAGCGCGCGCAGCACCGAGGCCCGGCTGGAGAGCCGGGCGGACAGCTGGGTGAGGTCGTTCGGCACCGGGTTGAGCAGGTCCGGCCGGCGCCGGAGCAGCGCGGCGACGGCCTCGTCCCCCCGGCCGCGGAGTTCCTCGGCCAGCGTGCGGGGGGCGGTGGCGCGGGTGGCGCGCGGCGCGCTCTGCGGTGCGGTCATCCGGTCCAGACTAGTCAACCCGGCGCGATGGAGCCCAGAACGGCGGAAGAACTCCGCGCGAACCACCGTCAGCCACCCGTCCGGGGCCGTCCCGGCGCGCGGTGCGGGGTGGGGCGTGCGGGGGCGCGGGGCTCGCTTGGGGGCGGCGGGGGTGGGTACGGTCAGGGGCGGCGGGGACGGCTGAGGTGAGGCGGGGCGATGGCGGGCGGCTCGTGGTGGCGGGACGGCGGATCCGCGGAGGGCGGCGGGGAGAGCGTGTACCTGCCCCGGCAGGCGGTGGACTCGCCGCCGGCGGTGCCCCCGGTGCCGGGCGTACCGCCGCAGACGCCCGCGGTGGAGCTGAAGAAGCCGGACCCGGAGCCGTCCGGGCCGACGGACGCGGAGGTCCGGCGGGCCGCCGAGTACGCGGAGGGCCGCGGCCGCACCGACGTCACCGAGGCCTACCCGGGCTGGGACGCCGTCTACTTCGACCTGCCGACCGCCCCGCCGGAGCCGGCGGCTGCGCCGGAGCCCGCCGCGGAGCCGCTGACCCCGGCCGTGCCCGAGCCGCCCGCCGCCCCCGAGCCGCGGCCCGGCCTGGGCCGCCGCGCGCTGAAGGCGCTGTTCGGCCGGCCCGCCCCGGCCGCCGACGCCCCGCCCGTCGAGGAGCCCGCGGCGCAGCCCGGGCCGGGCGCGTCCCGGCGTCCCGCGCCGCTGCTGCTGCTCGGTGCGACGGCGCTGCTGGCGGGCGCGGTGACCGGTTCGCTGCTGGCGATGCTGGCCGGATGGGGCGTGTCGTACCTGTCGCGCGGACTGGCCGACATGACCCGGAAGTTCGCCGTGCTGGGCATCCCGCTGGCCACCCTCACCGGCTTCGCGGTGTGGAACTGGGGCCGGGAGCAGGGCCGTTGGGGCACCGCGCTGGCTCCGGGCAGCGACGCGGGCGCAAGCACCTGGGCCGGCGCCCCGGGGGCGCTGCGGGTGGCGGCGGTGATCACGGCGGTGTTCCTGCTGGTGGTGACGCTGCGTCGGCGCAAGTCGGAGTGAGGGTCGACCGGGTGTCGTGACGCTGCGTCGGGCAAGCCGGAGTGAGGCCCGGACGTTGTGACGCCGGGTCAGGCGGCGAGGCGGGTCTCCAGTCCGGCGAGCAGCGCGTGCAGGCCGAGTTCGAGGGTGTCCTCGGGGGCGTCCGCGTAGTCGGCGGGGCTCTCCCGGTCGAGCCGGGCGCGCAGCCGGGGGTAGTCGCGGCCGACGGCGACGGCCTTGGCCATGGTGTCGGCGATGGCCTGCTCGGGGTCCTGGCCGTCGCGGCCGAGCCGTCGGTGCAGGGAGGCGGTCGCGGCGACGGCGAGCGCGTTGCCGAGGACGTAGGTGAAGACGGCGGCGGCGATCACGTCGGCCTGGGCGGGGGTGAAGCCGGCCCGTTCGTACAGGTCGAGCGTGTGGTCGTCGAAACGGGCCTTGCCGGGGCCGTGGAACAGGTACGAGCCGAAGGCCTGCACCAGCCACGGGTGGCGGGCGAGCATCGCGTGCAGGTCGAGGGCGAGGGCGGTCCCGGCGGTGCGCCACTGGGCGGGGTCGCGCTCGGGCAGCGGGATCTCGTGCCAGACCAGGTCGCCGGCCGCCAGCACGAGTTCGTCCTTGTTCTTGACGTGCCAGTAGACGGCGGTGGCGGCGGCGCCCAGCCGTTTGCCGAGGCTGCGCATGTTGAGGCCTTCGAGGCCGTCCTCGTCGAGCAGTTCGACGGCGGTGCGGACGATCTGTTCGCGGGTGAGCGTGTCGCGTGCCATGGCCTCACCCTAGGGCGGCCGGAGGCTCCTGCACAAAGTTCAGGAATCCCGGTCGTCCGGGCCCGCTTCGGCGCCGCCGCGACCGTCGCCGCCCGCGCCGAACTGCGCCGCCAGGGCGTGCGCGGCACCGTGCTGGAGGAGAACGGGATGCGCTTCGACGCGGGTGGCCACGAGACCTGGGCGCCCGTCGCGATCGCCGCCGTGCTGGCCGCCACCGCCGCGCTCGACCTGACCGGGCGGAGCTGGGCCGTGGTCCTGCACCAGGTGGTCCTCGGCCTGGTGCTGGCGATCAACTGCGTGATCCTCTACAGCAACCTGACCGCCGCGCCCTCGGTACGGGCCGCCTTCGCCCGCAAGGGCGACGAGGAACTGGCCCGGATCGACGTGGCCGCGCTGCTGAAGGCCGCCGAGTCCGGCTTCCCGCGCTGGGTGTGGATCCTGCAGAACGCCCGCCACGTGGTGGTCTTCCGCGCGGCGCTGCTCGCCATGGGCACCGCCGCGCCCGCCTGACGCACCGCCACCGAACGGGTCGTCAGGCCACGCCGAGCAGGTGCAGCAGCTCGGCGATCAGGAAGTGCGCGCCGGTGTAGCCGATGCCCTGGAACCACAGCCGGTCGTCGACCGGGAAGGCGTGGTGGGAGCGGACCGCGCCGAGCGACTGCCAGGCGGGGGAGGCCAGCGCGGCGGTCAGGCCGGAACGGTCCGGGTCGCCGTAGCCGGCGTACAGCAGCACGTCGCCGTCGGCCTGGGCGAGCTGGTCGGGCGTCACCTCGACGGCGAACTGGTCGGTGTTCTGCGGGTCGGGGCGGGGCAGGCCGAGGTCGGCGAGGACCGAGCCGGGGAAGTTCTGCCGGGCGTACAGGCGGACGGTGGGGGAGCCCTCGACGAAGCGCACCAGGCTGATCCGGCGGCCCGCCGCCCCGGCGGCGGCCAGTGTGCGGGTCGCCTGATCGACGTGCCGGGCGTAGCCCGCGACCACGGCGGCGGCCTGGTCGCGGCGGTCCAGCGCGGCGGCGTGCAGCTGGAAGTTCTCCTTCCACGGGGCGCCGGTGGTGCGGGTCAGCACGGTCGGGGCGAGGGCCTGCAGCGCAGCCAGGTGGGCGCCGTCGCGCAGTTGGCTGGAGAGGATCAGCTGCGGGCGGGTCGCGCCGATCGCGGCGGCGTCGGGCGGCGCGGCGATGTCGCCGACCACCGCGACCCGGGCCAGCCGGGAGGCCGGCCAGTAGTCGGGCGGCCCGGCGTCGAGCGGGGCCTTCGCCGCGCCCACGGGGGTGATGCCGAGCGTCATCGCGGAGTCCAGCTCGGCGGTGTCCAGCGCGACCACCCGGATCGGTCCGCCGGGCACGACCACCGGGCCGTCCGCACCGGTGACGGTCGCACTCGGCGTCGGCGTCGGCGTGGGCGTCGGCGTGGGGCTGGGCGAGCCGCTGCCGGACCGGTCGGGCAGCGGCAGTTCGACGGGCAGCGGACGCGGGCCGCAGCCGGTCAGCAGGACGGCGCCGAGCCCGGCGAACGCGGCCCGGCGG
The DNA here is from genome assembly GCF_053595195.1 of Kitasatospora sp. NPDC002522. Taxonomy (NCBI): domain Bacteria; kingdom Bacillati; phylum Actinomycetota; class Actinomycetes; order Kitasatosporales; family Streptomycetaceae; genus Kitasatospora; species Kitasatospora sp. NPDC002522. The sequence continues at coordinate 94,235 of NZ_JBSFXE010000007.1, forward strand.
GAGAGGGGGCGTGACACCTGGGACCTCCGACGTCGCGGGCGGTTTCCGGCAGTATCGCCGTCCCCCCGCGCCCGGCCCGGCTCATCCGGTGGGAAACCCCGCTGACTAGGCTGGCCGTATGGCTCTCACCGTCGGCTTCGACCTGGACATGACCCTGCTCGACACCCGGCCCGGCATCAAGGCCACCTACGAGGTGCTCTCCGCCGAGACCGCGACGTACATCGACGCCGACCTCGCGGTCAGCCGGCTCGGCCCGCCGCTGGTCCACGAGCTCGCGCACTGGTTCCCGGCGGACCGGGTGGAGGTCGTCGCCGACCGCTACCGCGAGCTGTACGCGGAACACGCGGTGTCCGGCAGCCTGGAGCTGCCCGGGGCGCTGGCCGCGGTCGCCGCGGTGCGTGCGGTGGGCGGCCGGGTGCTGGTGATCACCGGCAAGTACGAGCCGAACGCCCGCCGCCACCTGGACGGCATCGGGCTGGAGGTGGACGCCCTGGTCGGCGACCTGTGGGCGGAGACCAAGGGCGACGCGCTGCGCGCGCACGGCGCGCACGTCTACGTCGGCGACCACCTCGGCGACATCCGGGGCGCCCGGGCCGCCGAGGCCGTCGCGGTGGGCGTGGCCACCGGCCCGTACAGCGCCGCGGAGCTGGCCGAGGCGGGCGCCGACGTGGTGCTGCGCGACCTCACCGAGTTCCCCGCCTGGCTCACCGCCCACCTGGGCTGACGGGCCGTCAGGCGGAGGCGGCCGCCGCGCGCCGCTTGCGGGCGTCCGCGCGGGCCGTGGTGAACAGCCCGGTCAGCGAGACCAGCAGCCCGGCCGGCATCAGCATGCACAGCCAGTAGGCCACCGTGGGCAGGCGCGGCAGGTCGAGGAAGAGCGGCACGAAGGTGGCGATCGTGGCGAGCATCCCGACGCCGAAGACGATCCCGCCGACGCGGACCAGGGTGTCACCGGGATCGGTGGACTGACGGCTCACTTGCGACTCCTCCTGCTGCGGCTGCCGCCCCCAGTCTCCCACCGACCGCGGCCCCGCCCCGCCCGCCCCCGCCGATCGGCGGGGGCGGAGCCGTCCGGTTTCCGACTGAACGCTCAAGGTTCCCAGGAAACACTCAGGCATGCTGGGACCGGCGAGTGCGAGAAGTGGGAGCGGGGCGTGGGTCTGACCAGTCACAAGGTGCTGGCGCTGTCCGCGCTGGTCTCGGCGCTGATGGTGGCCGGGACGGTGTGGCTGTGGCCGCGGCTGGCCCGGCGCAGCTGGCAGGCGGTGCTGGGGCGGCTGGGCACCATCGTCGGCACCCAGCTGGCGGTGATCTGCACGCTCGGGCTGCTGGCCAACAACTACTTCGCCTTCTACAGCAGTTGGGACGACCTGCTGGGCACCGGCGACGCCGGGCCGGTGACCGTCCAGAACCAGCTGCGCGGCCGCACCGAGGGCGTGCAGAAGCTGGCGGCGGAGAACGTCCGCGGCACCAACTCGGTCGGGCGGGACCCGGCGCAGGTCGGGAGGCTGGAGAAGGTCCGGCTGTCGGGGGCGACCACCGGCCTGGCCACCGAGGGGTACGTCTACCTCCCGCCGCAGTACTTCCAGCCGGAGTTCCAGCACCGGCGCTTCCCCGCCGCGATCGCCATCACCGGCTTCCCCGGCGACGCCAAGAACCTGATCACCAAGCTGAACTACCCGGCGGTGCAGCTGCAGTTGACCCGGGAGGGCAAGGCCAAGCCGACCGTGCTGGTGCTGATGCGGCCCTCCCCGGCGATGCCCCGGGACACCGAGTGCGAGGACGTCCCGGGCGGCCCGCAGGCCGACTCGTACTTCAGCGCGGACGTGCCCGCCGCGCTGCGCTCCGCCTACCGGATCGCGGACGGGCCGGGCAGTCTCGGCGTGGTCGGCAACTCCACCGGCGGGTACTGCGCGTTGAAACTGGCGATGCGTCACCCGCAGGTGTTCTCCGCGGCGGTGTCGCTGTCCGGGTACTACAGGGCGGCCGAGGACGCCACCACCGGCGACCTGTTCGGCGGCAGCGCGCAGCGCCGGGACGAGGCCGACCTGGGCTGGCGGCTGGCCCACCTGCCCGCGCCGGCCACCGCACTGCTGGTCGGCGGCAGCCGGGAGGGCGACGGCGACTACTTCGCCGACACCGAGCGGTTCACCGCCGCCGCGAAGGGCACCGGCACCAAGGTCTCCTCGATCACGCTCGACACCGGCGGGCACAACTTCACCACCTGGTCGCGGATGCTCCCGGCCTCGCTCGGCTGGCTCGGCGGGCACCTCGCGGACCCGTCCTGACCGGCCCGGCGTCACTGCCCGCAACTCCGCGCGCGCAGGGAGTTTCGACCCTCGCCCGCCCCGGGTATGCAGCCATCGCGCGGGTCGACCAGCGGCTGGTCCACGAACGCCCGCCCGTCGCCGATCGGGGGTGTGAGCCAGTGGAAGGCGCGGAAGGCGCGAGGCCCGGGCCCACCCCGGTCAGGAATCCCCTCGGTGTTCCGGCGGACGCTGAGGGATCATTGCTCTACTGAGCGATACCGGCCGCCCGCACACCGTGGTCGGCCCGCCCACCCATCCGCGACCCGACGGGGTCGCTCGCACCCGATACCGAGGACTTTTCGAGATGCCCACCGGCCAGGTCAAGTGGTTCAACGAGACGAAGGGCTACGGCTTCCTGTCGCGCGACGACGGAGGCGAGGTCTTCGTCCACACCAAGGCGCTGCCCGCGGGCGTCACCACGCTGCGGCCGGGCCAGCGCGTCGAGTTCGGCATCGCCGCCGGCCACCGCGGTGACCAGGCGATGACCGTGACGCTGCTGGACGCGCTGCCGTCGGTCGCCGCCAACCAGCGCAAGAGCGCGGACGACATGGCCCCGATCGTCCAGGACCTGATCACCAAGCTGGACAGCGTGCTGCCCGGCCTGCAGCGCGGCCGCTACCCCGCCCGCGCCGAGGGCCAGAAGATCGCGATGGTGCTGCGCGCCATCGCCGACCAGTTCGACGCCGGGGCCTGAGCCCCCGTCAGCCGAAGGCCAGCGCACCCGGGTCGACCGCGGGGACGAGTCCCTGCCCGGCGGCCCGGGTGAGCAGGCCGCGCACCGCCGCGTAGCCCTCCTCGCCGAGGTCGGCGGTGAACTCGTTGACGTACAACCCGATGTGCTGGTCGGCGACGTCCGGGTCCATCTCCTGCGCGTGCGCCAGCACGTACCCGCGGGAGGCCGCCGGGTCGTCCCAGGCGGCCCGCACCGAGGCGCGGATCGTGTCGGCGAGCGCGCGCAGCCGCTCCGCGCCGAGCGAGCGGCGGGCCACGATCGCGCCCAGCGGGATCGGCAGCCCGGTCGCCGCCTCCCAGGCCTCGCCCATGTCGGCCAGGCAGTGCAGCCCGTAGTTGCGGAACGTGAACCGGGCCTCGTGGATCACCAGTCCGGCGTCCACCCGCCCGTCCCGTACGGCGGGCATGATCTCGTGGAACGGCAGCACCACGATCTCGCCGAAGCCGCCCGGCACCGCCTCGGCCGCCCACAGCCGGAACAGCAGGTACGCGGTGGAGCGCTCGCTGGGCACTGCCACCCGCCGGCCCGCCAGCGCCGCCGCGTCGATCGGCTCCGCGGTGAGCACCAGCGGCCCGCAGCCGCGGCCCAGCGCGCCGCCGCACGGCAGCAGCGCGTACTCGTCCAGCACCCAGGGCAGCTGGCCGTAGGAGATCTTCAGGACGTCCAGCTCGCCGCGCTCGGCCAGGCCGTTGGTGACGTCGATGTCGGCGAACCGCACCTCGGGCGCCTCGGCGCCGGGCACCAGGCCGTGCGCCCAGGCGTGGAAGACGAAGGTGTCGTTCGGGCAGGGCGAGTACGCCACGGACAGCGGCTCGGCCATCTCAGACCTCCTGGAGCAGACGGTTCGGCGGCAGCGCGGTGAAGGCCCGCTCCAGGGCCCCCAGCGCCTCGCCGATCCGCCAGGCCGCGCGGTCGCGCGGCCCGACGGCGTTGGACACGGCGCGCAGCTCACCGACCGGGAGCCCGTGCCGGGCGGCCGCCTCGGCCACCCCGAAACCCTCCATCGCCTCGGCCAGCGCCCGCGGGTGACGCTCCCTCAGCCGCTCGGCGCGCTCCGCCGAACCGGTCACCGTGGAGACCGTCAGCACCTCGCCGACCGCCGCGGCCAGCGCGTTCGCGGCCAGCCGCACCACCCCGGCCGGCACCTCGTGGCGGACGGTGCCGAAGCCCAGCTCGGTGACGTCCGCGAAGCCGTCCGGCGTCTCGGCTCCCAGGTCCGCGGCGACCAGCGCGTCGGCGACCACCAGCGAGCCGATCGGGGCGTGCGGCGCGAAACCGCCCGCGATGCCCGCCGACAGCACCAACCGGTAGCCGCCGTAGCGGCCCAGCGCGGCCGCGGTGCCGGCCGCCGCGGCGGCCGGGCCGACGCCCGCCGCCAGCACGTCCACCGCGGTGCCGTCCGGGTGCACGGCGCGGCGCAGCTCCCCGCCGGGCAGCGGCAGCGGCCGGGCGCCGTCGCGCAGCCCGCGCAGCACCGCCTCCGCCTCGGCGGGCACGGCGACGACGACGAGCAGTCCGGCCGCGCGGCCGGACTGCTCGTCGTGGTGCTCAGCGGTCATCGACCGGCTGGGTCAGCGCTTGTTGTTCAGGTCGAAGAACCAGACCGCGTAGAACTCCTTGGTCTCCGGGTTCTGCGACACCACGGTCACCGAGGTGGTGGCGGTCTGCGACATCAGCGTGGTGGCGGGCTGCGAGCCCGAGTAGGTGACGCCGGTGGCGTTGCTGATGATCGAGGCACGGCCGGAGCCGGAGCCGCCGTCGGTCATCGCGTACCAGCCCTTGTCGGCCAGGTCCTTCGGCACGCCGACGCCGATCCGGTCGCTGGAGCGCACGTCCAGCCGCGGCAGCTTCTTCGCGTCGCTGGCCTTCTGAGCCTTCGTGGCGCAGTCGTTGAGGAAGTCCTCGGTGAGCGGCTTGCCGCCGTCGTAGCAGAACGGCTCGGCGGTGATCGACGAGGTGCCGACGACCATCGTGGCCTCGTTCTTGGCGGGCTTGCCGTTGTCGACGGCCTGGTAGATGCCGAAACCGACGAGACCGGCGCCGACGACGGCGGCGCCTGCGAGTCCGGCGATGACGCGGGTGCTGAGGCTCATGCGCAAGAGGCTACCCGGCTTCCGCGATCACGGGACGCCGGGGTGCCCGAGTCGCCCGCGGGTTACGCCACGCGCGGACGGGTCGCCGCGCCGCGCGGCCGTACCCGCAGCAGCGAGTGGAAGGTCCACAGCAGCATCAGCGCCATCACCGCGGCCGCCACCGACAGGCCCAGCACCGCGTTCAGCGGCAGCGAGATGCCCACCACGCCGCCCACCACCCAGGAGAGTTGCAGGGCCGTCTCGGAGCGGGCGAACGCCGAGGTGCGCACCGCCTCCGGCACGTCCCGCTGGATCAGCGCGTCCAGCGCCAGCTTCCCCAGCGAGGCCGCCATGCCTGAGGTCGCCGCCACCACCGTCACCGTCGCCACCCCGTACCAGAGCGCCGCCGCGCCGACCGCGACCGTCGCCAGCAGCACCATGGTGGTCACCATCACCTCGGAGCCGCGGGTGCGCAGCCACGAACCCAGCACCGAGCCCAGCGCGTTGCCCACCCCGGCGGCCGCCGCGACCACGCCCAGCGCCGCCGTCTCCGGCAGCCCGCCGATCGGGTCCTTGCGGATCAGGAACGCCAGGAACATCACCAGGAACCCGACCAGCCAGCGCAGCGACGCCACCCCGCGCAGCGCCATGATCACCGAGGGTCCGACCGCACGCAGCACGCCGCGCGGCCGCGGCTCGTGCGGCTCGGCGTGCAGCTCGGCCCGCTTCTCGCCCTTGGCGGAGTCCACCTTGTGCGGCAGGTGAAAGGCCATCAGGGCGCCGATCACGAACACCACGAAGGCTCCGCGTAGCGGCCAGCCCGGCCCGATCAGGTGCAGCAGCCCGCCCACCCCGCCCGCCACCAGCGTCGCCACCAGGCCCGCCAGCGTCACCCGCGAGTTCGCCTTCACCAGCGACAGCTGCGGTGGCAGCAGCCGCGGCACCACCACGCTGCGCACCACCCCGTACGCCTTGGACGCCACCAGCACGCCCAGCGCCTCCGGGTACAGCGCCAGCCCGCCGGAGGTCACCGCCCCGGCCATCACCCAGGCCAGCATCGCCCGGGCCAGCATCGACATCGCCATCGCCGTGCGGCGGCCGTGTGGCAGCCGGTCCAGCAGCGGGCCGATCACCGGGGCCAGCACCGCGAACGGCGCCATGGTGATCAGCAGGTACAGCGCGACCCGGCCGCGGGCCTCGCCGGTCGGCACCGAGAAGAAGATGGTGGACGCCAGTGCCACGGTGATCAGCATGTCGCCGAAGGAGTTCAGGGCGTGCAGCTCGATCAGCTTCGCCAGCCCGGACTCGCCCGCGCCCTCCGCGGAGGTCGCCCGCCGGATCCGCCGCCCCGTCCCGTGCACCACCCGCCCGGTGCGCACCCCCGCCGCCGACGCCCCGCGGGCGAGTGCGCCGCGCTGCTTGACGGTCGGCGGTTCCGGTACGTCCTGACTGCCCGTCGGGTGTGACCCACCCGCCTCCGGCGCGCCGGGGACCGTCGGCTGCTGCCGCGACACGGCGTGCGCCTCCGACCGGCTCTCGGCCTGCCCGGGGTGCAGTCCGTGCTGCGGCGGTTTCTCTTCCGCCACATGCCCATCCTGCCTGAGATCGGCGCGCCGTACGAGTGATTGCCGCGGGCTCGGCGCGCCCGGGCCCACCGCCCCGGACTGTGCCCCACCACCGACCGGCGGGTAGCCTGCACTACGCGCATGCCCGGCGCGGCGCTGCGGGGGGTGACCGACCGGGGCGGCGCGGCCCGGCCACGGAGCGGTCCCGGGTCGAGCAGAATAGAAGAGACGTGGCAGCGGCGTCCGAGCGAGCCCGCCAGCGGACCGCCTCGGGAGAGACCGCAGGATGACAGGACTGGGAGAGAACCGACGCCGTGAGTGCTGCGATGCGAAGCCGTACCCCTGACCGGCTCTGTGCCGAGGCCGTCGACCTCGCCCGCCAGGCAGTCGTGGAGAGCGTCGGGGAGGCCGTCGTCGGCCTCCACCTGAACGCGAACGCCGACGCCGACCGCGTCGTCACCCACACCTTCGAGTGCCTCGACCCCGCGTACCGGGGCTGGCGCTGGGCGGTCACGGTGGCCCGCGCGCCGCGCGCCAAGAACATCACCCTCGACGAAGTGGTCATGCTGCCCGGCCCGGACTCCGTCCTGGCCCCGCAGTGGGTGCCGTGGAGCGAGCGGCTGCGCCCGGGCGACCTCGGCCCCGGCGACCTGCTGCCCACCGGCGCCGACGACGCCCGGCTGGAGGTCGGCTGGTCCGGCGACGACGAGCTCGCGCCCAACTCGGCGCTGGCCGAGGCCGCCGAGGAGGACGTCGTGGTCGCCGACCCCGGCATCCAGCCGCCGCCGGCCCGCGCCGAGATCGGCTCGGTCGCCGAGGAACTCGGCCTCGGCCGCCCCCGGGTGCTCTCCCGGCTCGGCCTGCACCAGGCCGCCGAGCGCTGGGAGCACGCGTACGGCCCGCAGACGCCGATGGCGCAGTCCGCCCCGGCGTCCTGCTCCACCTGCGGTTTCCTGGTGCCGATCGGCGGCTCGCTCGGCCAGGCCTTCGGCGTCTGCGGCAACGAGTTCGGCCCCGCCGACGGCCAGGTCGTCTCGCTCGCCTACGGCTGCGGCGCGCACTCCGAGGCCGCGATCCTCCCCGCCCCGCCCGTCCCGGCCGAGCTGATCCTCGACGAGACCGTGGTCGAACCCCTCCACATCCACCCCGACCGGACCTCCGGCTCGGTCGAACCGGACGCCCCGGCGGAGGAGTTGGGCCACTCGTAGGCCCCCCGTCGGGCCGCCCACCGGCTGCGCCCGCCGGGGCCGCCACCCCCTGGCAGAATGCCGACCGTATGCAGGCATTCGCATGGCAACCGCGAAGGGCGGCCCGGCACGTGGAGTCTCGGATCATCGGCAGTGCGGCGTCCCCCCAGGGCGCGGACGTGTTCGACACGGCCCAGCTGCGGCACACCGTGCTGGAGGCCTGGACCGCGGCGCCCGCCCGCTTCCGGGAGGACGCCAACGCCGAGGAGGAGCTCGCCCTCGGCGGCTACCGGGACCGGCTGATCGTCGAACTGGCGCAGAACGCCGCCGACGCCGCCGCCCGCGCCGGCCACGGCCCCGGCCGGTTGCGGCTGACCCTGCAGGGCGGCGTGCTGGCCGCCGCCAACACCGGCGTCCCGCTGGACGCCGCCGCCGTCGAGTCGCTCTCCACCCTGCGCGCCTCCGCCAAGCGCGGCGACGCGGGTCCGGTGGTCGGCCGGTTCGGCGTCGGCTTCTCCGCCGTCCTCGCCGTCACCGACGAGCCCGCGGTGCTCTCCGCCGCCGGCGGAGTCCGCTGGTCGCTCACCGAGGCCCGCGCGCTGGTCGCCGAACGCCCGCAGCTCGCCGAGGAGTTGACCCGTCGCGAGGGCCACGTCCCGCTGCTCCGGCTGCCCTTCCAGGCCGAAGGCGGCGCCCCCGAGGGCTACGACACCGTGGTCGTCCTCCCGCTGCGCGACGCCGCCGCCGAGGACCTCACCCGCCGGCTGCTCGCCGAGATCGACGACGCCCTGCTGCTCACCCTCCCGGGCCTCGCCGAGGTCACCGTGGAGACCCCCGACGGCGTGCGCACCCTCACCCGCACCGACGACCCGGCGCGGCCCGACGCGCTCGCCACCGTCACCGTCACCGACGGCCCGGACAGCACCACCTGGCAGACCGTCAGCGCCAGCGGCCCGCTCGACCCCGCGTTGCTCGCCGACCGCACCACCGAGGAGCGCGGCCGCCCCTGGTGGTCGCTCACCTGGGCCGTCCCGGTCAACCACGCCGGCCACCCGCAGCGCACCCGCACCGCCGCCGTGGTCCACGCGCCCACCCCCAGCGACGAGCCGCTCGGCGTGCCCGCGCTGCTGATCGCCTCCTACCCGCTCGACCCGACCCGCCGCCACGTCGCGCCCGGCCCGCTCACCGACTTCCTCACCGAACGCGCCGCCGACGCCTACGCCGACCTGCTGCGCGCCCGCGGCGCCGACACCCACTCGCTGAGCCTGGTGCCCGCCCGCCTCGGCCAGGGCGCCCTCGACAACGCGCTGCGCGCCGCGATCCTGGACCGCCTGCCCGGCACCCCGTTCCTGCCGCACCCGCGCGGTACCGAGGAGGGCACCCCGGCGCTGCGCCCGCGCGACGCGGTCCTGCTGGAAGGCGCCGACCACTCCGTGGTCGAGGCGCTCGCCCCGATCTTCCCCGGCCTGCTCCCGGCCGGCCTGGAACGCCGTACCGAACTGCGCACCCTCGACGTCCGCCGCGTCCCGCTCGCCGAGGTGGTCGACCAGCTCGGCGGCCTGGAGCGCGACCCCGTCTGGTGGCGCAGCCTCTACGCCGCCCTCGGCGGCGCCGACCCGGAGTCGCTCGGCGCGCTGCCCGTCCCGCTCGCCGACGGCCGCACCGTCACCGGGCCGCGCCGCGTCCTGCTGCCCTCCGACGCCGCCGACTGGGCCGGCTACGAGGGCTACCCCGAGTCGCTCGCCGAAGCCCTCGACCTGCTCGACCTGCGCCTCGCCCACCCCGACGCCGCCCACCCGCTGCTGGCCAAGCTCGGCGCCGGCAGCGCCACCCCCGCCGGCATCCTCGACACGCCGGAGGTCAGGGCCGCCGTCGCCCGCTCGCTCGAAGTCGGCGAGGACGACTTCGACGGCGCCGTCGACCTCGCCGACGCCGTCCTCGCCCTGGTCAGGGCCGCCGCCCCGGCCCCCGGCGAACACCCCTGGCTCTCCCGCCTGGCCCTCCCCGACGACGAGGGAGAACTCGCCCGGGCCGGCGAACTCCTGCTCCCCGACGGCCCGTTGGCCGCGCTCGCCCGCGAGGACGACGCCGCCTTCGTGGACGAGGACCTGCTGGAGCGCTGGGGCCCCGAGGTCCTCGCCGCCGCCGGCGTACTGGCCACCTTCACCCTGGTCCGCGCCGAGGACGTCGTCCTCGACCCCGACGACCTCGACCGCCTCGACCCCACCGTCCCCGCCGACCGCGCCGCCGGCGGCGCCCCCACCGGCCTGATCGACGAGGCCCCCGACGGCCTCGCCGACTGGTGCGAGGACGTCCTCGAAGCCCTGCACGCCGACGACAGCGCCGAGTTGGGCGTCCCCCCGGTCGCCGCCGAGCTGCTCGCCGTCCGCGACCTCGACCTGGTCGACGACGACGCCTGGCCCGAAGCCCTCGCCCTGCTCTCCCGGCCGCCCTACCGCGACGCCGTCATCACCCCCGTCCGCACCCTGCTCCCCGACGGCTCGTACGCCGACCTCCCGCCGTACACCGCCTGGTGGCTGCGCGACCACCCCGTCCTGGACGGCCGCGAGCCCGCCGGCCTGCGCGCCGCCGGGGCCGACCCGCTGCTGCGCGGCCTCTACGACGAGGCCCGCACCACCCTCGACCCGCAGTTCCTGCACGCCCTCGGCGTCCGCACCACGCTGGCCGCCCTGCTCGCCGAACCGCACGGCCCCGACGAGCTGGTCGACCGCCTGGTCGACCCGGCCTCCGAGGTGACCCACCGTCAACTCCACGGCATCTACTCCGCGCTGGCCGCACTCCCCGCCGACCGCGTCGAAGGCCTCGACGTGGTCCGCGCGCTCGCCCCGCTCGACGACGCCACCGGCCGCCGCGACGACCGCACCGTCATCGTCGACGCCACCACCGCGGTCGTCGCCGACGCCCCCGACCTGGTCGAACTCCTCCACGACCACGCCGTCCTCCCGGTTCACCCCGCCCTCGCCGCCGCCCTCGCCGAACGCCTGCACGTCTCCCTCGCCAGCGAGGTGGCCGGCGGCCGCGTCCTCTCCGAGGGCACCCTGCACCGCACCCCCGCGGTGGTCCGCGAGCTCCTCCCCGGCTGCCCCGCCGTCTACGAGGAGCACGACGAACTCCTGGTCGTCGGCCCCGACGGCGAGGACGCCCACGTCGCCTGGCGCTGGGACCCCACCGCCACCGCCCCCGAACGCCCCTACGACCCCGACGACACCGACCCCGCCGACGAGGACGACGAATTCGACGTCCCCCCCGTCCCCGGCCTCCTCCACGCCGCCACCCCCGAAGGCCTCGCCGCCGGCCTCGCCTGGTCCGTCAACCAATGGCACCGCCGCTTCGAGATCCTCACCGCCCTCACCGAACCCGACCGCGCCTACGAACTCCTCGCGGCCCGCGACTACGAATGAGCTTTCAGGGGCCCGGGCTCGCCGTTCCGCCCCCAGCCCCAAGGGGGGCCGGGAGGTACCCCCAGAGCCCCTATTCGCCCTTCCGCACGAAGACCCGCGAGGTGACCTCCAGCAGCAACCCCGCGATCACCGCGATCAGCACCCCCGTCAGGGGATCGCGCCAGCCCACCAGTTGGAGCTGGAAGAAGTCCGACAGCCAGGGGACCACCAGGACCAGGGCGAACGCGCCGCACATCGCGCCGATCAGCAGCAGCCGCCACCACGTGTACGGCCGGGCCACGATCGCCAGGACCCAGATCGCCACGATGAAGAGCGTCAGCGTGGCGACGCTGGTGTCCGCCTCCAGCGTGGTCTCGTCGTCGCCGCGGGCCAGCGCGTACGCGACGAAGGTGGCGGTGCCCGCGATGATCCCGCCGGGCACGGCGAGTCGCAGGACCCGCCGGACGAAGCCCGTCCGGGCGCGTTCGGTGTTGGGGGCGAGGGCCAGGAAGAACGCGGGGATGCCGATGGTCAGGGACGAGAGCACCGTCGAGTGCCGCGGCAGGAACGGGTACGGCACCTGGGTGATGACCACCAGCAGGGCCAGCAGCACCGAGTAGACCGTCTTCACCAGGAACAGCCCGGCCACCCGTTCGATGTTGCCGATCACCCGTCGGCCCTCGGCGACCACCGACGGCAGGGTGGCGAAGCGGTCGTCGAGCAGGACGATCTGCGCGACGGCGCGGGTCGCGTCGGAGCCGGTGCCCATCGCGACGCCGATGTCGGCGTCCTTCAGGGCCAGCACGTCGTTGACACCGTCGCCGGTCATCGCGACGGTGTGGCCGCGGGACTGCAGGGCGCCGACCAGCGAGCGCTTCTGCTGGGGGGTGACCCGGCCGAAGACGGCGGTGCGGTCGGCGACGTCGGCGAGTTCCTTCGGGTCGGCCGGCAGGGTGCGGGCGTCGATCGCGGTCTCGGCGCCCGGCAGGCCGAGGTGCGAGGCGACCGCGCCGACCGAGACGGCGGCGTCGCCGGAGATCACCTTGGCGTGGACGTCCTGCGAGCGGAAGTAGCGCAGCGTGTCGGCGGCGTCCTCGCGCAGCCGCTGCTGGAGGACGATCAGGGCGAGCGGCCGCAGTTCGGCGGCCGGGTCGGGGTCGTCCATGGCGAGCGGGCTGCGGCCGAGCAGCAGCACGCGCAGGCCCTTGGCGCCGAGTTCGTCGACCTCGCCGAGTGCGGGGTGGCCGGCGGGCAGCAGCACGTCTGGGGCGCCGAGCAGCCAGCTGCCCTCGCCGCCGCCGGGCTCCAGCAGCCGGACGCCGCTCCACTTGCGGGCGGACGAGAACGGGATCGCCTCCAGTACCCGCCAGCGGCCCTCGGACGGCGGGCCGTACGCGTCGATGACGGCCTGCATGCTGGGGTTCGGCCGGGCGTCGGCGGCGCCGATCGCGCCGAGCGCCTCGGCGATCACGGCCTTCTCGGCGAGCGGGCGTTCGGCGGGCGGCAGCTGCTCGGGGTCGGCGATCGGCCGCAGGTCGATCAGGTCCATCCCGCCCTCGGTGAGGGTGCCGGTCTTGTCCAGGCAGACGGTGTCGACCCGGGCCAGGCCCTCGATCGCGGGCAGCTCCTGGACCAGGCACTGCTTGCGGCCCAGCCGGATCACGCCGATCGCGAAGGCCACCGAGGTGAGCAGCACCAGGCCCTCGGGGACCATCGGCACGATGCCGGCCACCATCCGGCGGACGGCTTCCTTCCAGTCGTTGCGCTGCACCGCGAGCTGACTGATGATCAGGCCGATCGCGGTGGGGATCAGCAGGTAGGTGATGAACCGCAGGATCTGGTCGATGCCGCTGCGCAGCTCGGACTTGACCAGGGTGAACTTGCTGGCCTCCTCGGCCAGCTTGGCGGCGTACGCCTCGCGGCCGACCTTGGTGGCGGTGAACGCGCCGGCCCCGGCGACCACGAAGGAGCCGGACATCACCTGGTCGCCCGGGTGCTTGAGCACCGGGTCGGGCTCGCCGGTCAGCAGCGACTCGTCGATCTCCAGGCCGTCCGCCTCGGTGACCTCGCCGTCCACCACCACCTTGTCGCCGATGCCGAGCAGCACGGTGTCGTCCAGCACGATCTCGGAGGTGGGGACCTGCTGCGCGGCGCCGTCGCGGCGGACCTGCGGGCGGGCCTCGCCGATCAGCGCGAGGCTGTCCAGGGTCTTCTTGGCGCGCAGCTCCTGGACGATGCCGATCGCCGTGTTGGCGACGATGACCAGGCCGAACAGGCCGTCCTGGATCGGGCCGACCACCAGGATGATGCCGAACATCACGCCGATGATGGCGTTGAACCGGGTGAAGACGTTCGCCCGGACGATCTCCCGCACCGAGCGGCTGGAGCGCACCGGAACGTCGTTGACCTGTCCGCGGGCGACCCGCGCGGCGACCTCGGCGGCGCTCAGTCCGGTGCCGTGCACCCCGCCCGCACCGGAGGGGTGGGCGCCTGGCGGGCTGGGGGCCGTGCCTTCCGGTGACTGCGTCATGGCACCGACTCTAGGTGCGTGAAATGTCCGGTGCGCCCCACTCGGGGGCGATTCGGGCCGGACGGGTGGCGGTCCGGATCAGCCCTGTTCGGCGGCGGCCCCGGCCGCGGCCTCGGCGGCGCGGGCCCGGCGGATCGCGTCCCGGCGGGCGACGCAGTACTTGAGGCCGATCAGTCCGAGCAGGCCGCCGGAGAGGCAGATCCACGGCCAGGTGCCGTGCCCGTGGTCGGACAGCCAGCCCTGGAACGGCAGCAGCGCCACGAAGCCGACGAACCACAGCACCGTGCCGGTGCCGACGATGGCGACGTCGTTCGCCTCGAGCGGCGGGGGAGCGGGGCGCAGCGCGGTCTTGGGCATGCGCCCTAGCGTACGGGGCGGGGCGGGCGGCCCGGCAGAGGCTTCGGCGGTTGCCCGGGCCGCGTGGGGCATGAGCGGGGCGGGCTCGCCGTAAGGGGCTTGCTCTACGCGCGAAGATGGCGCGTGCACGATCGGGATCGCCATACTGAAACTCCCCCACTCCCTCTGTGCTCACCCCGATCGAGGCCCCCGAATGTCTCCGCAGGCCCAGTCGACCGCCGCGTCGCCCGAGCCCTCCCAGACCTCGCCGCAGCCCCCGTCCGGCGCGCTGGATCGTTTCTTCAGGATCTCCGAGCGCAGCTCCACGCTGCCCCGGGAGATCCGTGGCGGTGTCGCCACGTTCTTCACCATGGCCTACATCCTGGTGCTGAATCCGATCATCCTCGCGTCCGCGACCGACATGCACGGCACACACCTGAGCAGCGCCCAGCTGGTCACGGCCACCGCGCTCACCGCCGGTCTGACCACGCTGCTGATGGGCGTCATCGGCAACGTCCCGATCGGCCTCGCGGCCGGTCTCGGCGTCAACACCATCGTGGCGCTGCAGCTCGCACCCAAGATGACCTGGCCCGACGCCATGGGCATGGTCGTGCTGGCCGGCTTCGCGATCATGCTGCTGGTCGCCACCGGGCTGCGCGAGCGCGTCATGAACGCGGTGCCGCTCGGCCTGCGCAAGGCCATCGCGATCGGCATCGGCCTGTTCATCGCGCTGGTCGGCCTGGTCGACTCAGGGTTCGTCACCCGCGTCCCGGACGCCGCCCACACCACCGTGCCGCTCCAGCTCGGCACCGGCGGGCACCTGCACGGCTGGCCGGTCCTGGTCTTCATCCTCGGCCTGCTGCTCACGATGGCCCTGGTGATCCGCAAGGTGCCCGGCGCGATCCTGATCTCGATCGCCGTGATGACCGGCATCGCCGTCCTGATCCAGCAGCTCGCCGGCCTCTCCGGCGAGGCCTGGGGCCTCACCGTCCCGGCCTGGCCCGGCAACCCGGTCGCCGCCCCCGACTTCGGGCTGGTCGGTCAGGTCAGCCTGTTCGGCGGGTTCGGCAAGGTCGGGATGCTGACCGGCATCCTGTTCGTCTTCACCGTGCTGATGAGCTGCTTCTTCGACGCGATGGGCACCATCCTCGGCGTCGCCGACGAGGCCCACCTGCTCGACGAGAAGGGCGACCTGCCCGGCATCAACCGGATCCTGATGGTCGACGGCATCGCCACCGCGGCGGGCGGCGCGACCTCCTCGTCCGCCAACACCTGCTTCGTCGAGTCGACCGCGGGCGTCGGCGAGGGTGCCCGCACCGGCTTCGCCTCGATCGTCACCGGCGCGCTGTTCCTGGTCGCCCTCTTCCTCACCCCGCTGGCGACCATGGTCCCCGCCCAGGCCGCCACCCCCGCCCTGGTCACCGTCGGTTTCCTGATCCTGGCGAACTCCATCAAGGAGATCGACTGGGCCGACTACACCATCGCGATGCCGGCCTTCCTCACCATCGTGATGATGCCGTTCACCTACTCCATCACCAACGGCATCGGCTTCGGCTTCATCTCCTTCTGCCTCCTGCGCATCGTCGCCGGCCGCGCCCGCACCGTCCCGATCGCGCTCTACGCGGTCGCCGCGGTCTTCGCCTTCTACTACCTGATGCCGGCCCTCGGCCTGCTCTGACCCGAGCCGTACGGCCACGACGGCGGCCCCGCACTCCTGGACGAGTGCGGGGCCGCCGTCGTGCTTGCTGCCTGACGGTCGGTCATGAGAGGTAAAGCACAGGTAAGGACAGGGTAGCCTTACTGAGGCTAGGCTAACCTTATGAGTCATCTGCTGCTGGCCGCGAAGACGGCCGGATACACCACGCCCGAAATCTGGCGGGTCCTCACCAAGACCGGCTACTTCGTCGGCCTGAGCGGCGCCATCGGCAGCACCGTCACCTACGCCGCCGCGGTGCGCCCGGCCCTCAGGGCCGAGAGCACCACCGCCGAGGACGCCGCCGCGCTGCGCAGGCGGTCGGCGGGCTACCTGGCCTGGGCGGGCGTCGTCCTGCTGGTCACCGGGTACTTCCAGCTGGTGGCGCGCGTCGCCCGGGCCGGGAAAGGGATGCCCTTCGGCGACGCCATGGCCCCCGGCCGGATCGCGGACTTCCTCGACGCCCCGGCGGCCAAGGGCGCCTGGATCGCGCAGGGCACGCTCTACCTGCTGCAGAACGTCGTGCTGGTCGCCACCGCCGTCGCCCTGATCGCGCTGTTCGTCCCGGCGGTGCGCCGCCACCTCGACCGCCTCGCCCTCGCGGCGCTGCCCGCCGCCCTCGCGGTCACCCTGATCGCCGGCACACCGGCCACCGTTCCCACCGAGCTCGACCGCTGGCTCGACCCGGTGTTCGACCAGACCCACATCGTCTCCGGCACCGTGTGGCTCGGCGGCCTGGCCCTGCTGGTCGCCCTCGCGGGCACCCGCAGCCGCCTCGGCGCGGGCGCCGGCCTGGTGTGGGCCGACATCTGGCGCCGCTTCAGCCTGGTCGCCATGGTGTGCGTCGGCGCGGTCACCGTCTCCGGCCTGTGGCTCGGCTGGAAGCACGTCGGCGCCGTCTCCCAGCTGTGGACCACCGGCTACGGCATCGCCCTGCTGGTCAAGATCCTGCTGGTCCTGGGCCTGGTCGCGGCCGGCGCCTTCAACCAGTTCTGGCTGATGCCGCGGATCGAGCAGGCCCGCCGGGCCGACGACTCCGCCTCGCTGCTCCACCTGACGCTGCGCCACTTCCCGAAGGTGGTCTGGGGCGAGGTCGTCCTCGGCGTCGCGGTGCTGGTGGTCCTGCCGTTCCTCGCCGGGTCCGCCCGCACCGAGGCGGGCAGCGCGAAGGCGGTCTCCGACGGCAGCGTCTTCGCCGCCGGCGCCACCCTGGTGACCGCCCTCGCGGTCTCCCTGTACGCCACCGCCAAGGTCTCCGACGCCCTGTCCCGCCGCCCTGCCGCCACTGCCGCCGCGACCTGACGGCAGCGTTGCTTCCAGGTCGTCCAACGGCCCTTCCCCGGACCGAGGGAGGGCCGTCGCGCTGTTCGCGCGCGAGCCGAGGGGGGTGAACGTAGGGCAATCGGCCACCGGACCTCGTCCGCGTGGTGCAGGATCGGGGCACGAAACCGGGCTTGGACGGGTGGTGCTCAGGTGTCGGGTCACGGAGCTTCGGGAGCGACGGGGTGACGCTCAACAGCGAGGTGTGGCAGGGCCATTTCGCGGAGGGTGTGGTCTGGGCCCTGGCCTGTGCGGCCGGTCTGAATCCGGGCAGACGAGTGCTGGACGTCGACGGAGTGGATATCCAGATCGGTTTTCCCGGCAGGGCCGGGACGATGCGATACCCACTGATCGAGGCGCAGATCAAGTCCTGCAGCAATCCCGTCTATGTCGACGGGTGCTTCTCGTACTCGATCCCGGTCAAGAACTACAACGATCTGATCGGTGTGGTCGGCGACGACCTTCCGAGTAGGCGGTACCTCTTCCTGGTGCACGTTCCGGCCGAGAAGACTGAGTATGTGGAATCATCTGCCGAGTTCCTTCGGTTCCGGCACGCCGTCTACTGGCTCGACATGATGGCGGAAGAGCCGATCGACCCGGACAGGCAAGCGAGCAAGTCGGTGCACGTGCCCGTGGCCAACCTGCTGACCATGGAGTCGCTCACCGGGCTCGTGGTGGGATCTCTGTCGAATGGCGGTGAGTGAGATGATCACGGGATTCGGGGAGTTCAGCACGTCCCAGGCGTCCGACCCCCGGCGCATCTCGCTGTATCTCGCCTCGCGCGGCTGGCGTCCATCTTCCGAGCCGGGCGGGACGCTCTGGGTGTCGGACGCCGACGGGTTCGAGGTCTTCATTCCGAAGAGCCCGCGAATGCGGGGATACGACGCCTATGTGCAGGGCATGCTGGAGACCCTGTCGACCGCTGAGGACCGGGGCACTGCGCAGATTGTCGTCGAGATCGCCCGTGCCGACGCCGACGTCCAGTACGTACGAACCCGTCCGACCGGGGAACCGGGGACCATGCCCATCGAAGACGGGGTGAGGGCCTTCGAGAGCCTGCATCAGTGGGTCCTGGTCAGTGCCGTCTCGGCCGGCATCGATCGGCAGCGGCTCGTGCAGCCTGCGCGGAAACCGACGCAGGTCACGGACTTCATGCGCTCGGTCAGATTGGGGCCGACGCTTGAGGGCAGCTATGTGCTCACGGTCTACATCCCCATTCCGCCGTTGATCGGCCAGGCCGGCCTCGACGCGACGGCGGGCGGGATCTCTGAGACTGAGCAGCCGTTCCAGCGTCGTGTCTCGCTCTCCCTCCATGACTCCACGGTGCAGGCGGTGGCCGCCGCCGATGAGGTGATCAGCCTGGGGCGCGGGATGGAGTCGTTCACGGGCCGCGTCGGTCACGGGGTGAACGCAAACCTGTGCGAGGCGCTGGCAGGATTTTCGGGCGGGAGTCCGGAGCCCACCGACATCGAGTTCTCCTGGGCGCTGTCTCGACCGATGGAGCCGACCAGGCCAGTGGTGATCACTTCCAACCACGTCGCGGTTCTACGCGAAGCCGCCCGGGAGTTGCGAGCGCAGACGCCGACTGAAGACGTCCGCGTGGTCGGAGCGGTGGTGCGGCTCCACCGGGAGGGCTTCGCGGGGCCGGGCGAGGTGAGCATCGCGGGAATCGTGGAAGGTGACCTGAACGACCGGCTTCGGCGAGTGTGGTTCGAACTTCCCGAGGAGAGCTACGGGATCGCCACCCAAGCGCACGATCGCGGAGCAACGGTTTCGGTGACCGGGACACTCGTCCGGCGGGGGACCCGCTATCTGCTTCAACAGCCGGCCGACTTCTACGTCGTCCCGGACTGATCCGTCCCGGGCCCTCCGGTGCCAGGCTTCAGGCCCCTTTCGTACGGCATGGAAGGGGCCGGTCGGGTGGCTGGCTCAGCCGGTGGTGTGGGGGAGGAGGTCGGGGATGGTCTGGGCGGGGCGGAGGGGGGTGAAGTGGACGGTGCCGGTGGGGGTGAGGGTGGCGGCGTGGATGGCCGGCTCGGGGAGGGAGTTGTAGGCGAAGTGGTTGGTGGCGTAGTAGGCGCCGGTGTCGAGCAGGCAGACCAGGTCGCCGGGTTCGAGGAGGGGGAGGGGGCGGGCGCGGGCGAGGAGGTCGCCGGCGAAGCAGCAGGGGCCGGCGACGTCCTGGGGGACGGGGGCGCCGGTCTTCGGGGCGCCGGAGGGGTGGTGGGCGGTGATCCGCAGGGGCCAGCTGTCGGGCATGAAGACGGTGCGGGTGGCGACCTGCGCGCCGGCGTGGGTGACGGCGATGTCGCGGCCGCCGACCTGCTTGGTGTACTCGACGTGGGCGGCGGTGAATCCCGCCTTGGCCAGGACGGAGCGGCCGAACTCGGTGATCACCCGGAAGTCCCCGCCCAGGAGTGCGGGCGCGTGCTGGGCGAGCTGGTCGACGTAGTCGGCGAACCCCGGGGCGGTGCGGTCGTCGGCGAAGTTGACGGGCAGTCCGCCGCCGATGTCGATGCCGACCACCTGGCGGCGGCCCAGTTCGCCGTTGACCTTCTCGGCGAAGGAGACGGCCGCGCCGACGCCCGCGGCCATCAGCTCCAGCGGGCAGCCCTGGGAGCCGACGTGGCAGTGGACCCAGGTCAGCCAGGGGCGGGCGCGGAAGGCCTCGACCAGGCGGGCGGCGTTGCCCGGGTCGGTGAGCGGGATGCCGAACTTGGAGGTGGCGGTGGCGGTGCTCATCGCGCCGATCGTGCCGCCGCCGACCTGCGGGTTGACCCGGACGCCGATCCGCGACCGGGTCTGCCGGCCGCGCATGAGCGCGTCCACCCGTTCGAGTTCCTGCCAGTTGTCGATGTTGACGGCGACGCCGAGGTCGAGCGCCGCGGCGAGTTCCCGGCGGGTCTTGGCGGGCGAGTCCAGCACCATCCGCTCCGGGTCGAACCCGGCGGCCAGCGCCTGCGCGAACTCGCCGGGGCTGGCCACCTCGCAGCCCATCCCGAGTTCGCGCAGGCGCGCCAGCACGGGCACCAGCGGGTTGGCCTTGGCGGCGAAGGCGTGCAGCACCTCGACCTCGGGCGGGAAGGCGCCCCGCAGGTCGGCGACGGTCTGCTCGACGGAGTCCAGGTCGAGGAAGGCGGCCAGCGGCGCGTCCTCGGGGTGCAGCAGGCCCTCGCGGACGGCGGCGCGCAGGATCAGCTCGCGCCGTTCGGGGCTCGGCAGGGCGGTGGGGCGGGGACCGGTCATGGTGGCACGCTCCGCTCGGGGTCGGCTCGGGAGGACCGGGACCGTCGCCCGGCGTGAGTCCAGACTGCCTGCGGGCCGGGTCCCGGGTCTTCGTCCCACGGCCCGGGTTCGCCGACATCCCGCCGCCCGGCCGTACGCCGGACCGGACCGGGCGGTGACATGACGGCGCGTCAGGGCGGCCCGGGCGGGACGGGGCGGAGCCCGGCGGCGGCGCCGGCCCGCCGTCGCGCCCCGGGTCGTGCGGTCCGACGAGGAACGCGGCCGGTCGCGGTGCCCGGCGACGAATCCGGCCTGTGTCGGTGCGCGCGGCGTGGTGGTGCGCGATGGCGGAGTCAGCCGTCGCGCAGGCGGAGTTGGAGCTGGGCCAGCAGCCGGGCGTCGGGGTCGTCCGGGTCGAGGCCGGAGATCTTCAGGGCCTTCTGCAGGCGGTGGGTGAACGTGCTGCGGGCGACACCCAGCGCGTCCGCGGCCCGGCCCTGCTCGCGCGAGTGGTCGAGGTAGGCGCGCAGGGTGTCCAGCAGGACGCGCTCGCCCTTCGGCTCGGCGTGTGCGACCAGCCGCGCCACCGGGGTGTCCACCGGGAGCCGGACGGTCTGCAGCGCGGCCAGCAGCCGGCCGAGGGCGACCGCGTCGGCGACCTCGTCGAGGCGCGCGCAGTCCGCCGTCGAGTTGCCGAACAGCAGTCCGCCGAGGGCCAGTTCGGCGGTGCGGGCGGAGGCCGGCGCGTCCTCCAGGCGGGCCTCGACCGCGCCCAGGCCGACCCGGATCCGGGTGCCCAGTTCGTCGGAGAGCCGGCGGGCCAGCAGGCTCCCGACCACCGCCACCTGGTGTTCGGCCCGGGCCTGATTCTCCGCCAGGTTGCCCAGCAGGACGAGGATCCCCCGTTCGGACGGCACCACGATCGGGACGTGTCCCGCCTCCGCGCAGTTCCGGTGCGTACGGCTCTCCAGCCTGGTGCGCGCCGGGCCGTCCGTCCCGCCGGGGGCCGCGCCCAGCGAGAGCACCGCGCAGCGGCCGGCCGCCGACAGGCCGCTGCGCTCGGCCAGGGCCGCGGCGGACCCGTGGCCGTCCAGCAACGCGCGGGCCGCCGCGAGCAGTTGCTCGTCCCGGCCGGTGGTGCGCGAGTCGTGGTGGAGCAGGTGCGGGGCGGCCGTCCGGGCGGCGGCGCGCAGGGCGTCCTCCGCGGTCGACGGCAGCGGGGCCTGCCCGGTGGCGGCCACCCAGATGGTGCCCAGCGGCTTGTCGCCGGCCCGGACGCCCACCACCAGCCGCTCGGGGACGTCGCCGTGGGCGCGGCGGCGCAGCACGTCACGGGAGGTCCAGATGGCGGTGAAGAACCCGGCCTCCTTCATCGCCTTCTGCCGGGACGCCGGCACCTCGCCGGTGGTGACGGTCTCCAGCCGGATCGGGTCCAGCTCCGGGCTGCTGGAGTAGTGGGCGAGCACCCGGGAGTCCATGTCCTCGATCGTCACCGCGCCGCCGACCTGCAACGCGATCACCCGGGCCAGCCGGTCGAGGTCGCCCAGCGGCACGTTGGCGTGGCCGGGTCCGCCCGCCGCGGCGAGGCCCGCCTGCAGGGTGCCGATCACCCGGCCCCAGTCGGCCCAGCTGGTCCGGAACAGCAGGGCCGTGCCCGCCTCGATCGCCGCCGCGGACAGCGCCGCCCTGCGCGCGCCGTCCGGCTCCTCGCGGAGCACCACCGCCGCCACGCCGTCCCGGCCGGCCGCGCGGACCAGCGCGACGGCGGCCGTCGCCCCCGGGTCGACGCCGACCGCCACCAGCAGCGTGCCGGGCCGCGCCTGCGGATCCAGCGGGTCGAACACCGCCAGCCGCTCCACCGCCACCCCCGGCCGCGGCACCGCCCCCACCTCGACCAGCGGCCCCACCAGGGTCAGCACCCCGTCCAGGGTCTGCTCCGGCGCCGCCCGTTCCCACCCGTTCTCGACCGACTCGACCAACGGAAGTCCACCCCCGGATCCCTGACGGCTCGTCACCCGGCCGCTTCGGTCGAGCCTAGTGCCGCGGCGGCCGCGGCGCGGGAAAACCGGAGGTGGCGAGGGCCGCGGGCGAGACGGTGACCGTCAAGGGGTGGGTGAACACGCTGCGGCTGCAGAGCAAGGTGCAGTTCGTGGTGGTGCGGGACCACGCCGGGATGGTGCAGGTGACGCACCGGCGCGGGGGCGGCGCTGCAGGGGCTGACGGTGGAGTCGGCGGTCGAGGTCACCGGCGCGGTGGTGGCCAACCCGGTGGTGAAGCTCGGTGCGGTGGAGATCATCCCGGAGCGGGTGGCGGTGGCGTCGCGGGCCGAGCCGAGACTGCCGATCGCCCCGGAGACCGGCCCCGAGCAATGGACACCCGGGCGGACGGCCCGCTCGCCGGGTACCTGGACTGCTTCCGGTACGGGATGCCGCCGCACGGCGGGTTCGGGCTCGGGCTGGGGCGGCTGCTGATGCTGGCGCTCGGGCTGCCCTCGCTGCGGGAGGCGGTGTTCCTGTTCCGCGGCCCGAACCGCCTGGAGCCGTGAGCGGGCTCGGGGACTGACGGCGCGTCAGCCTCAGGTCGGCCGGCGGTGCGTCAGTGCGGGGTGCGGGCGGCGCCGGGCGGCCAGACCAGGCGGACCGGCACGCCCGCGGCCCGGGCGGCGGCGACCATGTCCGCCGTCCCGCCCGGGCCGTTGCCCGGCCGGCCGTCCCAGACGGCGACCAACTCGTCGGCGAGGCGCAGCAGTTCGTCATTGGCGGCGACGTACGCGGCGGAGTCCAGCTGTTCGGCGGGGAGTACCACGACCTGGTGGGCGGCGGTCCGCAGGCGGGCGAACTCGGCGCGTTCGGCGGCGTCGGCCTGCGGGTCGGGGTAGTCGGTGCCCGGCAGGACGGCGACCAGCCGCCCGCCGAGGTCGAGGACGGCGTCGGCGAAGACCGAGTCGGCGCCGGGGGCGAGGCAGGACACGCCGGTCAACTCGGCGGCCGGGTAAGGGGCGAGCAACGCGGCGAGGGCGCAGCGGACCGCGCAGGCGGTGGTCGAGGTGAGGTCGAGGTGTCCGGTCACGGCGATCACGGTCATGGCGTCACTCCCCCTGGCGGCCGCGGTTACTCCTCGGATCCTGCCATCCCGACCCGGCCCGGTACCGGAGTTGACAGGGATTCGCCGAAATCGGCCGGGTCCTGCCGCAGGCCGGACGGGTGGACCGCCGTCGCGGCGTCCCTGGACAGTGCCCCGCCGCCCGGCCGACAATCACGTCATGAGCGCTCAGGAGTTCAGCACCCGGCTCGCCCGTCCCTCGCAGGCCGAGCGGGACAGCGCGCTGGAGCTGCTCCGGGACGGCGTCGGCAGCGGCGCGCTCTCCCACGAGACCTTCCTGCACCGGATGGAACTGGTGCTCACCGCCCGCAGCAGCGCCGAACTCGCCGACGTCGTCGCCGACCTGCGCACCCACGGCCCGCTCTCCCGGCTGCTGCTGCGCACCGTCGCCCGGGTGTCCGCGCTCAACGTCCGCCTGCGCCAGACCTGGGAGGCCGAGCAGCTCACCCGGCTGCGGCTGCCCGACCCGGCGGCGGGCCGGCTGCGGATCGGCCGGATGACCGGCAGCGACCTGCGCCTCGGCGACGGCACGGTCTCCCGCTGCCACGCCGAGCTGCGCTTCGAGGCCGGCGAGTGGGTGCTGTACGACCTGGGCTCCAGCAACGGCACCTACGTGAACGAGCACCGGCTGGCGGGCGGCATCGTGGTCCGCCCCGGCGACCGGCTGCGGTTCGGCCGGCTCGGCTTCCAGCTCACCGCGGACTGACCTCCGGCGCGGCACGGGTCCGGGCGTGATCGAAATCAATTTTCCTTAGCGAGAGTAATGACATAAGCTAAGGACATGCCCGAGATGTCCGAGGACGACCTGGTGGCGGTCAGCCAGCTGCGGTCGTCCACGATGCGCCTGGCCCGACGGTTGCGACACCAGCGGGTCGAGGAGTCGCTGAGCCCCACCGAGATGGGGGTGCTCGGCACGCTTGCCCGCTGCGGCAAGGCGACACCCGGCGAGCTGGCCCGCAAGGAGCACGTCCAGCCGCCGTCGATGACCAGGATCATCGCGATGCTGGAGGAGAAGGGCCTGGTGCGGCGCGAGCCGCACCCGGAGGACCGCCGGCAGGTGGTGGTCAGCAGTACCGAGCAGGCCGAGGAGATCCTCAACGAGTCCCGCCGACGGCGCAACGCCTGGCTGGCGGAGCTCGCCGAGGGCCTCGACGAGGAGGAGTGGCAGCGGCTGAAGCAGGCCGCGCCGGTGCTCTACAAGCTGGCCCACCTGTAGTCCACGCCGTCCCCGATCCGCACGTCCACGCATCCGCAGGTCCACGCATCCGAGCCTCCCGGGCGAACGAAGGAGAACCGCATCACCGCAGGAACCCACCAGCGCACAGACCACGCCGCGGCCGGCACATCCGGCCGCGGCGTGTCGAGGGGAGAACACACCGTGACACCGCCGGCCACCCGAGCCGCCGCCATCCGTACCGCGACGATCCGCACCGACCTCCGCACCGACCCCCGACGCCTCTCCACCCGGCCCGCCGGGTACCGCGTCGACGAGCCGCTCACCGACGAGCCGGCCGCCACCGACACCGCGCCGACCGGCGCACCCGCCGCCCGGACCGAGGCACCCACCCCCGTGGAGCTGCCCGGCAGCGGCGACGACGACCCCGAGGAACGCACCGCGGCGGAGATCCCCGCCGCTCCGCCGGGCCGGTTCACCCGCCCGGGAGGGATGTTCTCGTCCCTGCGCATCCGCAACTACCGGTACTACTTCGCCGGCCAGGTCGTCTCCAACACCGGCACCTGGATGCAGCGCATCGCCCAGGACTGGCTGGTGCTCAGCCTCACCGGCAGCCCGTTCGCGGTCGGCATCACCACCGCCATGCAGTTCCTGCCGATGCTGCTGTTCGGCCTGTGGGGCGGCGTCCTCGCCGACCGGCTGCCCAAGCGGCGCCTGCTGATCGCCACCCAGGGCGCGATGGGCCTGCTCGCCGCGGGCCTCGCCGTCCTGACCGTCACCGGCCTCGTCACGCCCGTCGCGGTCTACCTGTTCGCGCTGTTGCTCGGCCTGGTCACGGTGGTCGACAACCCGACCCGGCAGGCCTTCGTCAGCGAGATGGTGCCCGCCAAGGACCTCGCCAACGCGGTCAGCCTGAACGCCGCGAACTTCCAGACCGCCCGCCTGGTCGGACCCGCCGTCGCCGGCGCGCTGATCGCCGCGGTCGGCAGCGGCTGGGCGTTCGCCGTCAACGCACTCTCCTTCGCCGCGGTCATCGGCGGCCTGCTCGCCATGCGCACCAGCGAACTGCGCCCCGTCGAGCGGATCGCCCGCGAACGCGGACAACTCCGGGAGGGCCTGCGCTACGTGCGGGAACGCCCCGAACTGCTCTGGCCGATGGTGCTGGCCGGCTTCATCGGCACCTTCGGCTTCAACTTCCCGACCCTGCTCTCCGGCTTCGCCCGCGACACCTTCCACGTCGGGGCCGGCGAGTACGGCCTGCTCAACACCGCGATGGCGGTCGGCTCGCTGACCGGCGCGCTGCTCGCCGCCCGCCGCGGCGCGCCCCGGCTGCGGCGCCTGGTGGCCGCCGCGTTCGCCTTCGGCGCGCTGGAGGTGCTGGCCGCGTTCGCCCCCGGCTACTGGAGCTTCGCGCTGCTGCTGACCCTGATCGGCGTGTTCGGACTGACCTTCAACACCTCGGTCAACTCGGCGCTGCAGCTCGGCACCGACCCGGAGATGCGCGGCCGGGTGATGGGCCTGCTGGTCCTGGTCTTCACCGGCGGCACCCCGATCGGCGCCCCGCTGGTCGGCTGGGTCACCGCCCAGTACGGCCCGCGGCTCGGCCTGCTCGCCTGCGGACTGGTCTCGGCCGCCGCGGCCGCGGTGGTGGCACTGGTGCTGGGACGGCTCGGCGGGCTGCGGGTGCGCTTCGACCTGCACCCGGTGCGGCGCCGCGGACGGGTGTTCACGGTGGTGTCCAAGGACGAGCTGGCGCCCGCCTGCTGATGATCCGTCGGGACCGGACGCGCTGCGGCAGGATGGCGGGATGAGGCTCTTCGTCGCGGTCAACCCGCCGGTCCCGGCCCTGCAGGAACTCGCCGACGCCGCCGCCCCGCTGCGGTCCATGCCGGGCGCGGACCGGCTGCACTGGAGCGAGCCGGCCGGCTGGCACCTCACCCTGGCCTTCCTGGGTGAGGTGCCGGCGTCCGACGTCCCGCGACTGGAGACCGGGTTGGCGCGGGTGGCCGGGGAGTGCGGCGCCCACCGCCTGCGGCTCGCGGGCGGCGGGACCTTCGGCGACCGGGTGCTCTGGTCGGGCGTCGACGGCGAGGTGTGGGCCCTGCGACGGCTGGCGGAGCAGGTGCGGGAAGCCCTCGACGTCACGGACGACACCCACGGCTTCCACCCGCACCTCACCCTCGCCCGGGCCGGCTCCACCCGCGGGCGCCGCCGGGCCGAACAGCGCGCGGCCGTGGGCGAGCTGCACGCGATGGCCGCGGTGATGGACGGCTTCCGCGGCACCGAGTGGCAGGCCGGCCGGCTCGAACTGATGCGCAGCGAACTCGGCTACGGCCCCGCCCGCTACACCACGGTGGGGGAGTGGCCGCTGGCGGACTGGGGAGCGCGACCCTAGCGGGGCGAGCTCTGGTGGCCCAGCTCGGGGGCCTCGCGGAGTTCCACCCGGGACGGGGTGGCGTCGCCGAGTTCCAGCAGGGTGAGGGTGTTGGTGCCCTCGCGGAGGAGGGGCTGGGGGCAGTAGAGGGTGGTCTGCGGGCCGCGGAGGTCGTAGCGGCCGAGCAGGAAGCCGTTGATCCACAGGTAGCCGTGGGCGCCCTCGGGGACGGCGAGGAAGGTGTCGCCGGTGGTCTCGAGGTCGAAGGTGCCGCGGGCGAGGAGCTCGGGGCCGGGCTCGCCGGGGGCGTACGCGGCGGCGGGGAGCGGGTCGAGGGCGAGGGGTTCGGCCTGCCAGCCGTGCAGGTACTGGCGTTCGTGGCGGACGCCGGTGAGGCCCTTGGTCTCGCCGACCTGCGGGCCGTAGTTGACCCGGCCGAGCGACTCCACCAGGAGCTGGAGCTGCGCCCCGCCGGAGACCGCGACCGGCTCGGCGGGCACGCCGCGCTCCAGTTCGGCGACCCGCTTGCCGTCCACCCGCAGGCCGGCCCGGTCGCGCAACCCCTCGACGGTGAGCGGCAGTTCGGCGCTGAGCGCGGGCACCGTCACGGTGTAGCGGACCAGTCCGTGCTCCAGCCCCAGCTCCTCGAAGAGCGGCGGCACCGGCGAGGCCACCGCCGGCCCGAACGGCAGCGCGGCGAACTCGTCCAGCGGAACCGAACGGGCCGTCACCACCGGTGCGGCGGGCGGGAGTTGAGCGACCCGGTCGTCCAGGTACCGGACCAGCCCGGGGTGCTCCTCGGCGAAGGCGGCGATCACCTCCCGGAAGGCGTCGAACTTGGCGGTGGGCAGGCCGCGTTCGTCCAGGGCCGCGTCGTAGTCGTAGGAGGTGGTGACCGGCTGGAAGGGCGAGTGCGTCCAGTCGGTGGAGTTGAACGGCGGGTCGGCGTGGTTGGCACCGGCGGTGGTGCCGAAGTTGGTGCCGCCGTGGGCCATGTAGAGGTTGACCGAGCCGCCCGCGGCCAGGATGCGGCGCAGCGCGTCAGCGGCGTCGGCGGCGTCGCGCGTGTGGTGGGGCTTGGCCCAGTGGTCGAACCAGCCGTTCCAGAACTCCATGCAGAACGGCGGGTCCTCGGGGCGGTGGCGGCGCAGCAGTTCGAACGCGGCCTCCGGCTCGGAGCCGAAGTTCACGGTGGCCAGCACCCCGGGGACGGCGCCCGCGGCGAGCATGTGGTCCTCGGGGCCGTCGGAGGTGAACAGCGGCACGGTGACGCCGCGTCCGCGCAGGCCGCGGGCGAGGTGGGCGAGGTAGTCGGCGTCCGAGCCGAAGGAGCCGTACTCGTTCTCCACCTGGACCATCAGGACGGTGCCGCCCTCGAGGCCCCACTGGCGCTCGACCACCTGCGGCAGCAGCACGTCGAAGAAGCGGTCGACCGCGGCCAGGTAGGCGGGGTCCGAGGTGCGGGCGCGGCGGCCGACCTCGGCGGTGAGCCAGCCGGGCAGGCCGCCGTTGTCCCACTCGGCGCAGATGTACGGGCCGGGGCGGACGATCGTCCACAGGCCCTGGCGGCGCGCCTCGTCGAGGAAGTCGCCGAGCTCGTCGAGCCGCTCGAACCGGCCGGGGGCGGGCTCGTGCAGGTTCCACGGCACGTACGTCTCCACCGTGTTCAGCCCCATCGCGCGCAGGGCGGCGAGCCGGGCGGGCCACTGCTCCGGGCGGGTGCGGAAGTAGTGCATCGCGCCGGACAGGATGCGCAACGGGCGGCCGTCGAGGCGGAAGCCGGTCGAGTCGTAGGTGAGCATGCCCCTAGCGTGCAAGAAGGCCCAGGCCAGAGCCATGGACAAAGTCCGGCGGCGTGTTGGATTGTCGTGACGGACGAGCAGGACGGGAGGACGATGGAGCGCTGGTGGCAGTACCTCACGCCCGGTCCGGCGCAGCTGCGGACCGGCCTGGCCTGCCTGGGCGTCGGCATGCAGCGCGGCCGGCTGCCCACGGTCGGCCCACGGGTGCTGGACCACTGGGTGGCGGTGGTGGTGAGCAGCGGCCGCGGCTGGTACGCGCTGCCCGGCGGGCAGCGCCTGCCGGTCGTCGCGCCGGCGGTCCTGTGGCTGCGCCCGGGCGTGCCGCACCACTACGCGCCGGACGCCGACGGCTGGTCGGAGTCCTTCGTCGACTTCACCGGCGGCGCCACCGCCGGGTACCAGGAGCTGGGCCTGCTGCCGGACGTCGAGGTGGTGCCGCTGGACGCCGCCGAGTCCGCGCAGCGGGTGTTCGCCCGGATCGCCGGGGCGATCCGCCGCGGCGGTCCGCTGACGGGCGTGGAGGCCGCCGCCGGGGTGCACGAGCTGCTGGTCGAGCTGCACCGGCACCGCGCCGACCTGGACCCGGCGGGCGAGCCGGTGCTGGAGGTGCTGCGCCGGGACGCCTGCCTGCCGATGTCGGTGGGCGAGCACGCCCGGCGGGCCGGCATGACCGTCGCCGAGCTGCGCCGCGCGGTGCGCACGGTGGGCGCGACCAGCCCGAAGGAGTACCTGCTGACCGTCCGGCTGAACGAGGCCAAGCAGCTGCTCGCCGCCAGCGAACTGCCGGTCGCGGTGGTCGCCCGCCGGGTCGGCTACCAGGACCCCGCGTACTTCACCCGGATCTTCACCCGCCGGGTCGGCGTCGCCCCGACCGTCTTCCGGGCCCGCGAGTACCGCGGCGACGGCCGGCTGCGCGCGGTGGACCCGGCCGAGCTCGCCGAGGAGCTGACCTCGCTGTACGGCCCCGAGCGGGGCAGTGCCGAGGCCCGCCGTGCGACCGACTAACCTCGAAGCGTGGACCCGAAGACCCGTATGCGCATCGTCACCGGTGCTTTCGTGCTGCTGCTCGCCGTGGTGATCGTCGGCGCGATCCTCCAGAAGTGAACGCGAACGGCTGAGCGCCGCCCGGTGGGGGCGGCGCTCAGCCGTTCGCGTTCAGCGGGTGCTCAGAGGTTGTCGACCACGTAGTCGATGGCGCCGGTGAGCTTCTCGACGTCCGCCGGGTCGACGGCCGGGAACATCGCGATGCGCAGCTGGTTGCGGCCGAGCTTGCGGTACGGCTCGGTGTCGACGATGCCGTTGGCACGCAGTGCCTTGGCGACCGCAGCGGCGTCGACCGAGTCGTCGAAGTCGATGGTGCCGACGACCTGCGAGCGCTCCTCCGGCTTGGCGACGAAGGGCTGCGCGTAGGAGGACTTCTCGGCCCAGGAGTACAGGATCGAGGAGGACTCCGCGGTGCGGGCGACCGCCCAGTCCAGTCCGCCCTGGCCGTTCAGCCACTCCAGCTGGTCGGCCAGCAGGAAGAGGGTGGAGATGGCCGGGGTGTTGTACGTCTGGTCCTTCGACGAGTTGTCGATCGCGGTCGGCAGGTCGAAGAACGGCGGGATGTACCGGCCGGAGCCGGCGATCTCCGCGGCGCGCTCCAGCGCGGCCGGGGAGAAGGTGGCCAGCCACAGGCCGCCCTCGGAGGCGAAGGACTTCTGCGGGGCGAAGTAGTAGACGTCCGTCTCGCGGATGTCGACCGGCAGGCCGCCCGCGCCGGAGGTGGCGTCCACCAGGACCAGCGAGCCGGCGTCCGCGCCCTCGGGGCGGCGGATCGGCATCGCGACACCGGTGGAGGTCTCGTTGTGGGTGAGCGCGTAGACGTCCACGCCCGCCTCGGCGACCGGGAGCGGGTGGGTGCCCGGCTCGGTCTTGATCACGGTCGGCTCGGCCAGCCACGGCGCGGCCTTCACGGAGGACGCGAACTTGGAGGAGAACTCACCGAAGTTCAGGTGCTGCGACTTCTCGCGCACCAGGCCGAACGCGGCGATGTCCCAGAACGCGGTGGAGCCGCCGTTTCCGAGGACCACCTCGTAGCCCTCCGGCAGCGAGAACAGCTCGGCGACGCCTTGGCGGACGCGCTTCACGATGTTCTTGACCGGGGCCTGGCGGTGGGAGGTACCCAGCAGGGAGGTTCCGGTGGCGGCGAGGGCACTCAGGGCCTCGGGGCGCACCTTGGAGGGGCCGCAGCCGAAGCGGCCATCGTTGGGCAGATTGTCGGCGGGGATCTGAATCTGAGCCACGGCCGCAGCCTATCGCCCTGGATTGCGGAGATGTTACGGCCGTCCGGCCGCTGAGACGTGATCTTTGCGGCACCGGACAGCCTTCACCGGGGTGCGCGGCGGCCCTGGTCAGGGGCCGGACGCGCACCCGGTGGCGGCGTTGACGAGGTGACGGCCCGTCAGGCTTTCACCTGAACGGGGGTCAGCGGGCGATCTGGTCCCAGCCCTCGATCTCCTGCGGGCCGCGGGCGGCCGGGCCGATGTAGCGGGCGGCCGGACGGACCAGGCGGCCGGTGCGCTTCTGCTCCAGGATGTGCGCGGACCAGCCGGCGGTGCGGGCGCAGGTGAACATCGAGGTGAACATGTGCGCCGGGACCTCGGCGAAGTCCAGCATGATCGCGGCCCAGAACTCGACGTTGGTGGCGAGCACCCGGTCCGGGCGGCGGTTGTGCAGCTCCTCCAGGGCGGCCTTCTCCAGCGCCTCCGCGATCTCGAAGCGCGGCGCGCCGAGCTCCTTGGCGGTGCGGCGCAGCACCCGGGCGCGCGGGTCCTCGGCGCGGTACACGCGGTGGCCGAAGCCCATCAGGCGCTCGCCCTTGTCGAGGGCCTTCCTGACGTAGCCGGCCGCGTCGCCGGTGCGCTCGATCTCCTCGATCATGCCGAGCACCCGGGACGGGGCGCCGCCGTGCAGCGGGCCGGACATCGCGCCCACCGCGCCGGAGAGCGCGGCGGCGACGTCGGCGCCGGTGGAGGCGATGACCCGGGCGGTGAAGGTGGAGGCGTTCATGCCGTGCTCGGCGGCGGACGTCCAGTACGCGTCGACGGCCTTGACGTGCTTCGGGTCCGGCTCGCCGCGCCAGCGGATCATGAACCGCTCGACGATGGTCTCGGCTTTGTCGATCTCGCGCTGCGGGACCATCGGCAGGCCCTGGCCGCGGGCCGACTGGGCCACGTACGACAGCGCCATCACGGCGGCCCGGGCGAGGTCGTCGCGGGCCTCCTCGGCGGTGATGTCCAGCAGCGGCTTGAGGCCCCAGACCGGGGCGAGCATCGCCAGCGCGGACTGCACGTCGACCCGGATGTCGCCCGAGTGCACCGGGATCGGGAACGGCTCGGCGGCGGGCAGGCCCGGGGCGAACTTGCCGTCCACCAGCAGGCCCCAGACGTGCCCGAAGGAGACCTGGCCGACCAGGTCCTCGATGTCCACCCCGCGGTAGCGGAGCGCGCCGCCCTCGCGGTCCGGCTCGGCGATCTCGCTCTCGAAGGCGACTACTCCCTCAAGGCCGGGTACGAAATCCGACATCAGAACGGCTCCTTCAGTGATCCGACGCGACATGCCGCCGTGGTGGGGCGGCATGCCGGTGGCCGATGGTGGTTGGCACTCGGTGTCAGAGTGGCAGGCACGGAGTGCATTGCGCCATACACCACGACGGTGATGTTTCCCCCACGGGCCGCGCGATCGCCGTTGAGGGCGCGGTGGCGAGACACCATATCGCCAGGTGTTTGCGTGGACGTAGCAGTGTCCGGCGCTTGTCGTACGGGATGATGTTGGCGTGCCTACCGCGGAACGTCACCCGAGCGCCCTCTCCACGCCCACCGAGGACCGGCCAGGGCCGGACCTCACCGTGATGCGCAAGCATTACCAGCACGAGGGCCTGCTGGAGGCGCAGCTCGCCGACGATCCCTTCAGCCAGTTCACCCGCTGGTTCCACGAGGTCGACGAGGCCGGCGTGGTCGAGCCCAACGCGATGGTGCTCTCCACCGCCGACGCCGACGGGATCCCCAGCTCGCGCACCGTCCTGCTGAAGGGCTTCGACCGGCGCGGCTTCGTCTTCTACACCAACTACGGCTCGCGCAAGGGCGCCGACCTGGCCGCCAACCCGAACGCCTCGCTGCTCTTCCCCTGGATCGCGCTGGCCCGCCAGGTGGTGGTCTCCGGCCGGGTGGAGAAGGTCGGCCGCGACGAGACCGCCGCGTACTTCCGCACCCGGCCGCACGGCTCCCAGCTCGGCGCCTGGGCCTCCGAGCAGTCCAGCCCGGTCGCCGACCGCGAGGTCCTGGAACGCCGCTACGCCGACCTCGCCGCCCGCTACCCCGAAGGCGAAGGCGTCCCCGTCCCCCCGTTCTGGGGCGGCTACCGCGTCATCCCCCACACCGTCGAGTTCTGGCAGGGCCGCGAGAACCGCCTCCACGACCGCCTCCGCTTCCTCGCCGAAGCCGACGGCTGGCGCGTGGAGCGGCTCTGCCCCTGACCGGAAGTCGCGCGGCGGGTGCAGGCGTTCGACCGTTGGCACGAGGAGACGAACCGTCGGTACCGATGTACGGGTGAAGTCCGGGCTGGCGTAGACCGCTAGCGCTACGCTGCGGGTGTGCTGCTCCAGGGTGGGGTGCGGGCGCGATGGCCAGGTGGCCGGACCGCCACCGTGCGGGGTCTACCCGCTGGAGCAGAGGAAGGAGTCCCACCATGGGCGTTCGGAAAGGCGAGCGCGGTCGTGCGGACTCGCTCGTCCGGGCCACGTGGGCGCTCACGGCAGGCACCTGGTGCCTGGCGGTCGTCACGGCGGTGGAGCTGCTGCTGAAGTAGCCCGGACATGCGAAAGGCCCGGTGGCAGCCGGGCCCTCGCGGGAAGTGGTGCACACACGGAGACGGGTCGCGACTGCCGAGGTGGTGGGCGCGGCCCCTCTTCGTTCTCCCGCGCCGGGCGCGGGTGCGGTCACTGTACGAGGTGGGCAGGTGGCACGGCCAGTGTGGCGGCGTGTCGGGGGCCGGGTGTTCGGGGGGGTAGCACGAGCGGTCGAATCGCTGGTACCGCTGAACGGGTGGTCTTTTGAGCTGCGTAAACATCTGGTGGGGCGTCAACTCCCTTTGGTGTCAACGGAGACGCGAAGAGATCGGGGTCGATCGGCCTTCGACTGCGGAGTCGGGAGTCCCATATGCTTCTCCGAGGTGTGCCGCAGTGTGACGCTGTGGCTTCAGGCTGCGGCGCCGAGTTTCGCTTCCCCATTCGCACGCCTCACCTGAAGAGGGCAACGCCATGACGACTGCACTCGCCGCGAACCCGGCCGAAGACCTGACCGGGGCTCAGGTCGCTTTCGATCGGCCTTCGCTGGCCGATCTCGCCGCACTGGACTCCGACGAGCTGGCCGCCCAGATCGAGCGGGTGCTGCCGGATGCCGCCGCCAGGCAGGTGGCGGTGGCCGCGTTCCAGTCCTCGATCTGACCCCCCGGGCCCCGCTGAATCGGTTCGCCCCATGACGCACGACCCCGTCCCCTTCAGCCAGTTCGTGGTGAAGGTGCACAGCCGCTGCGACCTCGCATGCGACCACTGCTACGTGTACGAGCACGCCGACACCACCTGGAAACGCCTGCCCAAGGCCGCCGGGGACGACGTGCTGGTACGGACGGCCGAGCGGATCGGGGACCATGCCCGGGCCCACCGGCTCCCCGCCGTGCACGTCGTGCTGCACGGCGGGGAGCCGCTGCTCGCCGGGAAGCCGCGGCTGCGGCGGGCCGCCGAGCTGCTGCGGGCCGCGCTGCCGGAGGGCTGCGCGCTCGACCTGCGGATCCACACCAACGCGGTGCTGCTCGACGAGGAGTTCTGCGAGCTCTTCGCCGAGCACGGCGTCAAGGTCGGCGTCTCGCTGGACGGCGACCGGCTCGCCAACGACCGGCACCGCCGCTTCGCCGACGGCCGCAGCAGCCACGGCAAGGTGCTGGCCGCACTGGAGCTGCTGCGCCGCCCCGCGTACCGGCACCTGTACGCCGGACTGCTGTGCACCATCGACGTCGAGAACGACCCGGTCGCGGTCTACGAGGCGCTGCTCGCCGAGCAGCCGCCCCGGATCGACTTCCTGCTGCCGCACGCCACCTGGGACCAGCCGCCGAAGCGGCCGGACGGCGCGGGTCCGACCCCGTACGCCGACTGGCTGCTGGCGGTCTACCGGCGCTGGGAGGAGCAGGGGCGGCCGGTGCCGGTGCGGATCTTCGACTCGGTCCACCGGACGCTGCGCGGACGCTCCAGCCTGACCGAGTCGCTCGGCCTGGACCCCGCCGACCTGGTGGTGGTGGAGACCGACGGCAGCCTCGAGCAGGCCGACAGCCTGAAGACCGCCTACGACGGCGCGCCCGCGACCGGGTTCGACGTGTTCGCGCACTCGCTGGACGAGGTCGCCCGGCACCCGGGGATGCTCCAGCGGCAGTCCGGGCTGGCGGGGCTGGCCGAGGAGTGCCGCGGCTGCCCGGTGGTCCGCTCCTGCGGCGGCGGCCTCTACGCCCACCGTTACCGATCCGGCCGGGGATTCGACAACCCGTCGGTGTTCTGCGGGGACCTCATGAAGCTCATCACCACCATCCGCGACCGGGTCGGCGCGAGCGCCGCGGTGCCCGCCCAGGGGCGGCAGCCGCTCACCGACGCGCACCTGGACGAACTGGCCCGCGGGCTCGGCGGCGCGGACGCCGTCGGCGCTCTCGCCAAGGCCCAACTGGAGCTCTCCCGGCGGCTGGTGGCCGCCGTCGGGGCGGGCGGCTCGCCCGCCTGGCAGCTGCTCACCGAGGCCGACCGGAAGGCCCCCGGCGCGCTCGACGCGGTGCTCGCCCACCCGTACACCCGGGCCTGGGCGGTGCGCTGCCTCGGCGGCGAGCCGGACGGCGACCTGGGCGGACTGGCCGAGCTGGCGGCCGCCGCGGCGGCCCGCGCCCGGCTGGACTTCGAACTGCCGCTGCCGGTCCGCGCCGGCTGGCTGCACCTGCCGACGCTCGGCCGGCTGCGGCTGGACGGCCGCACCGAGGCGGTGCTCGCCGGCGGCCCGGACGGGCTGCGCTGCGGCGAGCACACGATCGGCTGGGACCGGGCCGGCGACCACCTGTGGCAGCCCGTACGCCGCCTCGCGCTGCCCGGTTGGACGCTCGCCCTGGAGGACACCGACCCGCAGCGCGACAGCCACCAGTGGCCCGCCGCCGAGCGGCTCGGCGACGGCGAACTGCTGGACTGGACCGGCGCGCTGCGCGAGGCCTGGGAACTGCTCGGCCGCGACCTGCCCGACTACGCCGCGGGGATCGCCGCGGGCCTGGGCACCGTCACCCCGCTCGCGCCGGGACCGGACGGACGGGACGTCAGCGCCGCCGCCCGGCAGGCGTTCGGCGCGGTCGGCATCGCCCGCCCGGCCACCGCACCGGTCCTGGCGCTGCTGCTCGCCCACGAGTTCCAGCACGTCAAGCTGGGCGCGGTGCTCGACCTGCACGACCTGTACGACCGGGCGGACGACCGGCGGTACTACGCGCCGTGGCGGCCCGACCCGCGGCCGCTGGAGGGCCTGCTGCAGGGCACCTACGCGCACCTGGCGGTCAGCGACTTCTGGGCCGCCCGGGTGCGGTCCTTCGACGGCATCGGCGGGGCCGCCGCCGACGCCGCGCGGCTGCACCTGGCCACCTGGCGGGCGCACACCGCGGAGGCGGTCGAGACGCTGGCCGACTCCGGGTCGCTCACCCCGCTGGGACAGCGCTTCGCCGCGGGGATGCGGGCCGCGCTCGCCCCGGCGCTCGCGGTGCCGGTCGGCGCGCCGGCCGAAGACGCCGCCCGCCGGGCCGCCGCCGACAACCTCGCCGCCTGGCGGGCCACCGCCGCCCGAGCCTGACCGGAGGACAGAGGTGTACTCGCAGTCCGAGCTGGCCGGCGACCTGCGCGCGCTGGGGATCACGGAGGGCGAGACGCTGCTGGTGCAGTCCTCGCTGCGCGCGCTCGGACCGGTCGCACAGGGCGCACCCGGGGTGGTGGGGGCGCTCAGGGAGGCGCTCGGGGCGGACGGCACGCTGGTCGTGTACACCGCTACACCCGAGAACTCCCGGACCTCGCCGTACTACCGCCGGGCCACCGCCGCGATGACCCCCGACCAGCTGCGGGAATACCACGCGGCGATGCCCGCGTGGGACGCCGCGGCCACCCCCGCCTCGCCGACCATGGGCCGGCTCGCCGAAGAGGTGCGGCTGCTGCCGGGGGCGCTGCGCAGCGGCCATCCGCAGACCTCGTTCAGCGCGGTCGGCCCGGCCGCCGCGCACCTGACGCAGGGTCACCCGCTGCCCAGCCACCTGGGCGAGGGCTCGCCGGTGGAGCGGCTGTACCTGTCCGGCGCCCGGGCGCTGATGATCGGGGTGCCGGTGTGGTGCTGCACCCCGCTGCACCTGCTGGAGTACTGGCAGCCGGACCGCCGGCCGCAGCAGTACAGCTGCGTGGTGCGGGAACCCGACGGCGGGCGCCGCTGGGAGTCCTTCACCGGGGTGCGGCTGGAGGACGAGCACTTCCCGGACATGGGCGAGGCGCTCTCCGCGGGGCTGGAATCGCTGGTCGCCGGGCGGGTCGGGGACGCCGACTGCTTCCTGATGCCGATCCGTGACGCGGTCGACCTCGCCGACAAGTGGTTCAGAAACCGCCGGATTTGAGCACACGTCAGATCAAGGCCCTATTCCATTCGGGCTCCGAACCTTCCTACACTTGAGACCCTTTCGGGGGAACAGGTGACAGGCGGGCTCGGGGGAGGCGCGTGTGAACAGCCCAGCGGGCCGGGCGAAGGACGCACCGAGGCCGTACTTCTTCCTCAGCTACGCGCACACCCCGAAGGTCAACTCGCGCGGCGCCGCGGACCCCAACCTCTGGGTGGCCAAGCTCTACCAGGACCTGTGCGAGGCGATCTTCCAGATCACCGACGCCCCGGCCGGGCACCCGATCGGGTTCATGGACCGCTCGATGCACCAGGGCCAGAAGTGGGCCGAGCGGCTCTCCCGGGAGCTGGCCACCTGCCGGGTGTTCGTGCCGCTGTACTCGCCGAGGTACTTCAAGTCCGAGGCGTGCGGCCGGGAGTGGCACCTGTTCACCCGGCGCTCGGTCTACCAGCGCCGGCCCAGCGCGGACCGGATGACCGGCATCGTCCCGGCGCTGTGGGTGCCGATGGACCACTACACGCTGCCCCGGGTGGCCGGCGAGCTCCAGTTCAACCACGACAGCTTCGGCGCCGACTACGCCGCCGAGGGCCTGTACGCGCTGATGAAGATCGCGTCCTACAGCTCGCAGTACCACACCGCCGTGTGGCGCCTCGCCCAGCGGATCGTCGACGTCGCCGACCAGACCGTCATCCCGGTCGGCCAGACCCACGACTTCGAGACCCAGCC
This sequence comes from Kitasatospora sp. NPDC002522, assembly GCF_053595195.1. Lineage (NCBI taxonomy): Bacteria > Bacillati > Actinomycetota > Actinomycetes > Kitasatosporales > Streptomycetaceae > Kitasatospora > Kitasatospora sp. NPDC002522. The sequence goes on from NZ_JBSFXE010000007.1 coordinate 132,484, forward strand.
GTCCGCGTTCGACCCGCCGGAGGTCGCCGACCGGGTGCGGATCTCGGTCTACTCCTACCGGCAGCCCGAACTGCCGCCCAACCGCAGCGCCACCTGGTACGGGGAGCGCCGCACCGACTGGCAGCCGTTCCGCCCCGACTCCACCCGGCCGCTCGCCCAGGACGCCGCCGACGTCGCCCGCAACATGGGCTTCCAGCCCACCGTGCGGGAGTTCGAGGAGGAGTCCGACCACCTGCTGACCAGCGAGCGACCGGCCGCCCCGTGCGTGCTGCTGGTCGACCGCTGGGCCTTCCTGGACGGCCAACGGGCCGAGGCGATCCGGCGGTTGGACCGGCGCAACCTCGGATCGGTGGCGATCCTGGAGCCCTGGAACCGGGACGACCAGCAGAGCCGCGACAACGAACGCATGCTCAACGAGATCGGCGACAGCGTGCTGACCGTCAGCCGCGGCGCCCGGCCCAAGCCCACCCTGCGGGACGACGGGGCCAGCGGCGCCCCGGGCAGCCTGGAGGAGTTCCGCGGCGAGATGGAACGCGCGGTGATGCGCGCCTGCACCGCCCACGACCAGCACAACCGCGACCGCACGGACCGTGACGACGACGGACCGCGGTACCGGAAACCCAGTATCGGCCCATGAGTTGAGACAACGTCGGACGGTCGGGATCCCGTCCGGCGGCACGGCGTGCGGGACTACGGGCACCAGCGGCCCCAGGGAGGGAACGTCATGACCGAGAGGCCGGCCAAGGGCCCGCAGATCCAGGCACGCCGCCGCGACGCGACCGGCGAGGACCGGCACGGCCGGATCGTCACCTTCTACTCCTACAAGGGCGGCACCGGGCGCACCATGGCGCTGGCCAACACCGCCTGGATCCTGGCCGCCAACGGCTACCGGGTGCTCACCGTCGACTGGGACCTGGAGGCCCCGGGCCTCGGCCAGTTCTTCCGGCCCTTCCTCAACCCCGAGGTGGTCGCCGCCACCACCGGGATCATGGACCTGTTCGCGGACTACCTGGAGGAGGCCCGCCGCCCGGTCGACCGCGACCCGGAGTGGATCGAGGACTTCGCCCGGATCCACCCGCACGCCCTCTCGCTGGCCTGGCCGCACTTCCCCGGCGGCGGCCGGATCGACCTGGTCCCGGCGGGGCAGCAGAACCGCGACTACTCGGTGGCCCGGCTCGACTGGGACCTGCTGTACGAGCGCTACGACGGCCAGCGCTTCATCCAGTCGCTGCGCGTCGACATGAAGCGCCGCTACGACTACGTGCTGATCGACAGCCGTACCGGCCTCACCGACACCGCCGACATCTGCACCGTCGAGATGCCGGACGACCTGGTGGTCTGCTTCACCCTCAGCGACCAGTCGATCGACGGCGCCTCGCGGATCGCCCGGGTCATCGAGGACCGCTACGGCGACCGCGAGATCCGCATCCTGCCGGTGCCGATGCGCATCGACGAGGGCGAGAAGGAGAAGGCCGACGCGGGCCGGGCGCTGGCCCGGATCAAGTTCGCCGGCCTGCCGGCCGCCCTCGGCGACCAGGAGCTGAACCGCTACTGGGCCGGCGTGGAGATCCCCTACCGGCCGTTCTACGCCTACGAGGAGATCCTCGCCCCGTTCGGCGACCAGCCCGGCCTGCCCGGCTCGATGCTCGCCGCCAACGAGCGCCTCACCCGGGAGATCACCCAGGGCCGGGTCGCCGGACTCCCGCCGATGGCCGAGGACCTGAGGCTGCGTCACCTCGACGGCTTCGCCCGCCGCCGCCCCACCGCCCCCGCCGACCTGTACCTCAGCTACGTCCCCGAGGACCGGGCCTGGGCCGACTGGATCTCCGCCCTGCTCGCCGACGCCGGCTACCGCGTCGTCCCGCGCGACCTCGGCGCCGGCGCCAACCCGCGCGAGGCCACCGGCCGCGGCATCGACTCCGCGTACCGCACCGTCGCGCTGCTCTCCGCCGCCTACCTGCAGTCGCCGCAGGCCCAGGCGCTGTGGGACCGCACCGTGCTCGCCGACCCGGCCGGAGCCCGCCGCCAGCTGATCCCGGTCCGGGTCTCCGACGTCCGCCTCAACGCGCCGTACAACAGCCGCAACCCGGTCGACCTGATCGGCCGCGACGAGCAGGCCGCCGCGCTGGCCCTGCTGCGCGCCCTCGGCCGCAGCGAGACCGAACTGCCCGACCGAACCCCCGGCGCGCCGCGCTTCCCCGGTACCAAGCCCACCTTCTGGCAGGTTCCGCAGCGCAACCACTCCTTCACCGGCCGGGTCAAGGTCCTCGACGACCTGCGCGCCCAGCTGGCCGGCGGCACCACCGCCGTCCTCCCGCCGCCGCAGACCCTGTACGGCCTCGGCGGCGTCGGCAAGACCCAGGTCGCGCTGGAGTACGCCCACCGCTACATGTCGCACTACGACCTGGTGTGGTGGATCGACGCCGAGCAGAGCGAGAACGTCGTCGTCGACCTCGCCGAACTGGCCGGCCGGCTCGGCCTGCGGGTCGGCGACAACGTCAACGAGGCCGCCCAGGCCGCCCGCGACGCGCTCCGCCAGGGCCTCCCCACCGCCAACTGGCTGCTGATCTTCGACAACGCCGACGAGCCCGCCGACATCCGCCGGTTCTTCCCCGACGGGCCCGGCCACATCCTCGTCACCTCCCGCAACCAGGGCTGGTCCGGGCAGGCCGGGGTGCTCAACGTCGACGTCTTCGACCGCACCGAGTCGGTCGACCACCTCACCCGCCGGGTCCGCGGCCTGACCCGCGAGGACGCCGGCCGGGTCGCCGAGGCCGTCGGCGACCTCCCGCTGGCCGTCGAGGTCGCCGCCGCCTGGCTGGAGACCACCCGCACCCCCGTCGACAGCTACGTCAACCAGCTCAAGGCCGAGGCCACCAAGGTGCTCGCCGCCGGCGAGACCCCGGTCGACTACCCGACCCCGGTCGGCCTCACCTGGAACGTCTCCATCGCCCGGCTGCGCGAGCAGTCCCCGGCCGCGGTGCGGCTGCTGGAACTGTGCGCCTTCTTCGCGCCCGAGCCGATCTCGCTCAACCAGTTCTTCTTCTCCGAGCAGATGCGCCTCGCCCTCTACCCGTACGACGAGGAGCTCACCGACACCTTCCTGCTCGGCAAGGTGCTCCGCTCGGTCAGCCGCTACGCGCTCGCCAAGACCGACGCCGGCTCCGACTCCTTCCAGGTCCACCGGCTCGTCCAGGCCGTCGTGCGCAGCGGCATGACCGAGGCCGAGCGCAACACCGCCATGCACCAGGTCCACCGCATCCTGGTGAACGCCCGGCCGCCCCGCGGCGACACCGACGACCCCGCCAACTGGCCCACCCTGGAGAAGATCTGGCCGCACCTCACGCCCTCCAGGGCGCAGGACTGCGACGAGCGCGAGGTCCGCGAACTGCTGATCGACCGGGTCCGCTACCTGTGGAAGCGCGTCGACCTCGAACAGGCCCTGCAACTCGGCCGCCAGCTCGACACCACCTGGACCGAGCGCTCCGACGTCGAACCCGACCTCGCCGAGCAGAAGGTCTGGCGCCGGCAGATCCTCAGCCTGCGGCTGCAGATCGCCAACGTGCTGCGCTCCCAGGGCTCCTACACCGAGGCGCTGGCGCTCAACCAGGCCACTCTGGTCGGCCAGCGCGAACTCCTCGGGGAGCACCACCCGTACACCCTGATGACCGCCAACTCGATGGCCGCCGACCTGCGGTACCTCAACCGGTTCCAGGAAGCGCTCGCCCTCGACCAGGACACCTTCAACCAGTTCACCGAACTGTTCGGCGAGGACGACCCGCGCACCCTCACCGTCGCCAACAACCTCGCCATCGACCACCGCCTGGTCGGCAACAGCGAGGCCGCCCGCGACCTCGACCAGGACACCCTCGAACGCAACGCGGCGGTCCGCGGCCCGCGCCACCCGTACACCCTCGGCACCAAGTCCAACCTCGCCCGCGACCTGCGCGAACTCGGCCACTACAAGGCGTCGGTGGAACTCCTGCGGGAGGTCACCGAGGCCTTCGCCGACCTCCCGCAGTCCGACCTGCCCGAGGAGCTGCGCAACGCCAAGTCGCTGGCCGTCTCGCTGCGCCGGGCCGGCCAGTTCTCCGAGGCGCGCGAACTCACCGAGCGCACCTACGAGCGGTACGTCGACCTGTTCGGCCCCGACTTCGCCGACGCCCTCGCCTGCCGGCTCAACCTGGCCGCCGACCTCAGCGCGGCCGGCGACAAGGAGACCGCCCGCGACATCGCCGCCGACGCCTACGAGGGCCACCGCCGGCTGTTCGGCGAGGACCACCCGTTCTCCTTCGCCTGCGAGAACAACCTCGGCATCTACCTGCGCGGCTCCGGTGACCTGGCCGGCGCCATCCGGCACGGCCAGGCCGCCGCGGAGGGCCTCACCCGGGTCCTCGGCGAGGACCACCCGTTCACCCTCAACGCGGTGATCAACCTCTCCAACTCGCTCGCCGAGAACCGCCAGCTCGCCGAGGCCGAGGAGCTCGGCCGGACCGCGTACGACGGCCTCGCCGCGCGGTACGGCGCCACCCACCCCGACGCCCTGGTCTGCCAGGCCAACCTCGCGGTGACCCTCCGCGCGGCCGGCCGTCGCAGCGAGGCCGAGGCCCTGCGACTGCACGCCGTCGCGGCCCTGGTCGAACTCTTCGGCGAGGAGCACCCCACGGTGATCGCCGCCCGCAGCTGGCAGCGCTCCAACCGAGACCTGGAGCCGCAACCGCTCTGACGCTCCGCGAGGCTGCGCCCCGCAAGGGGCGCGGGGAACTGCGCGAAGCGGAAGGCACCCACCAGCAAGATCGCGACGCGGGCAGTGACTTGCACCGTGGCGCGATCTTGCGGCGGGGGATCGGTTGCTCGCGCAGTTCCCCGCGCCCGTCTCGGGGCGCAGCCTGGCGGGGCGCAGCCGTTAGTCGGCGAAGCCTCTGGCGGCCCAGCGGATGGCGTCGGTCATCTCCTTCAGCGAGCCGAAGTGGGCCGCGCCGGGTTCCAGGTAGAGCTGGGCGCCGGGGATGTGGTCGGCGAGCCAGGCGGAGTGGCCGACCGGGGAGAACTTGTCGTCCGCGCCGTGCCAGAGGCGGACCGGGGCGCGGATCGCGTCGACGGAGAAGCCCCAGTCGGCGATGAAGGCGAGGACGTCGTCGATCCAGCCGTCCGCGCCGACCCGGAACGCCTGGCGGTAGGTGGAGTGGAGCATCCGGCGGATGCCGAGATCGGCGACCACGGTGCGGTCCGGCGGCGGGAGTTCGGGGACCAGGTCGCGGATCAGCCGGGCCGGGTCGCGGCGGATCACCCGCGACCGGACCTGGAACGGCCCGGCGATCCGCGGCTGCCCCAACTCGGCCTGGCGGTAGGCGCGTTCGTTGGAGGCGGTCATCCCGGCGAACCAGTCCAGGCCCTCCGCGTCGCGCGGGGCGAGCGAGACCTGGGTGGCGGCCCGCACCACCCGGTCGGGCAGCAGCGCCGCGCAGGCGAGCGCGTGCGGGCCGCCGCCCGAGCGGCCCAGCACGGCGAACCGGCCGAGCCCGAGGGCGTCCGCGATGGTCCGCACGTCCTCGGCCGCGGCGGCGACCTGCCGTCCGGGCAACCGGGTGGAGTCGCCGTAGCCGGGGCGGTCGAAGGAGATCAGCCGGACCCGCATCCGGGACAGCACGGCCGAGCGCGGGGCGGGTCCGACCCGGCTGCCGGGGGTGCCGTGGAGCAGGAACACCGGTCTGCCGGACGGGTCCCCGGATGTTTCGACCGCGAGGACGCGTCCGCCCTCCGCCTCGATCCTCCGTGTCACCACTCGGCGCCTCCTGCTCAGTTGGGTATGTCCAGGCTGCGCACCTCGCGGCGCGCCTGCCAGGTGGTGTGCTCCCGGGAGATGGCGTCCTCGGCGTCCCGGGCGAGCCGGGCCCAGATCTCCTCGGCGTCCTCGGACGTCACGTTCAGCGACGCCAACTGGGCTTCCACCTTGGAGAGTTCGGCCGCGGCGAGGGTGTAGGCGGCGGCCTGCGGGCGGTACTGGCGCAGCTGGGCCCAGGCCGCGATCGAGGCGGCCACCGCGGAGATCGCGCCGAGCGCGTCGAAGCTGAACTGGCCGAGCGCGCGCAGCACCGCGAGCAGCAGGCCCGCCGCGGGCAGCACGATGGCCAGCCGGCCCACCCGGCGGGTGGCGTTGCGGCACTGGATCGCCTTGGCCTGGTACCAGTCGCGCTGGCTGCGCACCCGCTCGCGCAGGTAGGTCTCGCGGCGCACCGAGAGCGGCTGGTCGCGCAGCTTCTCCATGGTCTCGGTGATCTGCGGGTGCCGGGCCGGGGCGCGCCACACCCGCAGCTCCTCGGACACCCCGGGGGTGACCCGGTCGCTGTCGAACTCGCTGAGGATTCCGGCGAGTTGGATGTCGTACAGGCGCTCGGCGTCGGGTAGCTTGCGGGGCGGCGGCTGGTAGGAGTCGGCCCGCACGGCGTACTTCCACACCAGGGTCTTCACCGACTCGGCGACCGCCCGGCCGTCGTACCAGAGCCGCTGCGGGTTCTGCCAGGCCACCATGACGGCCATGAACAGCGCGCCGAGGTAGGCCAGGGCGGCGGCCCAGGCCCACAGCGCGCCGTCGGCCGAGCCCGCGAAGGCGGCGACCACCAGCATCAGCAGCTCCCAGCGGGCGAGCGCCACCGCCCGGGCCTGGCCCTGCAGGGACGCCCCGTCGGCGGCCCAGAACAGCCCGGGCAGCAGGTCCTGCTCCCGCACGAAGCCGATCGAACGCCCCGCCCCAGCCTGCATCCCCGACCCCCGCCGCCCGTCTCACCGGTCTCGGGAGTCCTTCCCTGTTGCGGATGAACTTACGCGGCGATCAAAGGAGTTGGCCGATTAACGGTCCCCCGGCCACGGCCGCCCGCAGTCGGTTCACCAGGCGTAGTAGATCCGGTCGGCGTTGTCGGCGATCACCTTGTTGTTCCACGCGGTGCCGCCGTCCACGTTGCCGGAGCGGAACAGCGGAGGGGTGATGCCCCGGTCGGCGAGCTTGCCGATCGCGGAGGACATCACCGACTGCATGAGCGCGCTGGTGACGATGGTCGAGACCGAGCCGAACGGGGCGCCCGCGGCGGGGTGGGAGAGCTCGCCGTCCCCGAGGGCGATCTTGCTGTCCAGCACCACGTCGCAGTTGTCCTTGAGGTAGGTGCCGGAGGGGTGGTTGGAGGAGACCGCGCCGGGATAGGCGAGCGAGGTCACGCCGATCACCTTCATCCCGCGGTCGCGGGCGTGCCGGGCCAGCTCGACCGGCATCACCTGGCGGCCGGAGAGCGAGATCAGGAACAGCAGGTCGCCGCTGCGCGCCGGGGTGAGGTCCAGGGTGGTGGTGGCCAGCCCGGAGACCCGCTCGAGGGCGCTGCCCAGGTGCGCGGGCATCACGTTGACCCCGGTCATCCCGGGCACGTTCAGCAGGTTCATCACCACCAGGCCGCCGGCCCGGTAGACCACGTCCTGCGCGGCCAGCGAGGAGTGCCCGGCGCCGAAGGTGAAGATCCGCCGGCCGTGCTCGACCGCCTCGGCCAGCAACTCGGCGGCGGCGTCGATGTTGGCGCCCTCCTCGGCCCGGATCCGCTCCAGGTGGGCCACCGCGGCGTCCAGGTACCGGCCGACCAGCTCGGTCATCACAACTCCGTCCAGCTCGTGGGCGGTCAGGTGGTCCAGACCGCGGCATGGAGAAAGATACGGCGTGCACGGTGCTGCCTGGGGTGGCGCGCTGTCAACAGGAACGAAAAGGCCCGGGCATAGGCTCCGGGCGCATCCGGTTGTCATCGCGGTACGTCAGAATTGGCGGTGAGGACACCGAAGAACGGAGCCAGGGGCGATGTCAGGGCTGATCGACACCACTGAGATGTACCTCCGCACCATCCTGGAGCTGGAGGAGGAGGGCATCACCCCGATGCGCGCCCGGATCGCCGAGCGGCTGGAGCAGTCCGGTCCGACGGTGAGCCAGACGGTGGGCCGGATGGAGCGCGACGGCCTGCTCCAGGTCGCCGAGGACCGGCACCTCGAACTCACCGAGGAGGGCCGCCGGTTGGCGGTCCGGGTGATGCGCAAGCACCGGATCGCCGAGTGCCTGCTGGTCGACGTGATCGGCCTGGAGTGGGAGCAGGTCCACGAGGAGGCCTGTCGCTGGGAGCACGTGATGAGCGAGACCGTCGAGCGCAAGGTCCTCGCCATGCTCGGCCACCCCACCCAGTCCCCGTACGGCAACCCGATCCCCGGGCTGGACGAGCTCGGCGACACCAAGGCCGAGGGCGAGGGCTACGACGCGGGGCTGGTCACCCTGGAGCACATCGTGGTCGCCGCGGACGGCGCCGACGTCGTGGTGCGCCGGATCGGCGAGCCGATCCAGACCGACGGTGAGCTGATGCGCACGCTGCGTCGCGCCGGGGTCCGCCCGGGCGCCACGGTGCGGGTCTCGCCCGCCTCCGGCGGGGTGCTGGTGGGCAGCGGCGAGAGCGCGGCCGAGCTCGGCAAGGAGATCGCCGCGCACGTCTTCGTCGCCCAGCCGTAGCCGGTCGCCGGTAGCCCACAGCCCGTAGTTCCCGCCCGTCGTCGCGGCGCCAGCGCGCTGCGTTCCGCGGTCGTCCCGCGTGCGGCACGCCTCGGGGCCCGGTGTGTCCCCGCACCGGGCCCCGCGCGTTCCCTCCCGTCCCTCCCGCTCCTCCCCGTTCCCCCGCCGGTTCCCCTCCGGTGTCCCCCGCCGATCCCCTCCCGCTGTGGCCGGGAGGCGGCTCCCCGCGCCGCCGCCCCGGCCTCCCTCCCGCTGCCGCATTCGGCTTCCCCGTCCGAACGCCCTCCCGGCAGCCCCTCGGGCACTGCGTCCCTCACTCCCTCGGGCCTCACTCCCTTCGCTCCGTCCGCCCCGTGCTGACGCTGGAGATGATCCCCTCGGCAGCTGCGGCCAATCCTTGAGCGCTGTCACCCGATCGGTGGGCTTGCCCCGTTGACCTGCGGGTACACCGTTCCTTTCCGGAGGATCGGCGTCCGGACGTGCGAACGACGGGCCCCGCCTCCGGTTGGGAGGCCGGGCCCGTCGCTGCCGCGCAGGGTGTCGCGCGGTGCGCCCTCACCGGATCGGCGGAGGGCAAACTCGGGGCGTCAGCGCACGGCGGCGGCCGCGCGCTCCACGGGGCGTGCGGACGACGGCTCCCGCCCGCAGGCGTACGCGAGCGGGCTGACCAGCTCGGCCGCGTCCGGCAGCCAGCGGTTCAGCGCGGACGGCGGACGGGCCCACTGCGCGGAGGCGTAGCCGCCGACCCGGGACGGCGGGGCGACCACCCAGTCGCCCTCACCGCGGGCCACCAGGTCCAGCCGGTCCGGGGACCAGCCGATCGCCCGCAGCATGTCGGGCAGCTTGTCCACCACCCCCGGCAGCACCAGGAAGTGCAGCCGCCGCCCAGTGCGCCCCGGCGCGGCCGGCACCGCGACCACCGGGCCGAGCTGCAACCCCATCCGCTCCATCCGGGCCAGCGCCAGGCAGCCGGCCACCTCCGGCGCGTCCAGCACGTCGAACGCCCGGCCGGTGGGCAGCAGGATCGAGGCGTCGGGGTTCTCCGTCCACCACTTGCGGACCACGCCGGGGCCGGCGCTGGCCCGGCGCCGCCAGTCCTGGCCGGTCGGGTGCGCCCCGGGGAGCGCGCACTGCGGCTCGCCGCACGAGCAGCGGGTCGGCCCGTCGCCGTCGATCAGCCAGGTGCCGGGGGCCACCTCCCAGTGGCGGTCCTCGGCGTAGCGGACGGCTTCGAGCAGCAGCGGGGGCAGGTTCTGTTCGGGGGCTCCTGGGGTGTTGTCCACGTGCTGCACAACTACCGTCCGTGAGTGCGGGTTACGGCCCCCGGCCGAGCGGTTCGAACGGGATCCGCGTTGTCACCCGGGACGGTGATCCTGGTCGAGGGGCCCCGGGCGAACAGGGGCGGTAACGGGCGCAGTGGGGGCGCACAGAGGCATTCACCCGGGCGCGTGGGGAGTGGGTACGTCACCGTGGGTATTCCGCATGGTGTTGCACAGTCGTCGCCCTCCGGTCGGGTCCGGACGGCGTTGGGGAGGCGAGAAAATCCCATGGCCGCGAGACCACTCGTCGCACGAGAGCCGAACGAGCGTCTACAGCAGCTGATCCAGGAAGCGGGCTGCTCCAACGCGGGCCTCGCCCGCCGGGTCAACCTCTGCGGCGCCGAACACGGCCTTGACCTGCGATACGACAAGACCTCGGTCGCCCGGTGGCTGCGCGGGCAGCAGCCCCGCGGGCAGGCCCCCGCGGTGATCGCCGAGGCGCTCGGCCGCAAACTCGGCCGCGGCGTGACCGTGGACGAGATCGGCATGGCCGACGGGAAGAGCCTGAGCTCCGCCGTCGGCCTGCAGTTCGCGCCGAGCCTGACCACCGCGCTCGAACAGATCTGCGAACTCTGGCGCAGTGACGTCGGCAAGCGCGACTTCCTGGCCGGAACCACGGTCGCCGCCTCCGCGCTGGTCGAACCCAGCCGGGACTGGCTGATCACCCCGCCCGACCCGGTGGTCGCGCGGGCCGGCGGCACCCGGGTCGGCCTGGCCGACGTGGCCGCGATCCGCGCCACCACGCAGATGCTGGTCGACCTCGACCACCGCTTCGGCAGCGGCCACGTGCGCCCCGTGGTGGTGCACTACCTCAACAGCGTGGTCTCCGGCTTCCTCGGCGGCTCCTACCGCGAGGAGACGGGCCGTCAACTCTTCGGCGCGGTCGCCCGGCTGACCGAGCTGGCCGGCTACATGGCGGTCGACACCGGCCAACCCGGCCTGGCCCAGCGCTACTACATCCAGGCGCTGCGCCTCGCCCAGGCCGCCGACGACCGCGGCTACGGCGGCTACGTGCTCGCCGCCTCGATGAGCCACCTCGCCGCGACCCTCGGCAACCCCCGGGAGATCGCCCAACTCGCCCGCGCCGCCCAGGAAGGCGCCCGCACGGTCGCCACCCCCACCGCGATGGCGATGTTCTACGCCGCCGAGGCCCGGGGCCACGCCCTGCTCGGCGACGCCCACGCCTGCGAGCACGTTGCGGCCAAGGCGCTCGCCGCGATGGAGCGGCGCAACCCGGCCGACGACCCCGACTGGATCGTCCACTTCGACGAGGCCTACCTGGCCGACGAGTTGGCGCACTGTCACCGCGACCTGCAGCAGGGCGAGCGGGCGGAGCAGTACGCCCGCACCGCACTGGAGTTGCACCCGGCGCACCGGGTCCGCCGCCGCGCCGTCGACCTGGTGCTGCTCGCCACCGCCCAACTCCAGCAGCGCGACCTGGAACGCGCCTGCGAGACCGGCACCGAGGCGGTCCGGCTGCTCAGCGGACTGCGCTCCAACCGCGGCGTCGAGTACCTGGACGACTTCCGCATCCGGCTGGAGCCGTACCGCGGACACCGCGCGGTACGGGAGTTCCACGCCCGGATGGACGGGGAGGCCGCCTGACGGACGGCCGGAACGCCGGCTCCGCCGGGGTGTGACGTGAAGCCCTAGCACAGAACACCCCGGCCCACGTAGTCACCTGTGCCGGTGAACCGGTAGCGTGGGCACGCAGTTGTGGCCTGTCGTCAGCAAATCGGCGGGCGACCGAAAGGCCCGGGATCCCGGTGCCGTGCACAGGTGAGGAATCGCGTTGAGCCAGCGCCGCTCGTATCCCAATTCCGGCGAGTTCAATCTGGACGACCTGTTCCGACCGGAACCCGCCGGAGACGGCCAGGGCAACCCGGCGGGCGCCGCCGCCCAGCAGCAGCCCGCGGTCCCGCAGCAGCAGAGCGCGCCGCCGCTCGGGCAGAGCGGCGCCCCCGAGTACTGGGGCGCGCCGCAGCAGCCCGCCGCGGCCCCCGCCGCCGACCCGGCGCCGGCCACCCAGTACCTGCCGCCGTACCCGAACGCCGACCCCGCGGTCGGCGGAGCCCCGCAGGCCTACCCGGCCGCCGGGCAGGCCCCCACCCCGCCGCAGGGCTACGGCGGCACCTTCGGCGGCCAGCAGCAGCCCCAGCAGTACCAGGCCGCCCCGCAGCAGCCCCAGCAGTACCCGTCGTACGGTGGCCAGCAGCCCGGCTACCCGCCGCAGCCCGAGGCCCCGGCCGCACCGTCCTGGGCGTCCGCGGAGGAGCGCCGCAAGGTCGACCCGAAGATCCTGATCGGGGCGGGCGTCGCCGGTGTGGCGCTGATCGCGGTCCTGATCGGCGTGCTCTCCAGCGGCGGCGACTCCGGCAAGGACAAGGGCACCACGGTCGCGCAGAAGTCCTCGGCCCCCTCGACCGGCGCCAGCTCCGGCGCCGTCACCCCCGAGATGAAGGCCCAGGCGCAGGCGATGTCCGACCTGCTCGGCACCGCCAGCTCCAGCCGCTCCTCGGTGGTCAACGCGGTCACCGCCGTCGGCAAGTGCCAGGGCCTGCCCGACGCCCAGGCCGCGCTGACCGCCGCCGCCTCCCAGCGGCAGGACCTGCTGAAGAAGCTCGGCGACCTGAAGGTCGATCAACTCCCCGACGGCGCGAAGCTGGTGGAGCAGCTGCAGAAGGCCTGGCAGGCCTCCTCCGGCGCGGACTCCGAGTACGCCCTGTGGGCCGGTGACCTGGTCGCCGGCTGCGACGCGGGCAAGGCGAAGGACAACGACCACTACCGCAACGGCAACACCGCGAGTGGCTCCGCCACGACGGCGAAGGAGCAGGCGGCGGGGCTGTGGGGGGCGATCGCCACGAAGACGGGGCTGCCGAACAAGGGTGCGAGCGAGCTGTAACGCACGAGATCCGCCCGGGGAGGGAGTTCCCTCGCCGGGCGGATCTTGCCGTCTATGCCTTCCGCTTCGCGCAGTTCCTCGCGCCCCTGGTGGTAGCCCCTGCGCTGCGAGTTGCTTACGCCGGGGGCTTGCCGTTGGTGAGGACCCAGCGGACGTCGGTGAAGCCCTGGCGCTGCTCGACCAGGCGGCCGCCCTGGACCTGCTGGAAGGTCACCGAGGTGTTGACCAGGCGGGGGGAGTCGGCGCTGGGGAGCATGTTGGTCATGCCCCAGCCGAGCGGCGGGGTCGCGCCGGCGGTGTCGATCGGCTCGCCGCTGTCCAGCACGGCGCGCAGGGCCTTGGCGGTGAGCGGCTTGCTCTTGTCGATCCGGCCGACCGCCTGCCGGAGCACCTCGTAGGCGACCCAGGTGGTCTGCACGCCGGGGTCGGCGACGTCGATGGTGGCGCCGCCGCCGAAGGTGTGGGCGGTGTTGCGCAGCGCGTCCCAGACCCTGGAGCTCTCGGCCGGGAACCAGCCGGTGGCGTACGCGCCGCGCAGCGGGCCGTTGTCGCCGCCGGTGGAGTCGACCACGGACTGCTGGAAGGAGCCGATCACCGAGGCGAGCTGGGTGTTCTTCGGGTTGGCGCGGCGGTACGGGTCGAGCAGGTTGGAGGTGGGCTCGGAACCGAGCGCGCTGAGCACGCAGTTGCCGGACTTGTCGTCGCCGATCGCCTTGCGGGCGTAGGAGGAGTAGTCGTTGGACTTCTCCGGCGCCTTGACGTCGGTGAGCTTGATGTTGGTCTGCTTGACCGCGCCGGTGAGGTAGCCGACCAGCGCGTCGCCGGCCCGGGTGTCGGGGCGGATCAGCGAGATCTGCTTGCAGCCGGCGTCGACCAGCTGGCGTCCGCTGCCGGCGATCAGGGCGGGCATGCCGCCGGCCACCGGGTAGGACAGCGGGCTGGTGAACTCCGGGCTGGAGAGGCCGTATCCGCCGAGGTAGGGGATGCCGGCGTCATCGAGGACGGGCATGAAGTTGGTGCCGAACTGGCTGGCGGAGCCGACCACGGCGACCACCTTCGCGTCCACGGCCTGGCGGGTGCAGGCGGTGGCGCCGTCGGCGCTGTCGTGCTCGTTGCAGGTGAGGACGCGGACCTTGCGTCCGTCGAGGCCGCCGTGCGAGTTGAGCTCGCGGCCGATGGCGTCGGCGAGCGCGGTCATGCCGGGACGGTCGGAGGCTCCGGTGCCGGACGGGGCCCAGGTCATCACGGTGACCTCCTGGCCGGTCGCGTCGGCGACGGCCGGGCCGCCGCAGGCGGCGGTGGACAGGAGTGCGGGGAGGAGCGCGGCGCTGGCCGCGAGGGCTGCCACGGTGCGGCGGCGGCCGGTGGTGACGGCGGGTAGCGGGTGGGGGGATCCGGTCCGCGTCATGCTGCTCTGTTCCTCCCTGGACGTGCTGGGTGTCCCGTGCTCCATTGCGCAGGTTCGGCTGACCAAGACTGGTCGGGGCCGGGCAAGCCGAGAGGGACGCAATGTGAACTGATCGCCAACGGGGGAGGAACACGGGGAGGTGACGATCGGTGACGCGTGTAGAAGTCGTACGGATCGGGAACGTACGATCGTTTCCCGTGTCAGACAGCATGGATTCTCGGTATCGGTCTGCCCGAACCTCTTCTCGAACCGGCGGCCGCTCAAGCACGATGGGCGGCATGCCCCTGACTGACCTGCCCTGGTGGCGCTGGCGCGCGCGGATCCGCTCGGCGCTGCACATGCTCTCCGACCCCGGCTTCCAGCAGGCGGCCTGGCTGCACGGCCAGGTCGCCGGGTACGGCGACCTCGCCGACGCGGTGTACCGCCTGGTCGAGGACAGCTGGCTGGACCGCTGGTCGGCGGAGAAGTACGTCGGCTCGATCTTCCGGGACTCCGCGGAGGCGGTCGCGGTGGACGCGGCGGTGCTGCGGGTGCTGCGGATCGTCCACCAGGTCGGCCCGGACTCCCCGGCGGCGCTCTTCCTCGGCCACCAGGACTGGCCGGAGGCGGTGCAGGCGGCCCGCGAGGCGCACTTCCGGCTGGCGGTCAACGACGGCGACGACCCGGACCTGCCGCCGGTGGGCCTGGACGCCTTGCGGGAGCTGACCGCGACCCTCTGAACCCCGGCGGTCTCGGGTGGCGGGCAGCCGAACACGGCCGGGCCGATCTGTGCCAGGCTGGTCCCCCGCTGTCAAGACCCGAGCCGAGAAACGGGGCCCCCGCACGATGGAAGAGACCGCCAGCTCCCAGTACGTCCTCACGCTGTCCTGCCCAGACAAGCAGGGCATCGTGCACGCGGTCTCCAGCTACCTGTTCATGACGGGTTGCAACATCATCGACAGCCAGCAGTTCGGCGACTCCGGGACCGGGCTGTTCTTCATGCGGGTGCACTTCTCCGCCGAGGAGCCGGTGACGGCGGAGAAGCTGCGGGCCAGCTTCGCGGCGATCGGCGCCTCGTTCCGGATGGACTGGCAGATCCACGAGTCCGCGGAGCGGATGCGGGTGCTGCTGATGGTCTCCAAGTTCGGGCACTGCCTGAACGACCTGCTGTTCCGCACCCGGATCGGCGCGCTGCAGGTGGAGATCGTCGGAGTGGTCTCCAACCACACCGACTTCCGCGAGCTGACCGAGTCGTACGGCATCCCGTTCCACCACATCGCGGTCACCCGGGACACCAAGCCGGAGGCGGAGCAGGCGCTGCTCGACCTGGTCGCCGAGGAACGGGTGGACCTGGTGGTGCTGGCCCGCTACATGCAGGTGCTCTCGGACGACCTGTGCAAGGCGCTGTCCGGCCGCGTGATCAACATCCACCACTCCTTCCTGCCGAGCTTCAAGGGCGCCAAGCCGTACCACCAGGCGCACGCCCGTGGCGTCAAGCTGATCGGCGCCACCGCGCACTACGTCACCGCCGACCTGGACGAGGGCCCGATCATCGAGCAGGAGGTCGCCCGGGTCACCCACGACGTCACCCCCGACCAGCTGGTGGCGATCGGCCGCGACGTCGAGTGCCAGGCGCTGGCCCGCGCGGTGAAGTGGCACAGCGAGCGCCGGGTGCTGCTGAACGGTTCGCGGACGGTGGTCTTCGCCTGACGGCGGCTCAGGTCTGACGAGCGGTCACGACGCGCGCGCCGGGTGGCGCGCGCGTCCGGCGTTCGAGGCGCGCTGGACATATGTAGGAGGGGTTGTTCGCTCGTGGCGCGCCAGGGGCGAACGCCCTTTGGCGGTACGGTCTTAGCACCCGCGGGGTAGCGGCACCGACCGGTCGTGCGAAGCCCGGCAAGGTGAGCGGGACAGTATGCACCGCGCCGTCCCCCGAACGCTGGAATATGCCCGAAGCTCTTGCTCCGCCCCCGCGACGGAATCATCCTGAGGCGTATTCGTGTCGATGCCATGGCGGGCCGAATACCGAGTGCGGGTGGTGGAACGGTGCAGGTACTTCAGGTACAGCTGGCGGTCCAGGCGGACCCGGCGGAGGTCGGACGCGCGAGGCGCTGGGTGCGCGCCAGACTGCAGGGCAACGGGATCTCCCCGGACGCGCCGGTGGCCGAGACCCTGGTGCTGGTGGTCTCCGAACTGGTCACCAACGCCGTGGTGCACACCGGCTGTCCGGCCGTGCTGCGGCTGATCCTGCCGGTCGGGGCGGACGCCCCGTCGGCGGCGCTGCGGGTGGAGGTGGCCGACGCGAGCCACGACGCGCCCGCCCCCCGGCACGCCGGCCCGGACGCCGACGCCACCAACGGCCGGGGCCTGGAACTGGTGGAGCTGCTGTGCGAGCGCTGGGGCTGGTACCCGGACGGCTCCGGCAAGCGGGTCTGGTGCGAGATCGACCGCTCCGGCCCGGCGCTCTGCGCGGACGCGTTGGAGCCGGTGGCCGCGGCCGAGCCGATGGCCTCGGCGCGCTGATCCGCTCGGCCGCGCCGGTCGCGCGCCGCCCGCGCCTCCGTTGATCCTTCCGAATTTCCGACAACCCATTGACGTGACGTATCCGACTGATCACTCTTGGGTGCGGCGCTCCGTTGCGAGGGGACGCCGAGGGAGACCGGGCGGTGCCGACACAGGGGGTCGTTGGCTGCCGCCGCCCGGAACCTCGGCGAACACGGGGCGCGGCGTCGCTGCTTCAGGGCACGGACGCCACCCTGGACGGCGGTCCGCCGTGCCGTGCTCGGGGTGCGCACGGCGGGCTGCCGTCCGGGCTCCGCGGGGAAGCCGCATCGTGACCCAAAATCACTGGAAAACGGTGGTGGTCTACACCAAAACTGAGGCCGTGACCGCACCCGAACTGCACCCCGCCGTCTCCGCCCCACCGCTCGGCACCCCCGTCGGCCCGGCCATCTGGTCCGGCAACTTCCGGCTCTACTTCACCGCCCGCTCGGCCGGCCTGCTGAGCGACGCGATGCTCCCGGTGGCCGTCACCACCGGCCTGCTGACCTCCGGCCACTCCGCCTCCACGGTCGGCTACGCGATGGCCTTCCTGCTCGCCCCGTTCGCCGGTCTGGTGCTGGTCGGCGGGGTGCTCGCCGACCGGTTCACCGCCCGGCGGCTGATGATCTTCGCCGACCTGCTCAACCTGACCACCCGGGTGCTGCTCGCGGTGCTGTTCTTCCGCGGCGTCGACCAGCTCTGGCAGCTCTACCTGCTGCTCGCTCTGGCCGGCACCGCCGCCGCCATGTTCCAGCCCGGCGCGGCCTCCACCGTCCCGCTGGTCGCCCGCGACGTGCAGGGCGCCAACGGCGTGCTGCGGATCTCCGAGGCGCTCACCACCCTGGCCGGCCCCCCGCTGGCCGGCGTGCTGGCCGCCGCCTCCAGCGGCTGGGTGATGGTGATCGCCGCCGTGATGTACGCGGTCAGCGCCGCCTGCCTGCTCGCGCTGCGGCTCGGCCCGGTCCCCGCCCCGCCGCCCGGCGACAGCCTGTGGCGCAACCTGGTGGTCGGCTGGCACGAGTTCCGCGCCCGCAGCTGGATGTGGGGCGTGATCGTGATCTGGATGGCCTTCACCGTGCTGTCCTGGGGCCCGCTCAACCCGATCGTGGCCGGCCTGGTGATCCCGCAGCACGGCGCCACCGTCTACGGCGTCCTCTACGGCATGTTCGGCGCCGGCACCGTGGTCGGCGGCCTGATCGCGATCCGGATCAAGCCGGCCCGCCCGCTCGCGGCCGGCGCGGTCGCCGTCCTCGCCTTCCCCGTCCAGCAGTTCGCCTTCGCCCTCGACCTGCCCTGGCCGGTGCTCGGCGCCGCCCAGCTGGTCTCCGGAATCGGCATCAGCTTCTGGGGCGTCATGTGGGCCACCAGCGTGCAGACCCAGGTGCCCGGCGAGGTGCTCAACCGCATCCACGCCTACGAGGTGGCCGGCTCGGTCTGCATGTTCCCGCTCGGCTCCGCGCTCGCCGGACCCGCCATGAACGCCTTCGGTGCCCACCAGGTGCTGGCCCTCGGCGGCCTGGTCACCGTGGGCACCGCCGCGGCGCTGCTGCTCAGCCCGCCGATCCGCAACCTGCGCCGGGTCCCCGACGGCCTCCCGGTGGCCGGCGGACACTGAACCGCCGGCCCGGCGTCAGGATCTGTGCGTTCTTTGGCAGCAAACCCCGTCGCGCGGGCGGGGCCCCGGCCGGGAGACTCGGGCAGGTGACAGAACTGACCACCACCGCCGAGCAGGCCGACCGCCCCGCCCCGCCCCGCCGCACCCCCCGGCTGCACTACGGCTGGGTGGTCGCCGCCGTCTCGCTGGTCGTCCTGGTCGGCTCGGCCGGATTCCGCTCCGCGCCGGGCCTGATGATGGACGCCCTGCACAACGAGTTCGGCTGGTCGCACGCCACCATCTCCAGCGCCGTCTCGGTCAACCTCACCCTCTACGGCCTCACCGCCCCGTTCGCCGCCGCCCTGATGGACCGCTTCGGGGTGCGCCTGGTGGTGGTCTGCGCGCTGCTGACCATAGCCACCGGCTCCGGCCTCACCATCCTGATGACGCAGCCCTGGCAGCTGATCCTGTGCTGGGGAGTGCTGGTCGGACTCGGCAGCGGCTCGATGGCCGGCGCGTTCGCCACCACCATCTCCGGCCGCTGGTTCCAGGCCCGGCAGGGACTGGTCACCGGCGTGCTGACCGCCGCCGGCGCGGCCGGCAACCTGGTCTTCATGCCGGTGCTCGCCGCGCTGGTCGAGCACCAGGGCTGGCGCACCGCCGTCGTGGTGATCTCGCTCGCCGCCACCGCCGTCGCCGTCCCCGTCCTGGTGCTGATGCGCGAACGCCCCGCCGACCTCGGACTGCTGCCCTACGGCGCCACCGAGGAACCGCCGCCCCCGCGGACCGACGGCTCCGCGCTGGTCCGCTCGCTGCGGGTGCTGCGCGAGGCCTCCCGCACCACCCCGTTCTGGCTGCTGGCCGGCTCGTTCGCGATCTGCGGTGCCACCACCGCCGGACTGGTCGGCACCCACTTCATCCCCGCCGCGCACGACCACGGCATGCCCGTCACCACCGGCGCCTCGCTGCTCGCCCTGGTCGGCGTCTTCGACGTGGTCGGCACCATCGCCAGCGGCTGGTTCACCGACCGCTTCGACTCCACCCGCCTGCTCATCACGTACTACGCGCTGCGCGGCCTCTCGCTGCTCTTCCTGCCGCAGCTGTTCGGCGACGCGCTGCGCCCGCCGCTGCTCGCCTTCGTGATCTTCTACGGCCTGGACTGGGTCGCCACCGTCCCGCCCACCGTCGCGCTCTGCCGCCGCTACTTCGGGCAGGACGCCCCGATCGTCTTCGGCTGGGTGCTCGCCGCCCACCAGATCGGCGCCGCCGCGGTGGCGGGCCTGGCCGGCCTGGCCCGCGACCGGTTCGGCGACTACGACGCCACCTGGTACGCGGCCGGCGCCCTGTGCGTGATCGCGGTCGGGTGCTGCGTGGCCCTGCGCCGGGTGAAGCAGACCGCGGTAATGACCGCGTAGCCTGGACGACCATGACGCTGCGCTTCGTTCTCGACCCCGAGCCCACCCCCGACCTGCAGGCCTCGGTGGTCGCGCTGTGGACCGACGTGTCCAACGCCGGCGGCGCCGTCGGCTTCGTCCCGCCGGTGACCGTCGAGGACGTCGGCCCGACCGCGAAGAAGCAGTTCGACGGCCTCGGCCCGGACCGACTGCTGGTCGGCTACGCGCCGGACGGGCGGCTGGCCGCGGTGGTCTTCTTCGAGTCCATGCGCTTCGACCTGATGGACCACTGGCGGCTGCTGAAGCGCGTCATGGTGCACCCCGACTTCCAGGGCCTCGGCTACGGCGCCGAACTGCTCGCCGAGGCCGAGCGGGTGGCCCGCGGCTGGGGCCTGTCCGGGCTGCGGCTGACCCTGCGCGGCGGCCACGGGCTGGAGACCTTCTACGGCCGCAGCGGCTACGTCGAGGTCGGCCGGGTGCCGGGCGGGATCCGGGTCGCGCCCGGCGACGAGCGCGACGACGTGACGATGTGGCTCGACCTGCGCGACCGACGGGTGTGAGGTCGTGCTTCACTGGGAGGGCCATTACCCCCGCGCGCACCGTCGCGCCACCCGGCAGTGAAGGACGAAGCCCCGTGAGCAGCAAGAACCACGCGACGCTCCGCTACACCTCCCTGCGGGTGAGCATCTTCCTGGGCTGCCTGCTGGTCGCGCTGCTGCTCGGCCACTTCGGCGTCATCCCGGTGGTCGGCTCGCTCGGCGTGCTGATCCTCTTCGCGCTGGCCGCCGTGGCCTCCTCGGCGATCAGCTACGTGGTCCTCAGCAAGCAGCGTGACGAGATGTCCGCGCAGATCGCGGAGCGCGTCGAGTCCCGCAAGGCCCGCGCCGCCGACCGGGACGCCGCCGAGGACGCGGCGGACGACGCCGCCCGCGCCGCCGCCCAGCAGGCGCAGGCCGGCTGACGACGTGTCGGACCACCCGTCCGGCGACGCGGCGCGCCGCCGCCCGACCGGCCGGGACGTGGCCCGGCTGGCCGGCGTCTCCCAGGCCACCGTCTCCCTGGTGTTCTCCGGCACCACCGGCCACCGGGTCTCCGACGCCACCCGCGAGCGCATCCACCGGGCCGCCCGCGAACTCGGCTACCGCCCGCAGGCGGCCGGCCGCCAACTGCGGCTCGGCCGCAGCGGCATGGTGCTGCTCGCCGTCCCCAACCTGCTCGGCCCGTTCTTCGGCCGGGTGCTGACCGGCGTCCACCAGGAGGCCGCCCGGCACGGCCTCGCCGTCGTCGTCAGCAGCGGCTGGGACGCCGCCACCCTCGCCGAGGCCGCCGGCGCCGGCCGCTTCGACGGCCTGCTGATCTGCTCCCCGGACGACCGCCAGCTCGGCGAGCTGCCCGCCGACACCGCCGCCGTCTACCTGGACGCCGACCCCGCCGCCAACCCCGGCCGCCCCACCGTCGAACTCGACCTCGCCACCGGCATGCGGGCCGCCGTCGACCACCTCGCCGCGCTCGGCCACCGCCGCATCGGCCGCCTGCGCTCGGTGCACTCCGCGTACACCTTCCGGGTGCGGCAGGCCGCGTTCGAGGCGGCCGGCGCGGACCTCGACGTCCTGGAGGTCGGCGTCAGCCTGAACGAGGGCAGCAAGGCCGCCGAGCAGGCCGCCCGCGAGCTGCTGGCCGGCCCCGACCGCCCCCGCGCGGTGGTCTGCGACGACGACGTGGTCGCCTCCGGCGTCTACCGGGCCGCCGCCGACCTCGGGCTGCGGATCCCCGCCGACCTCTCGGTGGTCGGCATGGACAACATCCCGGTCGCCGAACTGCTCAGCCCGCCGCTCACCACCGTCGACCTGCCCGGCGAAGAGCTCGGCCGCACCGGACTCGCCACCCTGGTCGCGCTGCTGGACGGCGCCCCGCCGACGGCGACCGCGCCGCTCGCCACCACGCTGCTGGTGCGCCGCTCCACGTCCGCCTGACGGTGCGTCACTGCGCGCCGATGATCATCCACTTCTCCGGCGCCGCCATCGGCTCGAACCCGACCTTCGCGTACACCTCGTGCGCGTCCCGGGTCGCCAGCATCAGCCGCCGCAGCCCCATCCCCGCCAGGTGGTCCCGCACCGCGGCGGCGAGCGCCGTGCCCAGCCCCCGCCCCCGCGCCTCCTCCGCCACGAACACGTCGCACAGCCACCCGAAGGTCGCCCCGTCCGTCACCACCCGCGCGTACCCCACCTGCGCCCCGCTCCCCACCTCGTACACCCCGAAGTTGAGCGAGTTCCCGATCGCGGTCTCCTGCGTCTCCCGAGCCCGCCCCGCCGCCCAGTACGACTCCTCGGCCAACCACCGATGCACCGCCCCCCGGTCAAGCCGCGCCGCATCGGTGGACACCTCGTAGCCCGCAGGCAGTTCGATCCTCGTCGTCATGCGGCGCATCCAAGCAGGTGGCAGCGGCGACACGCGAGTCGATTCGCAGGAGTCGGGACCGGGCGGTGCGCTCCGCCGACCTGGACCGTCAGACGATCGGTGTATCCCCGATCCGTAGACCCGCCGTCAGGCGGTGGCGGTGGCCGGGGTGAGGCGGAGGCGGGTGCGGGTGGTGAGGAGGAGGATGCCGCCGAGGGTGATGCCGGCGGTGGCGCAGAGGGCGACGGCGTGGAGGGAGGTGGTGACCAGGCTGCCGGAGACGGCGTAGCCCGCGGCGTTGCCGGTGGCGAAGAGGGTGACCAGCCAGGCGAAGGCTTCGGTGACGGTGCCGGTGGGGGCGAGTTCGGCGACCAGGACGAAGGCGGCGGCGAGCAGCGGGGCCAGGCCGAGGCCGGACAGGAAGGCGAGGGCGGCCATCGGCAGCGGTCCGGGCAGCAGCAACAGCGGCAGGTAGCCGACGGCCATGCCGAGCGCCAGCACCCAGGTACGGGTGGCGGTGTCGGCCTTCCAGGTCGCGGTGCCGTAGGCGAGCGCGCCGAGCAGCCCGGCGAGGGCGGCGAGGGCGAGCAGGGTGCCGGCCCCGCCCGGCAGGCCGCCGGGGTGCTGTTCGGCGTAGGCGATGAAGAGCACGTTCTGCGCGCCGACCGTCCAGCCGGCCCCGGCCAGGCCGAGCAGCAGCAGGACCAGTCCGGGGGAGCGGAGCGGTCCGAGCAGCCCGGCGGAGGCGGCCCGCTTCGGTGCCCGCCAGGCCCTGGCGGGGGCGGAGGTGGCGACCACCAGCGCGCCGAGCAGGCCGAGCGCGGCGGCCGTCCACAGGGCTGTGGACGGGCCGAACGCGGCGGCGATCCCGGCGACGGCGAGCGGCCCGGCGACGTACAGCACCTGCTGCGAGGCGGAGTCGAAGGCGTACGCGGTGTCCAGCTGCTCCTCGTCGACCACGTCCGGCCACAGCGAGCGCAGGCAGGGTTCGAGCGGGGGCATGCAGAGGCCGGCGATCGCCGCGCCGAGCGGGGCGGCGACGGGGGAGCCGGGGGCGAGGGCGAGCAGCGCGTAGCCGCCGCCGGCCGCGACGGCGGAGGCGAGCAGGACGCGGGGCTGCCCGGTCAGGTCGACGATCCGGCCGAGCACCGGCCCGCCGATCGCGGCGGCGATCGCGTACGCGGCGGTGGCCAGGCCGATCCGGCTGTACGGGGTGCCGGCCTCGCGCAGGGCGAGGGCGATCACCAGGGCGGTCATCCCGGCGGGCAGCCGGCCGACCAGGGTGCCCACCAGGAGCCGGGTGACGTGCGGGGCGCGGAGCAGCGCGGCGTAGCCCATGGGGCGTCCTTCTCGGCAGGCGGTGTGTGCCCTCAAGTTATACGTATAACTGATGAGCGTCAAAGCTCGTCCTCAAACAAGTACTTTGAACATCTCAAAGGTTTGTTGCTAATCTTCCGGCCATGACCGCCGCAGACGCCGCTGACCAGCCCGGGATGAGCACCTCGCTCATGCCGCGCTGCCCGCGTCTGTCCGGCGCCGTGGACGGCCCGTGTCGCTGTCGCTCCGGCGGCTGTATGCGGGCGGCACGCCTCTCCTGACGCCCCGACACCTCCCCTGTCGGAACTCCGGGCCCGTGAGCCCGGCTTCCGCGTCCGCCGTGCCGCCGCCCCGCCTCCTCCCCCCCGTCACCGCCCTTCCCCCCGGAGTCGCACACCCATGTCCACCGCGCCCGCGCCCACCCTGCTGGGACGCCTCCGACGCACCCCGTTCTGGGCCCAGATCGTCGGCGGCCTGGTCCTCGGCCTGCTGCTCGGCTGGATCGCCCGGTCCGGCGACGTGTCCTGGCTGAAGACCACCCTGGACACCATCGGCAAGACCTTCGTCCAACTGCTCAAGCTGGCCGTGCCGCCGCTCGTCTTCACCGCGATCATCGTCTCGGTCGCCAACCTGCGGAACGTCACCAACGCCGCCCGGCTGGCCGCCCGCACCCTGTTCTGGTTCCTCGCCACCTCGCTGATCGCGGTCGCCGTCGGCCTCGGCCTCGGCCTGCTCACCGACCCCGGCAAGGGCGCCCACCTCTCCACCCAGGGCGTCAAGGGCGTCGACAAGGCCGGCAGCTGGGTCGACTTCCTGACCGGCATCATCCCGACCAACATCGCCGACGCCTTCCTGAAGGTGAACGTCCTCCAGATCGTCTTCCTCGGCGTGGTGGTCGGCGCGGCCCTCCTCAAGCTCGGCGAGAAGGCCGCCCCCGTGGCCAAGCTCTCCGAGGCCGTCCTGGAGCTCACCCAGACCGCCCTGTGGTGGGTCATCCGGCTCGCCCCGCTCGGCACCCTCGGCCTGATCGGCAAGTCCGTCGCCGTCTACGGCTGGGACCTGCTCAAGCCGTTCACCACCCTCACCGTCGACGTCTACGTCGGCTGCGCGATCGTCCTGTTCGGCGTCTACTCGCTGCTGCTGCGCTTCGTCGGCGGCCTCAACCCGCTGAACTTCTTCAAGGGCGCCTGGCCCGCGATCCAGCTGGCCTTCGTCTCCCGCTCCTCGGTCGGCACCCTGCCGGTTACCCGCCGCGTCACCGAGCGCCTGGGCGTTCCGTCCGAATACGCGAGCTTTGCCGTCCCGTTCGGGGCGACCACCAAGATGGACGGCTGCGCCGCGATCTACCCGTCGCTCGCCGCGATCTTCGTGGCCCAGGTGTACGGCATCGACCTCGGCATCGGCGACTACCTGCTGATCGCGTTCGTCTCGGTGATCGGCTCCGCCGCGACGGCCGGCCTCACCGGCGCGATCGTCATGCTCACCCTGACCCTCTCCACCCTGGGCCTGCCCCTGGAGGGCGTCGGCCTGCTGCTCGCCATCGACCCGATCCTCGACATGATCCGCACCGCCACCAACGTGGCCGGGCAGGTCGTGGTGCCGATCCTGGTCTCCGCCCGCGAGAAGACCCTCGACCTCGCCGCCTACAACGCCCCCACCGGCGACCTCCTCACCGAGGACCGCCCCACCACCCCCATCCCGGCCCAGACCGCGAGCGACCCCGTCGCCGCCTGACCGCCCCACCCGCCGCGACGGCCCGCACCCTCCCACGGTGCGGGCCGTCGCTCGTTGGGGTGAGGATCCTGGGAGTTGAGGATTCGGGTCGATAGCGTGGAGGCGGCGAAGGAGGGGCCGATGACCGCACTGCCGAGCGAGCGGCACTACGACCGCGTCGATCCGGAGCTGGCGCTGAAGTACGCGATCCAGCACCACGCGGGCGACCGCGTCCAGATCATCGAGGGAGTCATCACGCCCATGACGCCGGGATGGGACCACGAGGCGGTCGCCGACGACGTTCGGGACCAACTCCGACTGAAGGTGCGGGAACTCGAGTGCATCATGGGCTCCGGCGACCTCGATCTGCCAGGGTCGAGCAACTGGTTCATCCCCGACGTCGCCGTGGTTCCGCGCACCTTGGCCAAGGACGGCGGCGCGCTGCTGCCGGACCAGACGCTGCTGGTGGTCGAGGTGACCTCGAACTCGAACGGTGACACCGACCGGCTCGTGAAGCCGCGGCGGTACGCCGAGTACGGAGCGCCGCTGTACTTGCTGATCGACCGGCGGGACCGGGCCTGGACGCTCTTCTCGGAGCCGGGCGAACTCGGATACACGCGGGCGATCGGCCCGCTTCCGTTCGGTGAACCGATCGCGTTGCCGGAGCCGTTCGGGCTGCGGGTGGATACGGCGGGGTTCTGACCTCGGGCGGGCGGTCAGTGCTTGGCGTGGCGGATCTTGAGGCGGCCGAAGCCGATGACTCCGGTGAGGCGGATGACCGGGGCGTCGGGGGTGGGGCGGTGGCGTGGGGGCCGGTAGCGCAGGTCCTTCCAGGTGGTGCGGACGCCCTCGAAGTCGACCACGGCGTTGCGGGGGAGGGTGATCCTCGCGCGGCCGGTGCCGATGTTGATCTCGATGTCGGTGACGGGGTGGTCGATCACCGCCCGCGAGAGGTCGAGGCGGACCCGGCCGAACGCGGAGTCGACCTTGAGGGTGCGGGGGACGCGCCACGCGCCGCGGCGGGTGATCCGGCCGGTGGCGGCGGTGATGGTGGAGACCGGGGCGGGTTCCTCGGCCGGGAGGGCGGCGGTGGCCGCGGCGAGGTCGGCGGGGGTGGTGGCGGTGAGCGCCCGGTGGAGGCGCTCGTCCATCTCCTGGTGGGTGAGCTGCCCTTCGACGTAGGCGTTCTGAAGGCGGGTCACGGCGGCTTCGCGCTCGAGGTCGCGGACGGGGCGCTGCGGACTGTCCGGCAGAGAAGTCACGCGGACACCTTAGCGGGAGGGATTCTGGACAGTCGTCCATGTATGCTGGACGCCTGTCCATGATGAGGAGGCGGTTGTAGTGGGGATCACGGCTGCGGTGCTGGTGGGCCTGGTGGCCGCGTTGCACGCGTACATCCTGGTGCTGGAGATGTTCCTGTGGGAGCGCCGGCCGGGGCGTGAACTGTCGGGGTTCGATGCGGAGTTGGCCCGGAAGACGGCGCCGCTGGCGGCCAACCAGGGGCTGTACAACGGCTTCCTGGCGGCGGGCCTGGTGTGGGGCCTGGTCGCGGACGACCCGACCGGCTTCGCGGTGCGGGTGTTCTTCCTGGTGTGCGTGGTGGTCGCGGGTGTGTACGGCGCGGTGACCGCGAACCGGCGGATCCTGTTCGCGCAGGCAGTGCCGGGGGCGCTGGCGCTCACCGCGGTGCTCATCGCCGGATGAGCGATGATGACCGGATGAGTACGGACGGACGGCCGGAGGGGCGCACCGCGGCGGGGGACCCGCGGGCCGAGCGGACCAGGGCGAAACTGCGGGCGGCGCTGCTCGCGGAGTGCGCGGACCGTCCGCTGGCGGAGGTGAGCGTGGCGTCGGTGGTCCGCCGGGCCGGCGTCGGCCGGGCCACGTACTACCTGCACTACGCGGACCTGTCGGGGCTGGCCGTGGACGCCTGCGCGGACGTGGTCCGCGCGGCGGTGGACGCGCTGCACGCCTGGCGCGGGGTGCCGGACCCGGCCGTCCCGCCGCCCGCGCTGGGGGAGTTCTTCACTGAGGTGGCCCCGCACGCCGGGCTCTACCGGGAGTTGATGACCCCGGGCGGCGGCGGCCCGCTGGGGCAGGTGCTCCACCGCGACCTGCGCGAACACAGCCGCCGCGAGCGCGAGTTGGCGGGCGCACCGGAACCCGGGCTGGTGGCGTCCGCGGTCGCCGCGGCATTCGCCGGCGTCTTCGCCGACTGGCTGCACGGCCTGGTCGAGGCCACCCCGGACGAACTGGCCGGCCGCGTCTGGCGCCTGCTGATCAGCCTGCACCGCACCCCGCTGGGCTGAGCGCGTGGCTTACCGCGCCTGCCGGGCCCAGCGTTGGGCGAGGACGGTGCAGACCATCAGTTGGAGCTGGTGGAAGAGCATCAGCGGGAGGACGGTCAGGCCGACCGTGGTGGCGGGGAAGAGGATGGTGGCCAGCGGGAGGCCGTTGGCCAGGCTCTTCTTGGAGCCGCAGAACTGGATGGTGATCCGGTCGGGGCGGGCGAAGCCGAGGCGGTGCGAGGCGAGGTGGGTGAAGGCGAGGACGGCGGCCAGCAGGGCCAGGGAGATGACGGCCAGCCAGGCCAGCTGGGCGACGGTGACCCGGCTCCAGATGCCCTCGCGGACGCCCTCGCTGAAGGCGACGTAGACGATCAGCAGGATCGAACCGCGGTCCACCACCAGGGTGACCAGCCGGTGGCGGGCGATCCACGGGCCGACCCAGCGGCGCAGCAGCTGGCCGAGGGCGAACGGGACCAGCAGCTGGAGCACGATGTCCAGCACCTGGCCGCCGTCGACCGCGACCCCGGTGGCGCCGGAGAGCAGCCAGGCGGCGAGCAGCGGGGTGAGCACGATGCCCAGCAGGCTGGAGAAGGTGGCGGCGCAGATCGCGGCGGCGACGTTGCCGCCCGCCATCGAGGTGAAGGCGATCGAGGACTGCACGGTCGACGGCAGCAGGGTGAGGAACAGCACGCCGGTGAACAGCTGCGGGGGCAGCACCGCGTCGGGCAGCAGCCGGGTGGCCTCGGCGAGCAGCGGGAACAGCACGAAGGTGCAGCCGAGGATCAGCAGGTGCAGCTTCCAGTGCCGGGCGCCGGCCAGCGCCTCCTGCGGGGAGAGCCGGGCGCCGTACAGGAAGAAGAGCAGGGCGACGGCGAGCTTGACCGCGTCACCGGCGGCGGTGGCGGCTGCGCCGCGGGCGGGCAGCAGGGTGGCCAGGGCGACGGTGCACAGCAGCAGCACGAGGTAGGTGTCGATACCGATCCGGCGCAGGGCGCGGTCGAGGGCGCGGTGGGCGGCGCGGATTCGGTCCATGGCTCGATGATCTCCCGGGGGCCCTCGGGCCGATCGACCGGGTCGGGAGGCCGGCATCGCACCCGCAGAACGAGCCGGGAGAACAGGCCGGGAGACCGAGCCCGCAGAACGGGCCGGGAGAACGAGCCGGGATCGGGGGATGGCATCGGGGGCGGGATCGGGCCGGAGAACGGCCGGGGAAAGCCCTGCCGGGAAAGGCCTGCCGGGAAAGCCCGAAGGGAAAGGCGTGGTGCGGGCGGGAAAAGGGCAGGGGGCCCGCCGCCGGCGAGGCCCCCTTGGGAACTGCAACTCGTTACGGACCCGAGGGGCCGTGAGCGATCAGATGTGAAGAGATGTCAGATCGCGACGACGTTCTCCGCCTGCGGGCCCTTCGGGCCCTGGGTGACGTCGAAGCTGACCGCCTGGTTCTCCTCCAGCGAGCGGAAACCGGTCGCGTTGATGGCGGAGTAGTGGACGAAGACGTCGGGGCCGCCGCCCTCCTGGGCGATGAAGCCGAAGCCCTTCTCGGCGTTGAACCACTTGACGGTTCCGGTCGCCATACCGTTCTCCTTGCGAGGGACGTTGTGGACGCCACACCTTGTGGCGCCCGGGTCCGCTGCGCTGATCGCCCCGCCTCCGGACGAGTCCGGAGTTTTTTCGCACAGTGCTCAATCAATGCTCAATTGATGCGGATACTGCTGAAAAATTACAAAAAGCCTGCGGTTACATGCTCCGCAGGCTCCAAGTACTGCAAGGGGAATCAAACTGCAACTGACGTGAACGGTAGCACGCAGGCGCGGCCCCGACCAGGGGCTAACGACGGTGCGGGACGGTGTGTCGGGCACCGGATGCGAGCCGTCCCAATCAGCGGGCATACCCTGCCGGTGGAGCACTAACGGCAAGGGAGCACACGGTGAGCAGTCGGGATGCCGACCACCCGGCGGCGGCGGTCAGGCCGCGGGTCGGGCATATTCAGTTCCTCAACTGTCTACCCCTCTACTGGGGCCTCGCGCGGACCGGGAACCTGCTCGATCTGGACCTCAGCAAGGACACCCCGGAGAAGCTGAGCGACCGGCTGGTCGCCGGCGAACTCGACATCGGCCCGATCACCTGCGTGGAGTACCTGCGCAACGCCGACCGCCTGATGGTGCTTCCGGACATCGCGGTCGGCAGCGACGGCCCGGTGATGTCCTGCGTGATCGTCAGCAAGCGCCCGCTGGCCGAGCTGGACGGCCGGCGGGTGGCGCTCGGCTCGACCAGTCGGACGTCCGTGCGGCTGGCCCGGCTGCTGCTGGAGGAGCGCGAGGGGGTGCGGCCGGAGTACTTCAGCTGCCCGCCCGACCTGGACGCGATGCTGGCCGACGCCGACGCCGCGGTGCTGATCGGCGACCCGGCGCTGCGCGCCTCGCTCGAGCAGGCGCCCCGGCAGGGGCTGGCGGTGCACGACCTGGGCGCGATGTGGAAGGAGTGGACGGGACTGCCGTTCGTCTTCGCGGTCTGGGCGGCCCGCCGCGACTACGCCGAGCAGCACCCCCAGCTGACCGCCGCCGTTCACCGGGCGTTCCTGGAGTCCCGGGACCTCTCGCTGACCGAGGCCGCCATGGTGGCGGAGCAGGCGGCGCGCTGGGAGGCCTTCGACGCGCCGCTGCTGGAGCGGTACTTCAGCGAGGCGCTGGACTTCTCGCTGGGGGAGCGGCAGCTCGCCGGGATCGCCGAGTTCGCGCGCCGGGTCGCGCATGACAGCGGCTTCCCGGGGGATGTGGAGATCCGGCTGTGGGAGCCCGTGCCCGCGGCGGTGGTCTGAACGGCTGCGACCGGTGACCCGGTGATCATTATGGGTCTGATGATCATTATGGGAAGGTCGAGGGAAATGACTGATCTGACGATCACTTTGTGATTGTCGGGCCATTGGGGGGCCATTGGTCCGGTCGGGGAGGAAGTGGCGTGGAGCGGCTGGGAACTGACGATCCGTCGTGGATCGGGGAGTACCGGCTGCTGCGGCGGCTCGGGGCCGGCGGCATGGGGCGGGTGTACCTCGGCCGGACGGCGGGCGGGCGGACCGTGGCGGTCAAGGCGGTGCGCTCGGAGCTCGCCGACGACCCGGAGTTCCGGGCGAGGTTCCGTCAGGAGGTGGCCGCCGCCCGGCAGGTCGGCGGACGCTGGACCGCCCCCGTGCTGGACGCCGACACCGAGGGCCCCCGCCCGTGGGTCGCCACCGGGTACGTCGCCGGACCCTCGCTCGGCACGGCGGTGCGCGGCGGCGGCCCGCTGCCCACTCCCGCGGTGCACGCGCTCGGGGCCTGGCTGGCCGAGGCGCTGGAACAGGTGCACACGCTCGGACTGGTGCACCGGGACGTCAAGCCGTCCAACGTGCTGCTCACCCTGGACGGGCCGCGGCTGATCGACTTCGGGGTGGCCCGGGCGCTGGACGCCGCCACCGCGCTCACCCACAGCGGGTACGTGGTCGGCTCGCCCGGGTTCATGTCGCCGGAACAGGCCGGCGGGCGGCCGGTCGGCCCCGCCGGTGACGTCTTCTCGCTCGGTGCGCTGCTGGCCTTCGCCGCCACCGGCAAGGCCCCGTTCGGCGAGGGCGTCAGCGCCGCCGTCCTGCTCTACCGGGTGATCCACGAGGAGCCCGAACTCACCGGGCTGCACGGCGAGCTGGCCGCCGTGGTGGCCGACTGCCTGGCCAAGGACCCGGCCCGCCGTCCCACCCCCGCCGAGCTGCGCGCCCGGCTCGCCCCGGGCGCGGCCGGAGCCGTCGGTCCCGGCGGCTGGCTGCCGCCCGCCCTGGCCGCCGCCGTGGGCCGCGCCGCCGTCGAACTGCTGGACCTGGAGGCGGAACCGCCGCTCGGCACCCCCGCGGCTGGGACCCCTGCGACCGGCATCGGTGCGAACGGCCCGTCAACCGACCTGCCGTCAGCCCGCGTGCCGTCAGCCGACCCGGTGGGCAGTGGCGTCGGGGGGCCGACCGGTCCGGGCGGGTTCGCCGACCGGATGCCGACGGTGCTGGACGGCGGCCCGGGCGGGGCGCCGGACGCGGTCACCTCGACCGGGCGGGCGCGGCGGAACCGGATCTGGGGCGCGGTGGCGGCCGTCGCGGTGCTGGTGGCCACGGTGTTCGGGACGCTCGCGGCGACCGACAACCTGCCCTGGCAGGCCGAGGCCTCGTCCTCCCACTCGCCCGGCCAGGACCAGGCGGACGGCGGTTCGAACGGCGCGGACGCCTCGGACGACCCGAGCGCCTCGGCGTCCGACGAACCGAGCGGCACCGCCGACCCCTCGCCGCGGACCGGCAGCTCCGCCGCCCCGGTCGGCAGCACCGGGTCGCCGGCCGTGAGCGGCAACGGGAAATCGCTTCCCGACTCCTTCCTGGGCACCTGGAAGGGCCCGATCACCACCAAGATCGTGCCGCTGGAGTCCAACTTCACCGTCACCTTCACCGGCGGCAAGGTCGGCGAGCAGGTCGGCCGCACCAGCAACGCCTCGGAGCTCAGCGACACGGTCTGCGCGGGCGTGCTGACCCTGCTGTCCGCGGAGCCCGGGAAGGTGGTGCTGCAGGAGCGGTCGGACGGCGACGGGGCCGGGTGCACCGGCGCCCCGGAGAAGCAGACGTACACCGCGGCGAGTGACGGGACCTCGATCCATCTGCAGGTCAGCGAGGCGCCGTTGGGCAGCGACCCGGCCGGGGACTTGCGGAAGCAGGGGTGAGCGGGCCCGGAAATACGCTGGCGTAGGCTGGTTCGGTCGCCCTTCCGATGAAGAAAGCAGGCCCGCAAGGTGTCCGAGCAGAACCTTTCCGCCGCCGAGCTGCAGGCCGTTCTGGACCGTGCGGCCGAGGGCGGCCGGATCACCCCCGACGAGG
This sequence comes from Kitasatospora sp. NPDC002522, assembly GCF_053595195.1. Lineage (NCBI taxonomy): Bacteria > Bacillati > Actinomycetota > Actinomycetes > Kitasatosporales > Streptomycetaceae > Kitasatospora > Kitasatospora sp. NPDC002522. The sequence goes on from NZ_JBSFXE010000007.1 coordinate 164,739, forward strand.
CGCTGGAGCTGTACCGTTCGGCGCCGCTGCACGCGCTGGGCGCGGCGGCCGACGCGGTGCGCCGGCGGCGGTACGCAGGCGTGGAGCACATCGCCACGTACATCATCGAACGGAACATCAACTACACCAACGTCTGCGTGACGGCGTGCAAGTTCTGCGCCTTCTACGTGCCGCCGAAGAGCGACAAGGGCTGGTCGCGGGAGCTGGACGAGGTCCTGCGGCGGTGCGCGGAGACGGTGGAGCTGGGCGGCACCCAGATCATGTTCCAGGGCGGGCACCACCCGGACTACGGCGTCGAGTACTACGAGAAGAACTTCGCGGCGATCAAGGCGGAGTTCCCGCAGCTGGTGATCCACTCGCTGGGCGCCTCCGAGGTCGAGCACATGGCGAAGATCTCCGGCGTCTCCATCGAGGAGGCGATCACCCGGATCCACGCCGCGGGCCTGGACTCCTTCGCGGGCGCCGGCGCCGAGCTGCTGCCGGAGCGTCCGCGGAAGGCGATCGCCCCGCTGAAGGAGTCCGGCGAGCGCTGGCTGGAGATCATGGAGACCGCGCACCGGCTCGGCGTGGAGTCCACCTCCACCATGCTGATGGGCACCGGCGAGACCAACGCCGAGCGGATCGAGCACCTGCGGATGATCCGCGACGTGCAGGACCGCACCGGCGGCTTCCGGGCGTTCATCCCCTACACCTACCAGCCGCAGAACAACCACCTGAAGGGCTCGACCCAGGCCACCGTCTTCGAGTACCTGCGCATGATCGCCATCGCGCGGCTCTTCCTCGACAACGTGGCGCACATCCAGGGCTCCTGGCTCACCACGGGCAAGGAGGCCGGGCAGCTGTCGCTGCACTACGGCGCGGACGACCTCGGCTCGGTGATGCTGGAGGAGAACGTGGTCTCCGCGGCCGGCGCCAAGCACCGCTCCAACCTGCACGAGCTGATCCACCTGATCCGCACCGCCGGCCGGGTGCCCGCGCAGCGCTCCACCACCTACGAGCACCTGCGGGTGCTGGACGACCCGGCGAACGACCCGGTCGACCCGCGGGTGGCCTCGCACATCGCCTCCACCGCGATCGAGGGCGGCACCGCGCACCCCGAGCTGAAGATCCTCGCCACCTCCTGACGACCCTCACCATGCTGACGCTGCACCGGGCCGCGCTGCTGCTGCCCGATCCGGCCGACCCCACCGCCTCGCCGATCGTCGACGGGGCGGTGCTGGTCGACGGCGCGACGATCGCGCGGCTCGGGCCCTTCGCGGACGTGGCCGGCGCGCGGGTGCGGGAGTGGCCCGGGCTGCTGGTGCCGGGGCTGGTCAACCGGCACGGTGCCTGGCTGCTGGAGCACGCCTACCACCCGGACCCGCGCGAGGAGGCGGGGGAGCGGCCGCTGCCGCCCCCCGCGGAGCTGACCGACGAGCGCTGGGGCGCCAGTGCCCGGCGCGGCCTGCAGCGGATGCTCGGCCACGGCGCGACCGCGGTCACCGGCCCCTTCGAACGGGCGGCGGTGCGCACGGCCGTGGCGCGATCCGGACTGCACCCGCTGGGCGGTGACGGCACGTCGGCTCCCGGCGAGCTCGACCCGCTGGCGGACGCGACGCCGGCGTCCGCCGTGCACCGGCCGCTGACGGTCGGCGGACCGGCCGACTTCGCGGTCTTCGCGGTCGGGTCGGTAGCGGAGTGGGAGCAGCGCGGCGGAGCGTGTCTGGCGACGGTGCTGGGCGGACGCCTGCTGTACCGCGGGCGGTAGTCCCTGCGTCCCCGGGCAGCGGTAGTCCCGCGCCCCGGACGGTGGTGGTCCCGCGCCCCGCACGGTGGTTCTGTGTCCCGGACGCTGGCCGAAAGCAGGCGGGGCGTGGTGATGGTCATACCGGCGGGTTCTGACTCCCCGTGACCTGAGGACCCGCCAGCGGATAACATCCCGGTTCAGCCCCCGTTGCCGAGCCAGGACAGGACGCATGCGAGCCGCCACCCCCGACCGCCCGCCCGGGTACCCGGCTTCGGCGGCGGCTCGGCCGAGACTGGGCCGCGGCTGGTACATCGGCGCGGTGCTGAGCGCGGTGGTCGCGCTCGGGATGTGCCTGCTGGGCTGGCGGCAGGCCGACCAGGCGGACCGGATCAACGCGCACCCGGTGCGGGTGCAGGGCACGATCACCCAACTCCCGGGCGGCAGCGGCACCTACAGCCAGGTCAGCTACCTGGCGGACGGCCGCAAGCTGGCCGCCGCGGACCTGTGGGTGCCGGAGAACGCCCAGGTCGGCGACGCGATCTGCCTGGAGCACGCGGCGGACGACCCGGGCGCGGTGCGGGTGTGCGGAAAGCGGTATCCGCAGCCGGTGGGCGTCGGGTTGGCGCAGACCAGCGTGCCGGTGGCGGTGCTGCTGTGCGTGCTCTGCCTGTACCGGATCCGACGGTTCAAGCGGGCCCACCCGGCGGACGGGACGATCGGACGGGGCGGCTTCGCGGTGGCGTTCGCCGCCGAGGGGATGCCCGCGATCACGCACGGGAAGCGGTCCCGCCGGCGCCGCAAGGGGGGCCGCCGCGCTCTGCGGTGAGCCCTGGTGACGGGTGACGGGCCCGCAAGGTGAACAATGGGGTCGTGACCCGAGCCCATCTGGACAAGCAGCCGCAGGACGTCGCCGCCATGTTCGACGACGTCGCGGCCAAGTACGACCGCACCAACGACGTGCTCTCGCTGGGCCAGGCCCGGCTGTGGCGCCGGGCGGTGGCCGATGCGGTGGGTGCCGTCGCGGGCCAGCGCATCCTGGACCTCGGCGCGGGCACCGGCACCTCCTCGCTGCCGTTCCTGGAGGCCGGTGCCGACGTGGTCCCGTGCGACTTCTCGCTCGGCATGCTCACCGAGGGCAAGGCCCGCCACCCCGAACTCGCCCTCACCGCGGGCGATGCCACCAGGCTCCCGTTCGCCGACGACTCCTTCGACGCGGTGACCATCTCCTTCGCGCTGCGCAACGTGCAGGAGTACGAGACCGCGCTGCGCGAGCTGCTCCGGGTCACCAAGCCCGGCGGCAAGCTGGTGATCTGCGAGTTCTCCACCCCGACCTGGACGCCGCTGCGCACCGTCTACACCGAGTACCTGATGCGCGCGCTGCCGCCGGTGGCCACCGCGGTCTCCTCCAACCCGGAGGCGTACGTCTACCTCGCCGAGTCGATCCGGGCCTGGCCCGACCAGCCGGCGCTCGCCGCCGAACTGCAGCGCGCCGGTTGGAGCAAGGTCGCCTGGCGCAACCTCACCGGCGGCATCGTCGCCCTCCACCGCGGCTTCAAGGCCCCGTAGACTGCCGGGGTTCGGCATCCGTCGCCGAAGGTGACGGAGTGTCGGGCCGACCTCCATGACCCCCGACGCGCTCAGGAGAAAGCCCACATGACCGAGACCGCCGTCGAGTCCACCGCCGACGTCATCGTGGTCGGCGCCGGTCCGGCCGGCGCGACGACCGCGTACTGGCTGGCCCAGGCGGGCCTGGACGTGCTGCTGCTGGAGAAGACCGAGTTCCCCCGCGAGAAGGTGTGCGGTGACGGCCTGACCCCGCGCGCCGTCAAGCAACTGGTGGACATGGGCATCGACGTCTCCACCGAGAACGGCTGGCTGCACAACAAGGGCCTGCGGATCATCGGCGGCGGCGTCCGGCTGGAGCTGGACTGGCCGGAGCTGTCCGCCTTCCCGGACTACGGACTGGTCCGCAAGCGCGCCGACTTCGACGAGCTGCTGGCCCGTCAGGCGCAGAAGGCCGGCGCCCGGCTGTACGAGAACTGCAACGTCAGCGGCCCGGTCCAGGACCGCACCGGCCGGATCACGGGCGTCACCGCCAAGCTCGGCGCGGACAAGCGCGAGGTGGAGTTCCACGCCCCGCTGGTGGTCGCCGCGGACGGCAACTCGACCCGGCTGTCGCTGGCCATGGGCCTGCACCGGATCGAGTCCCGGCCGATGGGCGTGGCCTACCGCACCTACTTCACCTCGCCCCGGCACGACGACGACTACCTCGAGTCCTGGTTGGAGCTGTGGGACACCCGCGGCGGGCAGAAGAAGCTGCTGCCCGGCTACGGCTGGATCTTCGGCATGGGCGACGGCACCTCCAACGTCGGCCTCGGCATCCTGAACTCCTCGCCCGCCTTCGGTGACCTGAACTGGCGCGAGGTGCTGAAGAGCTGGTGCGCCGGCATGCCCGAGGAGTGGGGCTACACGCCGGAGAACATGACCGAGCCGATCCGCGGCGCCGCGCTGCCGATGGCCTTCAACCGGCAGCCGCACTACACCCGCGGCCTGCTGCTGGTCGGCGACGCGGGCGGCATGGTCAACCCGTTCAACGGCGAGGGCATCGCCTATGCGATGGAATCCGGCCAGATCGCGGCGGGCGTCATCATTCAGGCCATGGCCCGGATCACCCCCGAGGGCCGGGAGCGCGCGCTGGCCCGCTACCCGCAGATCCTCAAGGACGTCTACGGCGGCTACTACACGCTCGGCCGGGCCTTCGTGAAGCTGATCGGCAACGACCGGGTGATGCGGATCGCCGCCGAACGCGGACTGACCCACCCGGTGCTGATGAAGTTCGTCCTCAAGCTGCTCGCCAACCTGACCGACCCGAGCGGCGGCGACGTCGCCGACCGCGTCATCAACGGCCTGGCCAAGGTGGCCCCGCGGGCCTGAGCCCGAGCAGCCGCAGAAAAGCGCGGCGAGCGAGCAGGCGGCGAGCAGGCGGAAAACGCTTGCCCGCCGCCTTTCGCGTACGAGAGGGTGTGCGCCGACCAGTCCGTTCGACGCTGCACGGGCCCCCGCCGTCCCCCGGGAGCCGTGCCATGAGCGCCGAGCCGTCCGCCACCCGTCCCCCGCTCCTGCGCGACCTGCCGCTGCTCGCGGTGGCGGTGGTGTGGGGGTCGAGCTTCCTGGTGGTGAAGCGGGTCGCCGAACCGGACACCGTGGTGGCCGTGCTGGCGCTGCGCTTCGGGCTGGTGCTGCCGCTGCTCGGCGCGGTGGCGTGGCGGCGGCTGCGCGGGCTGACGGCGCGTCAGTGGGGCGGCGGGGCGCTGCTCGGACTGGTGCTGGGCGTGATCTTCCTGCTGGAGACCTACGGCGCGGTGCACACCTCGGCGACCAACGCGGGGCTGGTGATCAGCCTGACGATGGTGTTCACGCCGCTCGCCGAGGCCGCGCTGCGCCGGGTCGCGCCCTCGGGGGCGTTCCTGGCCGCGGCGGCGCTGTCGGTGCTGGGGGTGGCGCTGCTGACCGGTGGCGGCGGGCTGAAGCCGCCGTCCGCGGGCGACCTGCTGGTGCTGGGCGCGGCGGTGGCCCGGACCGTCAACGTGCTGGCGACGGCCCGCCTGCGTTCCGTCCGTGGGGTGGACTCGCTGGCCCTGACCTGGGTCCAACTGGCCTTCGCCACCGCGGTGTTCGCCGTGGCCGCGCCGTTCGCCGGCCCGTCCCCGCTGAGTGTGGCGGCGTCCTTCGACGGGGCCCGGTGGAGCCTGCTGCTCTACCTGTCGCTGCTGTGCACCCTGTTCGCCTTCTTCGTCCAGCTGTGGGCGGTCCGGGCCACCTCGCCGTCCCGGGTCAGCCTGCTGCTGGGCACCGAGCCGCTGTGGGCCGCGGTCTTCGGCATCGCGCTGGCCGGCGACCGCCCCGGCCCGCTCGCCCTGCTGGGCGCGCTGGCGGTCCTCGCCGGCACCGAGTGGGGCCGCCGCGCGGTGGACCGCACCCCGCCGTCGCCCCGCACCGCTGCGGCGCCCGGCACCGCTGCCCTGTGAGCTTGTGAACGAAGGGTCAAGCGACCGCCCTCGGGTGTCCACCTGGCGAGTGAGATCCCCTATCACGGGGTGCCGGATCGTCCGAAATTTGCCTCGACAGCGGCGTGATTGATATAGGCCGGGCCTCATGACGGGTCGATTCAGGGTGGTTTGCCACAGCATGTGATCAAGTGCCTGCACTGGGTGGATAAGTGGGGTCTGACCACGGTCTATGGTGGTTTGCGAGGTGGCGCATATCACAAAGATCGTCGGGAACCGCGTGGTGCAAGTCACAAGCCGACAGGCATAAGATGCGCTCGATCCGGGCTTTGTGAACTGCCTCACATGAGGCCGGATCTCACGAAGTGGATCACGGGTTCACCACTCGGTGACCTGTCGGTTCCGATCTGCAGTCAAGGACGACTGGACGGAGGGAGCGGAGGCTATGAATGCCTACGCGCCGATCCTCGTACTCGGTGCCATCGCGGCGGCGTTCGCGGTCGGCTCCGTCACGATGGCCTCGCTGACCGGCCCGAAGCGCTACAACCGGGCCAAGTTGGAGGCGTACGAGTGCGGCATCGAGCCGACCCCGCAGCCCGTGGGCGGCGGTCGGTTCCCGATCAAGTACTACCTGACGGCGATGCTCTTCATCGTCTTCGACATCGAGATCGTCTTCCTCTACCCGTGGGCGGTCAGCTTCGACGCCCTGGGGATCTTCGGGCTGGTCGAGATGCTGCTGTTCATCGCCACCGTGTTCGTCGCCTACGCCTACGTCTGGCGCCGCGGCGGTCTGGAGTGGGACTGACATCCCGCCGTTTGTGAACGGGCGGACAAGCCACCGGACTTGAGGGCATTGAGAGGGAACTGATGGGTATCGAGGAGAAGCTGCCGAGCGGCTTTCTGCTCACCAGCGTGGAGGCCGCCGCGGGGTGGGTGCGGAAGGCGTCGCTCTTCCCCGCCACCTTCGGACTGGCCTGCTGCGCGATCGAGATGATGACCACCGGCGCCGGTCGCTACGACCTGGCGCGGTTCGGCATGGAGGTCTTCCGCGGCTCGCCGCGGCAGGCCGACCTGATGATCGTGGCGGGCCGGGTGAGCCAGAAGATGGCCCCCGTGTTGCGGCAGGTCTACGACCAGATGCCGAATCCGAAGTGGGTCATCTCGATGGGCGTGTGCGCCTCCTCCGGCGGCATGTTCAACAACTACGCGATCGTGCAGGGCGTCGACCACATCGTCCCGGTCGACATCTACCTGCCGGGCTGCCCGCCCCGCCCGGAGATGCTGCTGGACGCGATCATCAAGCTGCACGAGAAGATCCAGCACGAGAAGCTCGGCGTGAACCGCCGCCGGGCCGAGGAGGAGGCCGAGCAGTTCGCGCTGCGGGCCACTCCGATCAGCGAGATGCGGGGGCTGCTGCGATGACCGAGCCCGAGAAGCCCGAAGTCCCCGCCACCCGGCGGGAGATCCCGGTCGAGGTGGTCGGCACCCGGCAGGGCATGTTCGGCGCCCAGGACACCGGCGACACCTCCGGTTTCGGCGGCCTGACCGCCCCGATCGTGCTGCCCGGCCCGAGCGAGCGTCCGTACGGCGGCTACTTCGACGAGGTGGCCGACGAGCTGGAGGGCGCGCTGGAGGAGCAGGGCCTGGACGTCGCGGAGGTGGTCGAGAAGACCGTGGTCGACCGCGGCGAGGTCACCTTCCACATCGCCCGCGAGCACCTGCTGAAGACCGTCCGCACGCTGCGCGACGACCCGGCGCTGCGCTTCGAGCTCTGCCTCGGCGTCAGCGGCGTGCACTACCCGCACGACAAGGGCCGCGAGCTGCACGCCGTCTACCACCTGCGCTCGATCACCCACGGCCGGCTGATCCGGCTGGAGGTGACCGCGCCCGACGCGGACCCGCGGATCCCGTCCGTGGTCAGCGTCTACCCGACCAACGACTGGCACGAGCGGGAGACCTACGACTTCTTCGGCCTGGTCTTCGAGGGCCACCCGGCGCTGACCCGGATCATGATGCCGGACGACTGGCTGGGGCACCCGCAGCGGAAGGACTACCCGCTCGGCGGCATCCCCGTCGAGTACAAGGGCGCGCAGATCCCGGCGCCCGACCAGCGGAGGTCGTACACCTGATGAGCAGCACCCATTACGAAGCAGGCTCCAGGGAGACCACCGAAGGACGGGTCTTCACCGTCACCGGCGGCGACTGGGGCGAGGTCGCCGAGGCGGTGGCCCGGGCCGACGACGAGCGGATCATCGTCAACATGGGCCCGCAGCACCCGTCCACCCACGGTGTGCTCCGGCTGATCCTGGAGATCGACGGCGAGACGGTCACCGAGGCCCGCTGCGGCATCGGCTACCTGCACACCGGCATCGAGAAGAACATGGAGTTCCGCAACTGGGTGCAGGGCACCACGTTCGTGACGCGGATGGACTACCTGACCCCGCTGTACAACGAGACCGCCTACTGCCTGGCCGTCGAGAAGCTCCTCGGGATCACCGCCGACGTCCCCGAACGGGCGTCCGTGATCCGGGTGTTGATGATGGAGCTGAACCGGATCTCGTCGCACCTGGTGGCGCTCGCCACCGGCGGCATGGAGATCGGCTCCACCACCCTGATGATCTACGGCTTCCGTGACCGCGAGGTCGTCCTCGACATCTTCGAGCTGGTCACCGGCCTGCGGATGAACCACGCGTACGTCCGCCCCGGCGGCCTGGCCCAGGACCTGCCGCCCGGCGCCGTCGACCAGATCCGCGAGGGCGTCAAGCTGCTCCGCTCCCGGATGCACGAGTACGACAAACTCGCCACCGACAACCCGGTGTTCAAGGCCCGGCTGGTCGACGTCGGCTTCCTCGACCTGCCCGGCTGCCTGGCGCTCGGCGCCACCGGGCCGATCCTGCGCTCCACCGGCCTGCCGCACGACCTGCGCAAGAGCGACCCGTACTGCGGCTACGAGAACTACGAGTTCGACGTCGCGGTGGCCGACACCTGCGACTCCTACGGGCGGTTCCTGATCCGCCTGGAGGAGATGAAGCAGTCGCTGCGGATCGTCGAGCAGTGCCTGGAGCGGCTGAAGCCCGGACCGGTGATGGTGGCCGACAAGAAGATCGCCTGGCCGGCCCAACTGGCCGTCGGCCCGGACGGCATGGGCAACTCGCTCGACCACATCCGGAAGATCATGGGCACCTCGATGGAGGCTCTGATCCACCACTTCAAGCTGGTCACCGAGGGCTTCCACGTCCCGGTCGGCCAGGCGTACGCCGCCGTCGAGTCGCCCAAGGGCGAGCTCGGGGTGCACGTGGTCAGCGACGGCGGCACCCGGCCGTACCGGGTGCACTTCCGCGACCCGTCGTTCACCAACCTGCAGACGATGGCGGCGATGTGCGAGGGCGGCCAGGTGGCCGACGTGATCGTTGCGGTGGCCGGGATCGACCCGGTGATGGGAGGCGTGGACCGGTGAGCAGCACAGAACTCGGCCTGCCGGCGATGCCGGCCAAGCCCTACCCGCCGGAGGTGGAGCAGCGACTGGCCGCCGACGCCGCCGAACTGATCGGCCGTTACCCGCACTCCCGCTCGGCGCTGCTGCCGCTGCTGCACCTGGTGCAGGCCGAGGAGGGGTACGTCTCCAGCACCGGGATCCGGTTCTGCGCCGAGCAGTTGGAGCTGACCACCGCCGAGGTCACCGCGGTCGCCACCTTCTACACGATGTACCGGCGGCGCCCGGCCGGCGAGTACCACGTCGGCGTGTGCACCAACACGCTGTGCGCGGTGCTCGGCGGGGACCAGATCTTCGGCGAGCTGAAGCAGCACCTCGGGATCGAGAACAACCAGACCACCGAGGACGGCTCGATCTCGATCGAGCACATCGAGTGCAACGCGGCCTGCGACTACGCGCCCGTGGTGATGGTCAACTGGGAGTTCTTCGACAACCAGACCCCGGAGAGCGCCAAGCAGCTGGTCGACCAGCTGCGGGCCGGCACCGAGGTGCACCCCACCCGCGGCGCCAAGCTCTGCTCGTTCAAGGAGACCTCTCGGATGCTGGCCGGCTTCGCCGACCAGCGGCCCGGCGCGGTCGACGAGTCCGGGGCCGGCGGTGCCCCCTCGCTGGCCGGACTGCGGCTGGCCAGGGGCGAGGCGCTGCCCGGCACCCCGGGCGCCAAGGTGGTCTCCCCCCGGCACGAAGGGACGGAAGCGTGATGACCTCCGCCGAGCCGGCCGAGAAGCTGCTCTCCCCGGTGCTCTCCGCCTCCTGGGACGACCAGCGTCCCTGGACCCTGGCCACCTACCGCCGGCACGGCGGCTACGACGGCCTGCGCAGCGCCCTCGCGATGGCCCCCGACGAGGTGATCGCGCTGGTGAAGGACTCCGGACTGCGCGGCCGCGGCGGCGCCGGCTTCCCGACCGGCATGAAGTGGCAGTTCATCCCGCAGAACGACGGCAAGCCGCACTACCTGGTGGTGAACGCCGACGAGTCCGAGCCGGGCACCTGCAAGGACATCCCGCTGCTGTTCGCCAACCCGCACTCGCTGATCGAGGGCATGATCATCGCCTCGTACGCGATCCGCTGCGAGCACGCCTTCATCTACCTGCGCGGCGAGGTCGTCCCGGTGCTGCGCCGCCTGCAGGCGGCGGTCGCCGAGGCGTACGAGGCCGGGCTGCTCGGCAAGGACATCCAGGGCTCCGGCATCAACCTGGACATCACCGTGCACGCCGGCGCGGGCGCGTACATCTGCGGTGAGGAGACCGCGCTGCTGGACTCCCTGGAGGGCCGCCGCGGCCAGCCCCGGCTGCGCCCGCCGTTCCCCGCCATCGCCGGCCTGTACGCCTGCCCGACGGTGGTCAACAACGTGGAGTCGATCGCCTCGGTGCCGCCGATCCTGGCCCGCGGCAAGGACTGGTTCAAGTCGCTGGGCACCGAGAAGTCCCCCGGCTTCACGCTGTACTCGCTCTCCGGGCACGTCACCAACCCCGGCCAGTACGAGGCCCCGCTCGGCATCACGCTCCGCCAGCTGCTGGAGATCTCCGGCGGCGTCCGGGCCGGGCACCGCCTCAAGTTCTGGACCCCGGGCGGCTCGTCTACCCCGATGTTCACCGACCAGCACCTGGACGTCCCGCTCGACTACGAGGGCGTCGGCGCGGCCGGCTCCATGCTCGGCACCAAGGCGCTGCAGGTCTTCGACGAGACCACCTGCGTGGTGCGCGCGGTCACCCGGTGGACCGAGTTCTACGCCCACGAGTCCTGCGGCAAGTGCACCCCCTGCCGCGAGGGCACGTACTGGCTGGTCCAGCTGCTGGAGCGGATCGAGGCCGGCCAGGGCGAGGCGGGCGACCTGGAGAAGCTGCTGGACATCGCCGACAACATCAACGGCAAGTCCTTCTGCGCGCTCGGCGACGGCGCGGCCAGCCCGATCGTCTCCTCGCTGCAGCACTTCCGCGACGAGTACGAGCAGCACATCAACGAACACCGCTGCCCGTTCGACCCGGCGGCGTCCACCGTCTGGGCCGGCCGGGCCTCCGTCCACGAGTCCACCACCGAGAGGGAGGTGCACGCGTGACGGTCACGGAGCCTTCCACCCAGACCGAGCTGGTCACGCTCACCATCGACGGCGTCGAGGTCAGCGTCCCCAAGGGCACGCTGGTGATCCGCGCCGCCGAGCAGATCGGCACCCAGATCCCGCGCTTCTGCGACCACCCGCTGCTCGACCCCGCCGGGGCGTGCCGCCAGTGCATCGTGGAGGTCGAGGGGCAGCGCAAGCCGGTCGCCTCCTGCACCATCCCGGTCGCCGAAGGCATGGTGGTGCGCACCCAGCTCTCCTCGCCCGTCGCCGAGAAGGCGCAGCGCGGCGTGATGGAGCTGCTGCTGATCAACCACCCGCTGGACTGCCCGGTCTGCGACAAGGGCGGCGAGTGCCCGCTGCAGAACCAGGCGATGTCCACCGGCGACGCGGAGTCCCGGTTCGAGGGGCACAAGCGCACCTACGAGAAGCCGATCCCGCTCTCCACCCAGGTCCTGCTGGACCGCGAGCGCTGCGTGCTGTGCGCCCGCTGCACCCGCTTCTCCCAGCAGATCGCCGGCGACCCGTTCATCGACCTGGTCGAGCGCGGCGCGCTGCAGCAGGTCGGCACCGGCGACGACCAGCCGCTGGACTCGTACTTCTCCGGCAACACCATCCAGATCTGCCCGGTCGGCGCGCTCACCTCCGCCGCCTACCGGTTCCGCTCCCGCCCGTTCGACCTGGTCTCCTCGCCGAGCGTGTGCGAGCACTGCTCGGCCGGCTGCGGGCAGCGCACCGACCACCGGCGCGGCAAGGTGATGCGACGCCTGGCCGGCAACGAGCCGGAGGTCAACGAGGAGTGGAACTGCGACAAGGGCCGGTTCGCGTTCCGCTACGCCCAGCAGCGCGACCGGTTCACCTCCCCGATGGTCCGGCAGGACGGTGAACTCGTCGCGGTCTCCTGGCCGGAGGCGCTCACCCGGGCCGCCGAGGGCCTGCGCGGCGCCCGCGCCGCGGTGCTCGCCGGCGGCCGGGTCACCGTCGAGGACGCCTACGGCTACGGCAAGTTCGCCCGCGTCGCGCTCGGCACCAACGACGTCGACTTCCGCAGCCGCCCGCACAGCGGTGAGGAGGCCGACTTCCTGGCCGCCGCGGTCGCCGGACACGGCACCGACCTGGACGGCACCGGGGTGACCTACCGTCAGCTCGAAGCCGCCCCGGCCGTGCTGCTGGTCGGACTGGAGGCCGAGGAGGAGGCGCCGATCGTCTTCCTGCGGCTGCGCAAGGCCAACCGGGCGAGCGGGCTGCGGGTCTTCGCGATCGCCTCGCACGCCACCCGCGGCCTGGCCAAGCTGCACGGCGCGCTGCTGCCCGCCGCCCCCGGCACCGAGGCCGAGTGGCTCGGCGCGCTGGCCGGCGACGAGGTGCTCGCCGACGACGCCGGACGCTGCGCGGACGCGCTGCGCTCGCCCGGCGCGGTGATCCTGGTCGGCGAGCGCCTGGCGCAGACCACCGGCGGCCTGACCGCCGCGCTCCGGCTGGCCCACGCCACCGGCGCCCGGCTCGCCTGGGTGCCCCGCCGGGCCGGCGAGCGCGGCGCGGTCGAGGCCGGCACGCTGCCCGGGCTGCTGCCCGGCGGCCGCGCGGTCGCGGTGCCCGCGGCCCGCGCCGAGGCCGCCGCCCACTGGGGCGTCGCCGAGCTGCCCGCCCGCACCGGCCGGGACACCGGCCAGATCCTGGCCGCCGCCGTGCAGGGCGACCTGGACGCGCTGGTGCTCGGCGGCGTCGGCCTGGAGGACCTGCCCGACCCGGCGCTCGCCGAGGAGGCGCTGACCCGGGCCGAGTTCGTGCTCTCGCTGGAGCTGCGCCCGTCCGCCGCCACCGCGCACGCCGACGTGGTGCTGCCGGTCGCCGCGGTCGCCGAGAAGGCCGGCACCTTCCTGGACTGGGAGGGCCGGGTCCGGATGTTCGAACCGGCGATCAAGGCCGACCAGTTGATGCAGCGTCACCTGCACTCCGACGTGCGGGTGCTGAGCATGCTGGCCGACGCCCTGGACCGGCCGATCGGCCTGCCCGACGTCCGCGCCGCCCGCCTGGAGCTGGATCGTTTCACCCCGTGGGAGGGCGACCGCCCGGCCGCGCCGGCCGCGCACCCCGCCCCGCTGCCCCGTCCGGCCACCGGCCAGGCGGTGCTGGCCGGCCACCGGATGCTGCTGGACAACGGCTCGCTGCAGGACGGCGACGCGCACCTCGCGGGCACCCGGCACCCGGTGGTGGCGCGGATCTCCGCCGCCACCGCCGCCGAACTCGGCGCGACCGCCGCGCTGCGGGTGACCGGCCCGGGCGGGTCGCTGACCCTGCCGCTGGAGATCACCGCGGCGATGCCGGACCGCACGGTCTGGCTGCCGCTCAACTCGACGCCGGACGGCGGCGTGCACCGCGCCCTCGGCACCACGGTCGGCCACCTGGTCACCATCGCCCCGGCGGAGGAATCATGAGCCTCGCTGCTGCCTACGACACGCTCGCCTTCTTCGGCCGCGACCCGTGGTGGCTGGTGCTGCTGAAGGCGGTGTTCTGCTTCGCCTTCCTGGTGCTCACGGTGCTGATCGCGATCGTCTGGGAGCGCAAGGTCGTCGCCTGGATGCAGCTGCGCATCGGCCCCAACCGGCACGGCCCCTGGGGCATGCTGCAGTCCCTCGCGGACGGCGTGAAGCTGGCGCTCAAGGAAGACCTGGTGGTCAAGGGCGCCGACAAGGCGGTCTACATCCTGGCGCCGATCGTCTCGGCGATCCCCGCGTTCATGGCGTTCGCGGTGATCCCGTTCGGCCCGGCCGGCGACGAGGTGTCGATCTTCGGCACCCGGACCCCGCTGCAGCTCACCGACCTGCCGATCGCGCTGCTGTACATCCTGGCCACCGCCTCGATCGGCATCTACGGCATCGTGCTGGCCGGCTGGTCGTCCGGCTCCACGTACCCGCTGCTCGGCGGTGTCCGCTCGGCCGCCCAGATGATCAGCTACGAGATCGCGATGGGCCTGTCCTTCGCGGCGGTGTTCATCTACTCCGGCTCGATGTCGACCTCGGAGATCGTCGCCTCGCAGCAGCCGACCTGGTTCGCGGTGCTGCTGCCGGTCTCGTTCATCGTCTACATCATCGCGATGGTCGGTGAGACCAACCGAGCCCCGTTCGACCTCCCGGAGGCGGAGGGCGAGCTGGTCGGCGGCTTCAACACCGAGTACTCCTCGCTGAAGTTCGCGATGTTCATGCTGGCCGAGTACGTCAACATGGTCACCGTCTCGGCGGTCGCCTCGACGCTCTTCCTCGGCGGCTGGCGCGCACCGTGGCCGATCTCCACCTTCTGGGAGGGCGCCAACCACGGCTGGTGGCCGATGCTGTGGATCGTCCTGAAGATCCAGCTGCTGCTGTTCTTCTTCATCTGGCTGCGCGGCACGCTGCCCCGGCTGCGCTACGACCAGTTCATGAAGCTGGGCTGGAAGGTGCTGATCCCGGTCTCGCTGGTGTGGCTGGTGATGGTGGCCACCGTCCGGGCGCTGCGCAACGAGGGCTACGACTTCGCCAAGGTGATCCTGTACGTCGGCGCCCCGCTGGCGGCGATCCTGCTGCTCGCGCTCGTCACCGACCTGCTGCGCAAGAAGCCCGCGCAGCCGCCCGCGGCCGAGGCCCCCGCCTTCGACCCGATGGCCGGCGGCTACCCCGTGCCGCCGCTGCCCGGCCAGGAACTGCCGCCCGTCCCGCGCCGCCGTCGCCGGACCCCGCAACTCCAGGACGCCCTCAACGGGGCCGACCATTCCGAAGGGAGCTGAGCGCGCATGTCAGAGGAATCGTCCGAGAAGTCCGAGAAGTCAGTCCTCGGGCCGGCCGCCGGCTTCGGCGTGACCTTCAAGGCCATGTTCAAGAAGCGGCTCACCGAGCAGTACCCGGAGTACAAGAAGCCCACCGCTCCGCGCTTCCACGGCCGCCACCAGCTGAACCGGCACCCCGACGGCCTGGAGAAGTGCGTCGGCTGCGAGCTGTGCGCCTGGGCCTGTCCGGCCGACGCGATCTACGTCGAGGGCGCCGACAACCGCGAGGAGGAGCGCTACTCGCCCGGCGAGCGCTACGGCGCGGTCTACCAGATCAACTACGCCCGCTGCATCCTGTGCGGGCTGTGCATCGAGGCCTGCCCGACCCGGGCGCTCACCATGACCAACGAGTACGAGCTCGCCGACTCCTCCCGCCAGGACCTGATCTTCACCAAGGAGCAGCTGCTGGTCGGGCTGACCGAGGGCATGGTCGACACCCCGCACGCGATCTTCCCCGGCGCCGACGACGGCGCCTACTACCGGGGCGAGATCACCGGCGCGGCGCCCGGCACCGAGGTGCAGGAGAAGCACGCACGCGACAAGGAGGCGCAGTCATGACCTCCACCGGCGAGGCCGTGCAGTTCTGGGTGCTGGCCGTGATCGCGGTCGGCGGCGCGCTCGGCATGCTGCTGATGAAGAAGGCGGTGCACTCGGCGCTCTGCCTGGCCGCCACCATGCTGGCGCTGGCGGTCTGCTACATGGCGCAGGGCGCGGTGTTCCTGGGCGTGGTGCAGATCGTGGTCTACACCGGCGCGATCATGATGCTGTTCCTGTTCGTGGTGATGCTGGTCGGCGTCACCTCGGCGGACTCCCTGAAGGAGCAGCTGAAGGGCCAGCGGGTCGCCGCGGTGCTCTGCGGCCTCGGCTTCGGGGTGCTGCTGATCGCCGGCCTGGCCAACGCGCACCTGTCGCACTTCACCGGTCTGTCCGAGGCGAACGCCGAGGGCAACGTGCAGGGCCTGGCGCGGCTGATCTTCACCAAGTACGTGTGGGCCTTCGAGGTGACCGGCGCGCTGCTGATCACCGCCGCGATCGGCGCCATGGTGCTGACCCACCGCGAGCGGGTGGTCGAGCGCCTGACCCAGCGTCAGCTCGCCGCCCAGCGCGTCAAGGACAACATCCAGGTGCCGCCGATGCCCGCCCCCGGCGTGTACGCCCGGCACAACGCGGTGGACATCCCGGGCCTGCTGCCCGACGGCACGATCGCCGAGGACTCGGTGATGGGCACCCTGCGCGAGCGCGGCCAGATCCGCGACGTCAGCCAGGAGATGCTGCGCCGGATGGCCGAGCTGGAGGAGACCACCGCCGACTGGCTGGACCGGCCGTCCTCCGCCCGTCCGCCGGTGACCGGGCCGCGCAAGGCCCTGGAGACCGTGCCGACCAAGGAGACGAAGGAGGCGGCGGAGTGAACCCCGTCAACTACCTCTACCTCGCCGGGCTGCTGTTCACCATCGGCGCCTCCGGGGTGCTGATCCGGCGCAACGCGATCGTGCTGTTCATGTGCGTCGAGCTGATGCTGAACGCGTCGAACCTGGCGCTGGTCACCTTCTCCCGGATGCACGGCAACCTGGACGGCCAGATCATCGCCTTCTTCACGATGGTGGTCGCGGCGGCCGAGGTCGTGGTCGGCCTCGCCATCATCGTCTCCATCTTCCGGACCAGGCACTCCGCTTCGGTCGACGACAGCAACCTGATGAAGCTGTAGGCGGAGGGCCCTTCAGTGAACTCTCTCATTCCGCTGCTGGTGGCAGCGCCACTGGCCGGTGCGGCCCTGCTGCTGCTCGGCGGCCGGGCCCTGGACCGGTTCGGGCACTGGCTCGCCACCCTGCTGGCAGCACTCTCCTTCGCCTTCGGGCTGGCCCTGTTCGCGGACATGCTCGGCCGGGACGCCGAGCACCGCGCCGTCACGGAGACCCTGTACACCTGGATCCCGGTGAACGGCTTCCAGGCCGACGTCTCCTTCCAGCTCGACCAACTCTCGATGACCTTCGTCCTGTTGATCACGGGCGTCGGCACGCTGATCCACCTGTACTCGGTGGGCTACATGGCGCACGACGAGCGCCGGCGCCGTTTCTTCGCCTACCTGAACCTGTTCCTGGCCGCCATGCTGCTGCTGGTTCTCGCCGGCAACTACCTGCTGCTGTACGTCGGTTGGGAGGGCGTGGGTCTCGCGTCCTACCTGCTGATCGGCTTCTGGCAGCACAAGCCGAGCGCCGCGACGGCCGCCAAGAAGGCGTTCATCGTCAACCGGGTCGGCGACATGGGCCTGTCCATCGCGATCATGGTGATGTTCGTCCAGTTCGGCTCCTTCGCCTTCGGGCCGGTCTTCCAGACCGCGCCCCAGGCGAGCGAGGGCAAGCTCACCGTGATCGCGCTGATGCTGCTGCTGGCCGCCTGCGGCAAGTCCGCCCAGGTGCCGCTGCAGTCCTGGCTCGGCGACGCGATGGAGGGCCCGACCCCGGTCTCCGCGCTGATCCACGCCGCGACCATGGTCACCGCCGGCGTCTACCTGATCACCCGCTCCGCGGCGATCTTCAACCTGGCGCCGGACGCGCAGACCGCCGTGGTGGTGGTCGGCGCGGTCACGCTGATCTTCGGTGCGATCGTCGGTTGCGCCAAGGACGACATCAAGAAGGCGCTGGCCGGCTCGACCATGTCGCAGATCGGCTACATGATCATGGCGGCGGGCCTCGGCCCGATCGGCTACGCCTTCGCGATCATGCACCTGGTCACCCACGGCTTCTTCAAGGCCGGGCTGTTCCTCGGCGCCGGGTCGGTCATGCACGGCATGAACGACGAGGTGAACATGCGTCACTACGGCGGCCTGCGCAAGTACATGCCGATCACCTTCGCCACCTTCGGCCTCGGCTACCTGGCGATCATCGGCTTCCCCGGGCTGTCCGGCTTCTTCTCCAAGGACAAGATCATCGAGGCGGCGTTCGCCAAGGGCGGCGCCGAGGGCTGGATCCTCGGCCTGTGCGCCCTGGTCGGCGCGGCCGTCACCGCGTTCTACATGACCCGGGTGATGGTGCTGACCTTCTTCGGCGAGAAGCGCTGGCAGGTCTCCGCGGAGACCGGCGAGGAGCCGCACCCGCACGAGTCGCCGCGGACCATGACCATCCCGATGATCGTGCTGGCCTTCGGCTCGGTCTTCGCGGGCGGCCTGTTCACCATCGGCAGCTCCTTCCTGCACTGGCTGGAGCCGGTCACCGGCCACGAGGAGGGCCACTCCCCGCTCTCCGCGCTCACCGTCACCGCGCTCACCACGGTGTGCATGCTGGCCGGCGTCGCCGTCGCCTACCTGATGTACGGCCGCAGCCCCGTCCCGGTCACGCCGCCGGTCGGCTCCGCGCTCACCCGGGCCGCCCGCCGCGACCTGCTCCAGGACGACTTCAACCACGCCGTCCTGGTGCGCCCCGGTTCGGCGCTCGCCGCCACGCTGGTCTACTTCGACAGCAAGGCCCTGGACGGCTTCGTCAACGGCCTGGCCGCCGCCATCGGCGGGATCTCCAGCCGGCTGCGCCGGATCCAGACCGGCTACGTCCGCACGTACGCGCTCTCCATGTTCGGCGGCACGCTGGTGCTGGTCGCCTCCACTCTCCTGATGAGGTCGGTCTGATGAGCTACCTCCTCTCCGCCACCTGTGCCGTCCCGGCCGCCGGAGCGGTGCTCACCGCAGCGCTCCCGGCCGGCACCACCGAGGCCCGGCGGCGCACCACCAAGACCGTCGCGCTGGCGGTCTCCGCCGTCACCCTCGGCCTGGCCGCCGCGGTCGCCGCCACCTTCGAACCCGGCGGCGCCCGCTACCAGTTGACCGAGTCGTACAGCTGGATCCGGTCCTTCGGGATCAGCTTCTCGCTCGGCGCGGACGGCATCGGCACCGTCCTGGTGCTGCTCACCGCGGTCCTGGTGCCGCTGGTCATGCTGGCCGGCTGGCACGACGCCGACCCGTCGGTGCCGGAGGGCTCGTTCGAGTCCAAGCGCCGCACCCAGGGCTTCTTCGCGCTGATCCTGGCGGTCGAGGCGATGGTGCTGGTGTCCTTCCTGGCCACCGACGTCTTCGTGTTCTACGTCTTCTTCGAAGCCATGCTGATCCCGATGTACTTCCTGATCGGCGGCTTCGGCGACCGGGCCGGCGGACCCGACTCGGCGAGCCAGCGCTCCTACGCCGCCGTCAAGTTCCTGCTGTACAACCTGCTCGGCGGCCTGGTCATGCTGGCCGCCGTGATCGGCCTGTACGTGGTGGCCGGAGACCAGGGGCAGGCGACCTTCAGCCTCACCGCGCTGACCGACGCCATCTCCTCCGGCAAGCTCGCCATCGACCCGAACGCGGAGCGGGCGCTGTTCCTCGGCTTCTTCTTCGCCTTCGCCGTCAAGGCCCCGCTGTGGCCGCTGCACACCTGGCTGCCCAACGCGATGGGCGAGGCCACCCCCGGGACGGCGGTGCTGATCACCGCGGTCGTCGACAAGGTCGGCACCTTCGCGATGCTGCGGTTCTGCCTCGGCCTGTTCCCGAACGCCTCCAAGGACTTCGCCCCGGCGATCCTGGTGCTCTCGCTGATCGGCATCGTCTACGGCGCGCTGGTCGCGATCGGCCAGAAGGACATCAAGCGGCTGGTCGCCTACGCGTCCATCTCGCACTTCGGCTTCATCATCATGGGCATCTTCGCGATGACCAGCCAGGGCCAGACCGGCGCCACCCTCTACATGGTCAACCACGGCATCTCCACCGCCGCGTGGATGCTGGTGGCCGGCTTCCTGATCTCCCGCCGCGGCTCCCGCCTGATCGCCGACTACGGCGGCGTGCAGAAGGTCGCCCCGGTGCTGGCCGGCACCTTCCTGATCGGCGGCCTGGCCACCCTCTCGCTGCCCGGCCTGGCGCCGTTCGTCAGCGAGTTCCTGGTCCTGGTCGGCACCTTCAGCCGCTACCCGGCGATCGGCATCGTCGCCACCTTCGGCATCGTGCTCGCCGCGCTGTACGCGCTGCTGCTCTACCAGCGCACCATGACCGGCCCGGTGAAGGCCGGCAACGAGCGCATCCAGGACCTGAAGGTCCGTGAACTCGCGGTCGTGGCACCGCTGGTGGCCCTGACCCTGCTGCTGGGCGTCTACCCCAAGCCGCTCACCGACCTGGTCAACCCGGCCGTCAACGACACCCTCAGCCAGGTCCACCAGACCGACCCCGCACCGGCCCACCCGGTCGCCGCCACCCCCGGAGGTGAGCACCAGTGATCTCCACCCACCTGTTGGCCGCCGCCGGCGGCAACAGCCCGAGCATCCCCGCCCCGCACATCGAGTACGGCGAACTCTCGCCGATGCTCGTGGTGTTCGGTGCCGCCGTGCTCGGCATCCTGGCCGAGGCCTTCCTGCCCCGCCGGCTGCGCGCCTCCACCCAGCTGGGCCTGTCCCTGCTCGGCCTCGGCGGCGCCTTCGCCGCGGTGGTGGTGCTCGCCGCCCAGGGCCACGCCACCACCAAGGCCGGACTGCTCGCGATGGGCGCCGTCGCCATCGACGGCCCCGCGCTCTTCCTGCAGGGCGTCATCCTGCTGACCGCGGTGCTCGCCGTCCTCACCTACGCCGAGGGCCGGCTGGAGCCGCGCATCAACGGCCACCGCATCGACGCCTTCACCGCGCAGGCCGCCACCGTCCCCGGCGGCGAGCAGGAGCGCGAGGCGACCCGCGAGGGCCTGCGCACCACCGAGATCTACCCGCTCACCCTGTTCGCCGTCGGCGGCATGCTGCTCTTCCCCGCCGCCAACGACCTGCTGACCATGTTCGTGGCGCTGGAGGTCTTCTCCCTCCCGCTCTACCTGATGTGCGCGCTCGCCCGGCGCCGCCGCCTGCTCTCGCAGGAGGCCGCGGTCAAGTACTTCCTGCTCGGCGCGTTCGCCTCGGCGTTCTTCCTGTTCGGCACCGCGCTGATCTACGGCTACGCGGGCACCGTGCAACTCGGCGAGATCGCCGACGTGGTCTCCGGCGTCGCCCCGGTCACCCCCGCGCTCGCCGTCACCACCCAGAACGACGCGCTGCTGCTGATCGGCCTGGCCATGCTCGCGGTCGGCCTGCTCTTCAAGGTCGGCGCGGTGCCGTTCCACTCCTGGACCCCGGACGTCTACCAGGGCGCCCCGACACCGGTCACCGGGTTCATGGCCGCCGCCACCAAGACCGCCGCGTTCGGTGCCTTCCTGCGGCTGTTCTACGTGGCCTTCCCCGGCCTGCGCTGGGACTGGCGGCCCGTCATGTGGGGCGTGGCGATCCTGACCATGGTGGTCGGCGCGATCCTCGCCGTCACCCAGCAGGACGTGAAGCGGCTGCTCGCCTACTCCTCCATCGCGCACGCCGGCTTCATCCTCACCGGCCTGATCGCCACCGACAAGCGCGGCGTCTCGGCGGTCCTCTTCTACCTGCTCGCCTACTCGTTCGTCACCCTCGGCGCGTTCGCCGTGGTCACCCTGGTGCGCGACTCGAAGGGCGAGGCCACCCACCTCTCCAGCTGGGCCGGGCTCGGCCGGCGCTCGCCGCTGCTCGCCGCGGTCTTCGCGCTCTTCCTGCTCGCCTTCGCCGGCATCCCGCTGACCTCCGGCTTCACCGGCAAGTTCGCGGTCTTCCAGGCCGCCGCCGCGGGCGGCGCGACCCCGCTGGTCATCGTCGGTGTGCTCTCCTCCGCGGTCGCCGCCTTCTTCTACATCCGGGTCATCGTCCTGATGTTCTTCTCCGACCCGCAGCCCTCCGGCCCCGCGGTCGCCGTCCCCAGCCCCCTCACCGCCACCGCCATCGCCGTCGGCGTCCTGGTCACCCTCGGCCTCGGCCTGCTCCCCCAGTACTTCCTCGACCTCGCCTCCAAGGCCTCCCTCTTCGTCCGCTGACCCTCCTTCACCCGCCGGCCCCCTCCCACCCCCGGGACGGGGGCCGGACGGCTGTTCGAGGGGTGATCTTCGAGCTGGTGAACCGTTTCGGCTTCATTGGCCGCCATAGCCTCGGCCCATAGACTGGGCGCAGGAGGTGACCATGACTGCCGAACCGATCGACTGGACGTCCCCGCCTTCCGAAGGCTGGACCTACGACCAGGTCAAGGACCTCGATCTGCCCTTCGAGTTCGAGTTGGTGGATGGGGCGATCGTGGTTCGTGGCATGACCAATCTGTGGCACGACACCGTGCGGGGCGAACTGGGCTTTGCGCTTCGCAGTGCTCGCCGCGATCCGTACCAGGTCAACGCCGAACAGTGTGTGTTGGTCGACCCCTGCAACGTGCTCAAGCCCGACGTGGTGGTCTTCGACCGCACCGGGCTCGACTTCTTCACGCTGGAGTGCGTCCCGGTCGCGGCCGTCGCCCTCGCCGTCGAGGTGGTCTCCCACGGCTCGCGTAGCGACGACCGCTTCCGCAAGCCCGGCATGTACGCCGAGGCCGGGGTGCCGTTCTTCTGGCGGGTCGAGCGGGGCGAGGACGACCTGCCGGTGGTGTACGAGTTCCACCTGGACGACGAGACCGGGGTCTACGCGCCCGCGCCCGGGGTCGCGGTGCACCACGGCAAGTTGAGCACCGCGTTCCCGTTCCCCGTCGAGGTGGATCTGGCGCGGGTGTTCCCGCGCTGAGCGTTCGCCTTTCCTTGGCCGGACGTTCCGCTCCCGCCACCTGGTGGGGGAGGGCCATGCCCGTGCAGTGATCCACTCGGGACCGGATACGCTGCCTTGTATGTGCACCAGCGGAGCCGAGGGACCGGCCCGGTGGATCGACCAGGGACAGGAGTGGTCAGCGTGACCGTCGTGGGGCCCTTCGGGCTGAGCGTGCAGGACCGCGATCTGACCCGCGATGTGCAGGCCGGGATGGAGGCCGTGGAGGCCGCCCTGGTCGAGGCCGTGAAGAGCGACGTCCCGTTCATCACGGTGACCGCCAGCCACCTGATCGAGGCCGGCGGGAAGCGGTTCCGGCCGCTGCTGGTGATGCTGGCCGCGCAGTTCGGCGACCCCGGCGCGCCCGGCGTGGTGCCCTCCGCGGTGGTCGTCGAGCTGACCCACCTGGCGACGCTGTACCACGACGACGTGATGGACGAGGCCCCGGTCCGCCGCGGTGCCCCGAGCGCCAACAGCCGCTGGGACAACTCGGTCGCCATCCTGACCGGCGACTTCCTGTTCTCCCGCGCCTCCCAGGTGCTCTCCGACCTCGGCCCGGAAGCGGTCCGGATCCAGTCCGACGCCTTCGAACGGCTCGTCACCGGCCAGATCCTGGAGACCGCCGGGCCGCGCCCGGAGGACGACCCGCTGCGCCACTACCTGGACGTGCTGTCCGGCAAGACCGGCTCGCTGATCGCCGTCTCCTGCCGCTTCGGCTCGCTGATGGCCGGCGCCGAGCGGTGGATCGTCGACCTGCTCACCCAGTACGGCGAGCGGATCGGCACCGCCTTCCAACTCGCCGACGACGTCCTGGACATCGCCTCCGACGGCGCGGAGTCCGGCAAGACCCCCGGCACCGACCTGCGCGAGGGCGTCCCCACCCTGCCGGTGCTGTTGCTCCGTCAGATGCCGGTCGACCCGGCCGATCCCGAGGACGTCCGCCTCCGCGAGCTGCTCGACACCGACCTCGCCGCGGACGACGCCGCCCACGCCGAGGCCCTGCGGCTGCTGCGCCGCCACCCGGCGCTGGAGCGGGCCCGCCGCGAGACGCTGCGCTACGCCGAGGAGGCCCGGGCGCTGCTGGAGCCGCTCCCGGACTGCCCGGCGAAGGCGGCGCTGCAGGAGCTGTGCGACACGGTGGCGATCCGGACGATGTAGGGGCGCACCCACGTGCAAGTCGCTCTCCGTGCCGCGATCTTGCCGACGTGCGCCTTCCGGTTCTCGCAGTTCCGCCCCCAGCCCCAAGGGGGGGCTGGGAGGTGCCCCCAGAGCCCCTGATCGGTTCCCTCGCTGGGTAGGGTTCGCCCTATGTTGCGAGTCGTGATCGCCGAGGATTCCGTGCTGCTCCGGGAGGGGCTGACGCGGTTGCTGACGGACCGGGGGATGGAGGTCGTGGCGGGGGTCGGTGACGGGGAGGCGCTGCTGCGGGCGGTGGACGAGCTGCACGCGGGGGACGGTCTGCCGGACGTGGTGGTGGCGGACGTGCGGATGCCGCCGACGCACACCGACGAGGGCGTACGGGCCTGCGTGGAGCTGCGCAAGCGGTATCCGGAGCTGGGCGTGCTGGTGCTGTCGCAGCACGTCGAGGAGCAGTACGCGGGCGAGCTGCTGGCGGGTTCGACCCGCGGGGTGGGCTACCTGCTGAAGGACCGGGTGGCCGAGGTCCGGGAGTTCCAGGACGCGGTGGTGCGGGTCGCGCAGGGCGGCACCGCGCTCGACCCGGAGGTGGTGCAGCAGTTGCTGAGCCGCAGTCGACAGGTCGACACCCTGGTGAAGTTGACGCCCCGTGAGCGCGAGGTGCTGGGCCTGATGGCCGAGGGCCGGACCAACGCGGCGATCGCCAAGCAACTGGTGGTGTCGGACGGTGCGGTCGAGAAGCACGTGTCGAACATCTTCCAGAAACTGGGTTTGGGGCAGAGCCAGGACGATCACCGGCGGGTTCTGGCGGTGCTCGCGTACCTCGACTTCTGACGGCTTGCTGACCTGACCCGACGGACCGTGCGAGTTCCCTTCCAGCCGTGCCCCGCCCGCTTAGGATGCCCAGTGGTGCACCAGGCGGACGGGGCACACGGCTCACGCCCGCGGCTGGCGCCCTTCGAGGAGGTCCGCGGCAGTGACCAGTCAGGTCGATCAGTCAGAGGCAGTGGACGGCTCGGACGACGGGCGCCGGTCCGATCCGGCCTCGGCGCAGGCCGGCCCGCAGGGGGGCCCCGGGCGTTCGGCGAAGCCGATCCGACGGCTGGACCGGGTGATCATCCGCTTCGCCGGTGACTCGGGCGACGGCATGCAGCTCACCGGCGACCGGTTCACCTCGGAGACGGCGGCGTTCGGCAACGACCTGTCCACGCTCCCGAACTTCCCCGCCGAGATCCGGGCCCCCGCAGGCACCCTGCCGGGCGTGTCCAGCTTCCAGCTGCACTTCGCCGACCACGACATCCTCACCCCCGGCGACGCGCCGGACGTGCTGGTGGCGATGAACCCGGCGGCGCTCAAGGCCAACCTGCCGGACCTGCCGCGCGGCGCGGAGATCATCGTCAACACCGACGAGTTCACCAAGCGCGCGCTGGCGAAGGTCGGCTACGACAAGGACCCGCTGGGCGACGGTTCGCTGGACGGCTTCGGGCTGCACAAGGTCCCGCTGACCACGCTGACCCTGGAGGCCCTCAAGGACAGCGGCCTGGCCCGCAAGGACGCCGAGCGGGCGAAGAACATGTTCGCGCTCGGCCTGCTGTCCTGGATGTACCACCGGCCGACCCACGGCACCGAGCTGTTCCTGCGGCAGAAGTTCGCCAAGAAGCCGGAGATCGCCGAGGCGAACGTGGCGGCCTTCCGGGCGGGCTGGAACTTCGGCGAGACCACCGAGGACTTCGCGGTCTCCTACGAGGTCCCGCCGGCCAAGCTGCCCGCCGGGACCTACCGCAACATCTCCGGCAACCTGGCGCTCGCGTACGGCCTGGTCGCCGCGGGGGAGCGCTCCGGCCTGCCGGTCTTCCTCGGCTCGTACCCGATCACCCCGGCCTCGGACATCCTGCACGAGCTGTCCCGGCACAAGAACTTCGGCGTGCGGACCTTCCAGGCCGAGGACGAGATCGCCGGCATCGGTGCGGCGCTGGGCGCGGCGTTCGGCGGCGCGCTCGGCGTCACCACCACCTCCGGGCCCGGCGTGGCGCTGAAGTCGGAGACCATCGGCCTGGCGGTGTCGCTGGAGCTGCCGCTGCTGGTGGTGGACATCCAGCGCGGCGGCCCGTCCACCGGCCTGCCGACCAAGACCGAGCAGGCCGACCTGCTGCAGGCGATGTTCGGCCGCAACGGCGAGGCCCCGGTGCCGATCGTCGCCCCCGCGACGCCCGCCGAGTGCTTCACCGCCGCGCTCGACGCCGCCCGGATCGCCCTGACCTACCGCACCCCGGTCTTCCTGCTCTCGGACGGCTACCTGGCCAACGGCTCCGAGCCGTGGAAGATCCCCTCGGTCGACGAACTCCCGGACCTCACCGTCGAGTTCGCCACCGGCCCGAACCGCCCCGACGGCTCGTTCTGGCCCTACCTGCGCGACCCGCAGACCCTGGCCCGCCCCTGGGCGGTGCCCGGCACCCCGGGCCTCGAGCACCGGATCGGCGGCATCGAGAAGCAGGACGGCACCGGCAACATCTCCTACGACCCGGCCAACCACGACTTCATGGTCCGCACCCGGCAGGCCAAGATCGACGGCATCGAGGTGCCCGACGTCGAGGTCGACGACCCGAGCGGCGAGGCCAGGGTCCTGGTCCTCGGCTGGGGCTCCACCTACGGCCCGATCACCGCCGCGGTGCGCCGGGTACGGGCCGACGGCTGCCACGTCGCCCAGGCCCACCTGCGCCACCTCAACCCGTTCCCCGCCAACCTCGGCACCGTGCTGCGCCAGTACGACCGGGTGATCGTCCCCGAGATGAACCTCGGCCAGCTCGCCCTGCTGCTGCGCGCGAAGTACCTCGTCGACGCCCAGTCCTACAACCAGGTGCGCGGCCTGCCGTTCAAGGCCGCCCAGCTCGCCGACGTGCTGCACGCCGCGCTCGGCACCCTCGAAGCGGAGGAGACCCGATGACCGACTTCCCCGCCCTGCGACTGGTGCCCAAGGCGGACGCCGCGCAGACCGCGAAGGACTTCAAGACCGACCAGGAAGTGCGCTGGTGCCCCGGCTGCGGCGACTACGCCGTCCTGGCCGCCGTCCAGTCCTTCATGCCCGAGCTCGGCATCCGCCGGGAGAACACCGTCTTCGTCTCCGGCATCGGCTGCTCCTCGCGCTTCCCGTACTACATGAACACCTACGGGATGCACTCCATCCACGGTCGCGCCCCGGCGATCGCCACCGGCCTGGCCGCCGCCCGCCCCGACCTGTCGGTCTGGGTGGTCACCGGCGACGGCGACGCGCTCTCGATCGGCGGCAACCACCTGATCCACGCGCTGCGACGCAACGTCAACCTGAAGATCCTGCTCTTCAACAACCGGATCTACGGCCTGACGAAGGGTCAGTACTCGCCGACCAGCGAGATCGGCAAGATCACCAAGTCCACCCCGATGGGCTCGCTGGACGCCCCCTTCAACCCGCTCTCGCTGGCCATCGGCGCCGAGGCCACCTTCGTGGCCCGCACCATCGACTCCGACCGCCAGCACCTGCAGTCCGTGCTCCGCGCCGCCGCCCAGCACGAGGGCACCGCGCTGGTGGAGATCTACCAGAACTGCAACATCTTCAACGACGGCGCCTTCGAGATCCTCAAGGAGCCCGGCACCCGCGACGAGGCCCTGATCCGCCTCGAACACGGGCAACCGGTGCTGGTGGGCGCCGAGCACGCGGTGGTCCGCGACGCCGACGGCGACCTGCGCATCGCCCCCCGCGAGGGCGCCACCCCGCTGATCCACGACGCCCACGCCACCAGCCCCACCACCGCGTTCGCCCTCACCCGCCTCGCCGACGCGGACACCCTGCACCACACGCCGATCGGCGTCCTGCGCGACGTCAAGCGAGCGGTCTACGACACACAGATGGCCGAGCAGCTCGACCTCGCCGAGAGCCGGCAGGGCCGCGGCGACCTCACCTCCCTGCTGGCCGGCCAGAACACCTGGACGGTGGGCAACTCTTAGGCAGGAGAAGGGGAACAGGACAGGGGCTCGGGGAACTGCGAGGCGAGTGTCTGCAAGGTTTCGATCCGGCTGAAGGTCTTCAAGGCCACCAGCCGGACTCAGACCACCAGGCACTCGCCTCGCCGTTCCCCGAGCCCCTGGCAGTCCCACATAGCTGTCAGGAGCAAAAGTTCCATTCGTAGATGACATCCCAGCCCCGTGCCCGCTACCTTTCGTAGGACGAATGTGCGCACGTGAAAGGCAGGCCCATGGCGGAGAGTGTCGCGGAGGCCAGGGTGGGCCTGTGGAACGGCTTCGCGGCGTACGGGATGTGGGGGTTGTTCCCGCTGTTCTGGCCGTTGCTGGAGCCGGCGGGGGCGGCGGACATCCTGGCGAACCGGATGGTGTGGTCGCTGGTCGCGGTGGTCGTGATGGTGCTGGCGCTGCGCCGCTGGTCGTGGATCCGGCCGTTGCTGCGGCAGCCGCGGCGGCTGGCGCTGTCCGCGCTGGCGGCGGCGGTCGTCTCGGTCAACTGGGGCGTCTACATCTGGGGTGTGAACTCGGGGCACGTGGTGGAGACCAGCCTGGGGTACTTCATCAACCCGCTGGTGACGATCGCGTTCGGGGTGCTGGTGCTGCGTGAGCGGCTGCGCCGGGCGCAGTGGGCGGCGGTGGGGATCGGCGCGGCGGCGGTCGCGGTGCTGACGGTGGCGTACGGGCGGCTGCCGTGGATCGCGTTGACGCTGGCGCTGTCGTTCGCCACGTACGGGCTGCTGAAGAAGAAGGTGGCGCTCGGCGGGCTGGAGAGCTTCGCGGTGGAGAGCGCGGCGATGTTCCCGTTCGCGCTGGGGTTCCTGGTCTACCTGGGGGTGCGCGGCGAGGGCAGCCTGGGGCACTACGGGGCGGGGCACAGCGCGCTGCTGGTGGTGAGCGGGGTGATCACGGCGGTGCCGCTGATGTGCTTCGGGGCGGCGGCGCTGCGGGTGCCGCTGACCACGTTGGGGCTGCTGCAGTACCTGGCGCCGGTGTTCCAGTTCCTGATCGGCGTGACGGTGTTCCACGAGGCGATGCCGGGGGCCCGGTGGGCCGGGTTCGCGCTGGTGTGGGCGGCGTTGGCGGTGCTGAGCTTCGACGCGCTGCGCCGGGTGCGGGTGGAGCGGCAGCGCCGGGTGCTGGACGCGGCGGTGGCGGAGCCCGTCGCGAGCTGACGGGGGTCGGGGGCGGCTCAGAGGTCGGAGAGCTCGCGGGCCAGCCGGGCGCTGTCGCGGTGCAGGGCGAATGCGCCGGCGCAGGCGAGGGCGGCGTCGCGGCGGCGGGGCGCGACCAGGCCGCCGTGGGTGAGCGAGTCGAGCGGGCGGCGGGTCTGCCACTCGTCGAGGGACCAGCGGGCGTAGGGGCCGAACAGGGCGCGGGACGGTGCCGGCAGGTCGGTGCGGGCGGGGATCGCGCCGCGGGCGCCGTTGAACGCGACCTGGCCGTCCAGGCTGCCGCACTCGTCGAGCCAGGCCAGCGCGGCGGGGCGGTGGCGGGCTTCGCGGGGGAGGGCGAAGACGTCGGCGCGGGACTGGAAGACGGTGTCGGTGCCGGGGGCGGGGGACCAGCGGTAGCCGGCGTCGGGGCGCAGGCCGAGGGTGTCGCGCAGCCAGCCCTCGGCCCAGTCGCCGGTGAGCAGGTAGCCGGCCTGGCCGGCGCCGAGGCGCCGGGCGGCGTCGGTCCAGTCGGCGGCGGCGGTGGGCGGGTCGGCCAGCGCGAGCAGCGCGTCGAACTGGCGGAGCGCGCCGGTGGTGGCGGGGGTGCGCCAGGGGCCGCCGGGCTGCCACAGGTCGGTCCAGACGTCGGGGCCGTGGGCGGCCAGCAGGACCGTCTCCAGCAGGTGCAGGACCTCGGCGGGCCCGCCGAGGGCGAGCGGGGTGCGGCCGGTGGCGGCGACCCGCCGGAGCTGGGCGAGGAGTCGGTCGAAGGACGGTGGGGCGGGGTCGGCGCCGGCGTCGGCGAGCACCTGCGGGTTGGACCAGAGCAGGTTGGTGCGCCGGACGCCGGCCGGCACGGCGTACAGGACGCCGCCGGAGCGCAGCCGGGGCAGCAGCAGGGCGGGCAGGCCGGTGGACCAGCCGCGCTGCCGGTAGAGGCCGTCCAGGGGTTCCAGGCGCGGGGCGAGCTCGGCGAGTTCGGCGCCGCCGGCGCACCGGAACGCGTCCGGGGGCGGTCCGTCGGAGAGCCGGCGGGCGAGGTCGGGGCGGGCCGGGTTGGAGCTGTCGCCGGCCACGAAGGTGACGTCCGGGGCGCGGCCCTTGAGGCCCGCCAGGAGGGCCTGGAGGCCGTTCTGCTCGGGTCCCGACGTCCAGCCGGTGGTGACCTCCAGCAGGCCCGCGGGACCGGCCGAGGAGGTCGCCACCGCCGATCCGCAGCGGGCGAGGGCCGCCGTGCAGGCGACGGCGAGGCCGCCCAGCAGGGCTCCTCGGCGGCTGATCGGCACGGCACTCCCAGCGGGCGGGTGGATGGTGGGACGGGGGAACAACGGACGAACGGACCGAGGCGGCCCACCATCCCATCGCCCTTCTTGAGTCCGCGTCAATAGCCGGAATGTACGGACTCGTTGCACGGGGGGTCCGTGGGTGTCCGAAGAACGCCTCCGTGAGATCTCCTCAAGCGGAGGGCGGGACTGCTAACGTCCTCGCTGCGCGGACCGGACCGGAGGGACCCTGACCCGGCGGCCGCGGTCTTCCACCACGCTCGGCCGCGCCCTCGGGCGCACTGGAGGGCTCCATGGTCCACCTCGCTCGGCCCGTTCTCCGCCGTGTCGCCGCGGTGCGGCGCGAGGGCGGCCTGGCGCAGGGCGGGGAGCTGTGCGTCGTGCGGACGGCGGGGCTGCCCGCGTCGATCCGCTGGCAGCCGGCCGAGGGCGACGGGGTGGAGCTGGCGCCGCCGTACCGGCTGGAGCGGGTGGAGCTGCGCGGCTCGCACCGGGCCCGGCTGCACGGCCTGACGGCGGGGGTGCGGATCGTCTCGGACGGCTGGGCGCCGCTGTTCCTGGTGTCGCCGGGTCAGCTGACGCTGCTGGCGCTGGCCGCGGCCTCCACCCAGCGACGCTGAAGGGGCGCCCCCGGCGGGGACGCCCCTTCTCCTGACGGATCGTTACTTCAGGCCGGCCGCGGCCTGCAGGGTCTCCGGGGTGACGGCGCCCGCGAAGAAGCGGCCGTCGGTGGTGATCAGGGCGTTCACCACGTGGGTGGAGATCAGCGTGCCGCCCTTGACGGACTTGCCGGCGAACTTGCCCAGGCCGCCCGCCGCGTCGGCGCCGCCGCCGCCCTGCACGATCGCCGTCCAGCCCTCGCCGATCACCTTGGCGTCGGCGCCGTTCAGGTCGGGCAGCCCCGGCAGCGTCGGGGTGGCGGGCTCGGCGAGGTCCTTGGCGCCGCCCTCGACCACCTTGGCGCCCTTGGGGACGCTGAACTCGAAGGTCTTGGCGTCCGGCTTGGCGAGGGACAGCGTGCCGAAGCGGATGTCGAAGGCCTTGGCGCCGTCCACGGTGCGCACCTGGACGGCGAGCGGCAGGCCCTTCTCGGCGTCGACCGAGACCCGGATCTCGGCGATGGTGGAGCCGGCCTGCTTGGGCTTGACGCTCAGCTTGTACGCGGCGCGCCCGGCCACCCGCTCGGTGCCGTCGACGGTGACCGAGGTGGTGGCGGAGGCGTGCTCCAGCAGCTGCCGGGCGACCTCCTGCGGGGTGGCGGCGGCGATGCCGCCCTTGCCGTCGGGGCCGTGGCCGCGGCCGTCGCCGGTGAGGTGCAGGGCCTGCTGGGAGGCGCGGTCGTACGCCCACACCTGGTCGCCGTTGTGGACGAACTCGTAGCCCGACTGCTGGGAGGCGAGGGTGAGCCGCTGGCGGTCCGGGCCGTCCGCGGCGACCGTCAGGGTGTGCGAGCCGCCGAGCAGCTCGACGGCCTTGCGCTGCGGGTCGGCGGAGCCGGTGGCGCCGCCCGCGCTCTGCACGATCCCGCCGAGCGGGCCGGAGCCGGAGACCGCGTCGGTGATGGCGGTCGGCAGGCCGAGGTCGGCGGTGACCCGGACGGTGCCGCTGAAGGTGTCGGTGTCCGTGGAGAGCGCCTTGGCGACCAGGTCCTGCGCGCTGATCGCGGGCAGGTTCGGCGTCTCGTCGTCGGCCAGTGCCGGTACCAGGCCGATGCCGGCCGCGACCACCGCGGCGACCGCCACCGGCACGCCGATCCGCACCGCGGTGCGCCGCCTGCCGACCCGTGCCGCCGGCGCGCCCTGGTCCGCCGTCACGTCCTGCCCTGCCGTGGAGTCCTGTTCCATCGCAGCCCCCTTCCGAGCTCCGTGCACTGTCACTCTCCATTAGAGACGCTCGGCGCGCCCGAAACGTCGCCCGGCAGAGGCAGATTCTCGTACGTCTCGCGTCGTATCCAGCGTGTTGCGACCCTGATGCGCCCTCAGGGTCGTGTAGTCCCGCAGACGGACGGCTCGCGTAGGGTCGGTCCATGACCGACCCGGACCCGAAGTCACCCGCCTCCGCCCCGACTCCGACCGCGATGCGGCGCGCGCTGCGCCGGGCCCGCGACGGGGTGGCCCTGGACGCCGCCGAGGCCGCGGTGCTGCTGCAGGCGCGCGGCGCGGACCTCGCGGAGCTGTGCCGGACCGCCGCGCGGATCCGCGACGCCGGTCTGGAGCAGGCGGGCCGCCCCGGGGTGGTCACCTACTCGCGGAAGGTCTTCATCCCGCTCACCCGGCTGTGCCGGGACCGCTGCCACTACTGCACCTTCGTGACCGTCCCCGGCAAGCTGCGCCGGGCCGGCCACGGCATGTACCTGTCCCCGGACGAGGTGCTGGAGATCGCCCGGCAGGGCGCCGAACTCGGCTGCAAGGAGGCCCTGTTCACGCTCGGCGACCGGCCCGAGGAGCGCTGGCCGGAGGCCCGCGAGTGGCTGGACGCGCACGGCTACGACGACACCCTGGCGTACGTCCGGGCGATGGCGATCCGGGTGCTGGAGGAGACCGGGCTGCTGCCGCACCTCAACCCCGGGGTGCTGTCCTGGACGGACCTGCAGCGCCTCAAGCCGGTCGCCCCGTCGATGGGGATGATGCTGGAGACCACCGCGACCCGGTTGTGGTCCGAGCCCGGCGGCCCGCACCACGGCTCCCCGGACAAGGAGCCCGCGGTGCGCCTGCGGGTGCTGGAGGACGCCGGGCGCAGCGCGGTGCCGTTCACCACCGGGGTGCTGATCGGCATCGGCGAGGACCACACCGAGCGCGCCGAGTCGCTGCTGGCGATCCGCAAGGTGGCCCGCGCCTACCAGGGCGTGCAGGAGGTGATCGTGCAGAACTTCCGGGCCAAGCCGGACACCGCGATGCGCGGCATGCCCGACGCCGAACTCGCCGAGCTGGCCGCCGCGGTGGCGGTGGCCCGGCTGGTGCTGGGCCCGGCCGCGCGGATCCAGGCCCCGCCGAACCTGGTGGACGCCGAGTACCGGCTGCTGATCGACGCGGGCATCGACGACTGGGGCGGCGTCTCCCCGCTGACGCCCGACCACGTCAACCCGGAGCGCCCCTGGCCGCACATCGAGGAGCTCGCCGCCCGCACCGCCGAGGCCGGCTTCACGCTGCGCGAGCGGCTCACCGTCTACCCGGAGTACCTGCAGCGCGGCGAGCCCTGGCTGGACCCGCGGCTGCTGCCGCACGTGCGGGCGCTCGCCGACCCGGCCACCGGCCTGGCCCGCGAGGGCGTCCGCCCGCAGGGCCTGCCCTGGCAGGAGCCGGAGGAGCCGATGTCCGGCGGCGGCCGCACCGACCTGTTCCGCACCGTGGACACCGAGGGCCGCAGCGCGGACCGCCGCTCGGACTTCGACGAGGTGTACGGCGACTGGGAGTCGCTGCGCGAGCGGATCGCCGTCCCCGGCCCGCGCCGCCTGGACTCCGAGGTGCTGGCAGCGCTGTCCACCGCCGCTGACGACCCGACCCGGCTGACGGACGACCAGGCCCTGGCGCTGTTCCAGGCCGACGGCGAGGCCCTGGACGCGCTCACCCGGATCGCCGACGAGCTGCGCCGCGACACCGTCGGCGACGCGGTCACCTACTGCGTCACCCGGAACATCAACTTCACCAACGTCTGCTACACAGGCTGCCGGTTCTGCGCCTTCGCGCAGCGCCGCACCGACGCCGACGCCTACACCCTGTCGCTGGAGCAGGTCGCCGAGCGGGCCGAGCAGGCCTGGCAGGTCGGGGCGACCGAGGTGTGCATGCAGGGCGGCATCCACCCGGACCTGCCGGGCAGCGCCTACTTCGAGATCGCCCGGGCGGTGAAGGAGCGGGTGCCGGGCATGCACGTGCACGCCTTCTCGCCGATGGAGGTGGTCAACGGGGCCACCCGGACCGGGCTGTCGATCCGGGAGTGGCTGCAGCGCGCCAAGGAGGCGGGCCTGGACACCATCCCGGGCACCGCCGCGGAGATCCTCGACGACGAGGTGCGCTGGGTGCTGACCAAGGGCAAGCTGCCCGCCGCGACGTGGGTGGAGGTGGTCACCACCGCGCACGAGCTGGGCATCCGCTCGTCCTCCACCATGATGTACGGCCACGTCGACGCCCCGCGGCACTGGCTGGGGCACCTGCGGCTGCTCGCCGGGATCCAGCAACGCACCGGCGGGTTCACCGAGTTCGTCACCCTGCCGTTCGTGCACACCAACGCGCCGGTCTACCTGGCGGGCCTGTCCCGGCCCGGCCCGACCGCGCGGGACAACCGGGCGGTCACCGCGATGGCCCGGCTGCTGCTGCACCCGCACATCCCCAACATCCAGACCAGCTGGGTGAAGCTGGGCGCCGAGGGCGCCGCCGAGATGCTGCGCAGCGGTGCCAACGACCTCGGCGGCACCCTGATGGAGGAGACCATCTCCCGGATGGCGGGCTCCTCCTGGGGCTCCTACAAGTCGGTGCGCGACCTGGAGGCGATCGCAGCACTGGCCGGCCGCCCCGCCCGCCAGCGCACCACCCTGTACGGCGAGGTGCCCGACGAGCGGCGCGCGGCGGCGCTGTCCTCGGACGGGCACCTGCCCCGGCTGCTGCCGGTGCTGGACTGACGGCTGCTCCGGCGGTGCGGTCCGGATGGCACCAGCGTGTCGACGGATGGATGTTCGATGGAGCCCGCGGTTCCGCGCGAATCTTCGAATACAGTGCGTCTGCCCGCCCGCACCAGTCGACCGAAAGGCCCTCCGACCGTGATGCCCCTG
This sequence comes from Kitasatospora sp. NPDC002522, assembly GCF_053595195.1. NCBI lineage: Bacteria > Bacillati > Actinomycetota > Actinomycetes > Kitasatosporales > Streptomycetaceae > Kitasatospora > Kitasatospora sp. NPDC002522. Next base: position 199,772 of record NZ_JBSFXE010000007.1, read on the forward strand.
TGGTCACGCGCCCAGCAGCAGGACTTCCGCAGCCGGGTGCGGGGCTGCCTGCTCGGCGGCGCGATCGGCGACGCGCTCGGCGCCGGCGTGGAGTTCGAGCCGCTGGACCGGATCCGCGCCGCGAACGGACCGGACGGCGTCACCGGCTACGTCCCGGCCTTCGGCCGCCGCGGCGCCGTCACCGACGACACCCAGCTCAGCCTGTTCACCGTGGACGGCCTGATCCGCGCCCACATCAGCCGCGACAGCGGCGCCTGGCACCCGCCCACCGACGTGCACCGCGCCTACCTGCGCTGGTACGCCACCCAGCAGGACTGGGGACCGGACGAGCGCCGCAAGGACCTCGGCTGGCTCGGCCGCGAGGAATGGCTGTACGCCCGCCGCGCCCCCGGCGACGCCTGCCTGTCCGGGCTGTCCGGACCGGACGCCGAACGGCTGGCCACCGTCGAGGAACCGCGCAACCCCGACTCCAAGGGCTGCGGCACCGTGATGCGCGCCGCCCCGTTCGGACTGCTCACCGCCTGGGACCCGGCCCTGGTCTTCCAACTCGCCCTCGAGTGCGCGGTGCTGACCCACGGTCACCCCACCGGCTACCTCTCCGCCGGGGCGTTCGCGGTGATCGTCCACGCGGTCGCCCGCGGCGGCACCCTGGAGGAGGGCGTCCACCTGGCGCTGGCCCTGCTCTCCGAGCGGCCGCAGCACGAGGAGACCACCGCCGCGCTGCGCGGCGCCCTGGACGCCGTCCGGGCCGGAGTGCCGTCCGCCGAGCGGGTCGAGCAGCTCGGCGAGGGCTGGACGGCCGAGGAGGCGCTCGCCATCGGCCTGTACTGCGCGCTGGTCGCCGAGGACGTCCGCAGCGGCCTGCTGCTGGCCGTCAACCACTCCGGCGACAGCGACTCCACCGGCTCGATCTGCGGCAACCTGCTGGGCGCCCTGCACGGCGAGACCGCCCTGCCGCCCGACCTGGTCGCCGGGGTCGAGGGCCGCGGCACGGTCCTGGAACTCGCCGACGACCTGGTGCTGGAACTGCTGCACGGCCCCGAACTGCACGGCACCGAGGCCTGGAGCACCCGCTACCCGACCGCCTGACGCCCCGTCGGGTCCCCGTCCCCGGGGCGCCCTCGCCCGCCTGACAGTCCGTCGGGTCCCCGGACGCGGCGGTGCCCGCCGCGCGGGAAGCGGCGGGCACCGTCGTGGGCCGTGGAGCGGGCGGGCCGAGGTCAGACCTCGCCGAAGGCACCCGCACCGGCGGCCGCCGCGAACGCCGCCCAGGCCTGGTCGGAGAACCGCAGCTGCGGGCCCTGGGGGTCCTTGGAGTCCCGGACCGCGATGGCGCCCGCGGCCGGAACGGCGATCTCCACGCAGGCGCCGTTGCCGCCGCTGTAGCTGCTCTTGCGCCAGGCCAGGTTCTCGGTGGACTTGCTCATTTCATGAACTCCTCTGCGATCTGGTTAATCAGCAACCGGGTGTCCGCGACGCTCAGGGCCGCGGCCCGCAGGTGGTCGTAGAGATTGGTATAGCGACGTACGTCGGCTTCCTTCTCCAGGTAGAGATCACTCGTCACTCCTTCGAAGTAGACGACCGTCGAATCCGCGGACTCGGGGAACTCGAGCAGGGAGAATGTCCCGGTCATGCCGGGGTGCGCGCCGTGCCGGAACGGGATGACCTGAAGATTGATGTTCGGCCGCTCGCCCAGCTCGACCAGTTGGTACAGCTGCTCCGCCATCACGCGGCTCCCACCGACCTCGCGGCGCAGCACCGCCTCGTCTATGACCACCCAGAGGCTGCCCAGCTCGTCGTCGCCGTGTATCCGGTGCTGCCGCTTCAGGCGGACGTCCACCCGCCGCCGGATCGCGCTCGGCTCGGTGTCCGGCTGGGTGCCCGCCACCACCGCCTCCGCGTACTCCCGGGTCTGCAGCAGGCCCGGCACGAACGAGGACTCGTACGCCCGGATCGAGGAGGCCTCGGCTTCCAGGCCGATGTAGACGCTGTACGGGATGTCGCCGAACTCGTGCCACCAGCCGCGCTGGCGGGACTCCCGGGCCATCTCCATCAGCCCGGCGCGCACCCGCTCGTCGTCGACCTCGTAGACGTCGCACAGGTCGCGCACATCGCGCTGGCTGATCGAGCGGCGGCCGTTCTCCAGTCGGCTGATCTTCGACTGGGAGACCATCAGGCGGCCGGCCACCTCCTCGGCGGTCATGCCCTTCAACTCGCGCAGCCGCCGGAGCTCGGCGCCGAGCCTGCGACGGCGGACCGTCGGATTCACGCTGGCGGACACATCGACCTCCGGGCCCACTTCTGGCAACAGTGCGGTAATTGGTACCAACCCCCCTGACGCTGAGCAGCATGCCACTTCAACTGCGGTCCATGCCTGGGAATCGCGTGAGCGCTGTAGAACAGATCATCGGAAAATAGTTCAAAGAGGATGACGGCTCTTGCGCCCGGCGCGCCTGCGCGGTATGGCACCTCCCTTGCGCTAGAAGGACCCTGACGGTTCGTCGGCTCTCGACCGCCCGGCCCCGGGAACGGCGAAGGGCGGCCCGTCCGGTGCATCGCACCGGGCCGACCGCCCTTGCTCTCCGACGAACGCTAACGGCGCGCGCCGCTGTCCGCGCGCCTCATCGCGCGCCCACCCGGGTGGCCACACCCCGCCCGCTGGCGGCGGGCCGCCCGGCCGGGCCGCGGCTGCCCGCGGGCGCCGACCTGCCCTGTTGGGCCGGCAGACCGTTCTGCACGTCCATCACCGCGTGGGCCACCATCCCGCCCAGCGGGTCGTACCTGATCAGGTCCCGCAGGCGGGAGCGGGAGGACCGCCCCTCGTTGCCCGGGTACAGGTGCTTGCCCAGACCCACCGCGTGCGCCAGTGCCGCCAGTGCTGCGGTCCGCGGGTCCGGCGGGACGCCGGTGCGGATCGCGGTGTCCAGCCGCTGCTTGATCGCGGCGTTGGTGCAGTCGTCCGACGCCTGGTACCGCGTCGTCGGAAGCACCCCGCACACCTGGCCCGCGACCGCCGTCACCATGCCGCACCGCTCCAGGTGCGCCAGGTACGTCTGCCTCAGGCCCAGCCGTGGGCCGCCGATCCAGTGCGCGGCGCGCACCGGACTGCCACGCCGGCGCAACAGCTCCAGCGCGTGGTCCAGGGTCGGATCACCGGTCGGCCGTGGCACCACCACGGCGATCCGGTCCCCGTCCGGGACTATCCTTCCGGCCAGGGACAGCTCGACGAGCTGTGCCCCGGCGAGTCCGAGATCGAGGGTCTGCGGCTGCGCGGTGGTACCCGTGGCCGGGTCCAGCGCGAGCAACAACAGCTCCTCGGGAATGGTTCGACGGCCTCTGCCCATCCAAGCCTCCCCGCGTGGATGAATGACAGGGTGACGCCTCTCACACAGGCTTGTCGAGTACGCCTCCGAATCGTGACCTTGCCCCGGCACCCTGGAACCGGCGTCGGACAGACGTGCGTCTGTCCGGGGGACGGACCGGGCGGGCAGGAAAAACCGCCGGTCGGGCGGGGTGCGGCAGGCCGCCGCGGACTCGGTGCCGGAGACTGTACAGATACCGGCGCGGGCCGAGAACCCGCCCGAAAAAACCAGCTTGTGTGATCGGACCGGCGTCGCCGGGCGGACGAGGAGGAGTGGGTTACGTGGGCGAGTCCCCGAAGAGCGACCGGCGAGACGGCGAGACGCGGTCGGCCGAGGCTGATTCGACCCCGGAGCACCCGCAGGAGGGCAGCACCTCCACCGTCCACCTCCGCGTCCGCGACTCGGACACCCGCACCACCTCCCTCCGCCTCCCCGCGGACACCCCCGAGGCCAGCGGCGCCCTCGCCGACCCCCGTCTCGCTCTGCGGAACCCGGACGCCCCCGGCGCCGAGACGGCGGACGTGGAGGTCGAGGAGGAAGAGGAGACCGTCGCGGAGCCGGAGGGTTCGGAGGAGGCCGCGACGGGGAAGGACGAGGAAGAGCCGCCGCCCGCCGCGCCCGGGGAGCTGAAGCTCGGGAAGGTCGAGCCGCCCGCCAGCGGGCCCGCCCCGACCATGACGCTGCGCGTGGGCCCGGCCGGCAAGGGTGCTGACGGTGCGTCGGACGCGGATGAGGACGCGGCTGTCGAGGCCGACGCGGAGTCGGAGGCGGAGGAGGGCGGCGATAGCACCGGGGCTGCGGCGGAGGTCGCCGAGGCCGCGGAGCCTGCGGAGACCGGGACGGCTGCGGATGCCGAGGTTCCGGCCGGGCCGGAGCCGACCGTGACGCTGCGGGTCGAGAAGTCCCGCCCGGAGCGGACCGTCATGCTGCGGCTGCCCAAGGACGTGCCCGCTGCCGACGCCGGGCCGAAGCCGACGGCCGCCAAGGCCGCACCGGACGCTGCGTCTGCCCCCGCCGCCAAGGCCGCACCGGAGGCCGCGTCTGCCCCCGCCGCCAAGGCCGCAGCGGAGGCCGCCCCCGCCGCCAAGGCTGCGCCGGACGCCGCGCCGAAGCCGGCGCCCGCCGCCGTTCCGGTGGCTGCTGTCGCGGCTCCCGCTGCTGCGCCGCTCGCCGAGCCCGTGGCGTTCGTGCCCGGGCCGGACAACACCATCGAGGCGATGGAGGTCCTGGCCGCGCTGAGTGCACGTCCGATGACGCCGCTGCGTCGGGCGATGCGTCGGGTGCTGATCTGGGGCGTGTTCGCGGTGGTGGTGCTCGGCGTGCTGGCCACCGCGCAGCTGCTGCGCCCGTTGCCCGCGCCGAAGGCCAAGCTCGGGGTCGCGGACTCCTTCACCTTCGCCGGCGACAAGCTCGACATCCCGTGGCCCGCCAAGGGCCAGGCCGCCGCCGAGGTGGTCGGGGTCGGCAGCCTCGGCGCCTCCGGGCAGGAGACCCCGGTCCCGATCGCCTCCGTCACCAAGGTGATGAACGCCTACCTGATCCTGCAGGCCCACCCGCTGAAGAAGGGTGAGACCGGCCCGACGATCACCGTCGACAAGCAGGCCGCGCAGGAGTCGGCCAACGCCGACGAGTCCAAGGTCACCCTGACCGAGGGTCAGCAGCTCACCCAGTACGAGGCACTGGAGATGCTGATGCTGCCGTCCGCGAACAACGTGGCCCGCCTGCTGGCGCGTTGGGACTCCGGCAGCGAGGACGCGTTCGTCAAGAAGATGAACGACACCGCGGCCCAGCTCGGCATGACCAACACGGTCTACGCCGACCCGGCCGGGTACAACAACGACACCAAGTCCACCGCGAAGGACCAGCTGAAGCTGGCCGAGCAGGTGATCAGGAACGACGTGTTCCGGCAGATCGTCGCCGAGCCCGACACCAAGTTCAACGGTCAGCGGATCTTCAACACCAACGCGCTGCTCGGCAAGAACGGCAACATCGGGGTGAAGACCGGCTCGTCCACCCCCGCCCAGTCCTGCCTGATGTGGGCGGCGGTCAAGGACATCGGCGGCGTCAAGCGGACCGTCCTCGGTGTGACGCTCGGTCAGCCCGCGACCAAGGACGAGCCCAGCCTGGTCCGCGCCGCGCAGCCGGTCAGCCAGCGGATCAACGTCGCCGCGCAGAACGCCCTCACCGGCCAGACCCTCGCCAAGCCGGGCGACGTGGTCGGCTACGTCGGCGACGGACTCGGCGGCAAGGTCCCGGTCGTCGCCGGGAAGGACCTCACGGTGGCCGGCTGGAACGGCATCACCGCCCACCTCACCCTCAACCCGATCGGCCGGATCGCCCACACCCTCCCCGCCGGCACCCAGATCGGCACCCTCTCCGCGGGCGACGGCGACGACCGCATCGAAATCCCGGTCACCCTCCAGTCCCCCCTCGCCCCGCCCTCCATCACCGCCCGCCTCCTCCGCCTCGCCTAGCCGAAACCCACGACGGCCCACACCCGCACCCCGACCGCCCGCCCGGCGCGAGGAGTGCGGTTGCGCCCGCCCCGCGACACCGGCCCGGCAGGGGCGTCCCGAAAGCCGGGCGTCGCCCCGGTGGCACCAAGCCGGGCGTCGCCCCCGCCGGAGGCGCCTTCGTCGTCACCCCCGCAGATGCCCCGCGGCAGCGGCACCCTCTCCCCGAAATCCGTTCGCCGCTCCGCCGGAGGCTCGCCTAGCGTGGGGCGGTTCGGTTCGGTGAGAGGGGCGGGGTCGTGCAGGGGTCGGTCGAGGGTGGGTTCGGGGCCGTCGCGGAGGTGTTCGCGCGGAACTTCGAGGAGTTCGCCGAGCTGGGGGCGGCGGTGACCGTGTTCCACGGCGGTCGCAAGGTCGTCGAGCTGTACGGCGGGGTCGCGGACGAGACCACGGGCCGCCCCTGGACGGTGGACACCGTGGTGCCGGTGTTCTCGTGCGCCAAGGGCGCGGTGAGCGTGGCCGCGCTGCTGCTGGCGCAGCGCGGGCTGCTGGACCTGGACGCCCCGGTCGCCACGTACTGGCCGGAGTTCGCGGCGGAGGGCAAGGCCGCGGTCACCACCCGGATGGTGCTGTCGCACCGGGCGGGCATCCCGGTGCTGGACCGGACCCCTGCGTTCGAGGAGATCGCCGCCTGGACCCCGGTGGTGCGGGCGGTCGAGGCACAGCGTCCGCTCTGGGAGCCTGGCACGGCGCACGAGTACCACGGGCACGTCTTCGGGTTCGTGGTCGGCGAGGTGGTCCGCCGGATCACCGGGCTGACGATCGGCCGGTTCCTCCGGACGGAGATCACCGAGGCGCTCGGCCTGCCGCTGTGGATCGGCCTGCCGGCGGAGGAACTGCCGCGGCTGGCGCCGCTCGCGGAGGCACCGGGCCGACCGCCGATGCCGGGCCCCGAGCACCTGCTGACCCGGATCGTCACCATGAACGGCGCGCTGGCCTTCCCGGGCCTGGACGAGCCGCACGGGTGGAACGACCCGGCGCTGCACGCGATGGAGCTCCCGGGGGCGGGCGCGGTGGCCTCGGCGACCGGCCTGGCGGGCCTCTACGCGGCGGCGGCGACCGGTCTGGACGGCGGGGCCCCGCTGCTGTCCGCGGAGACCCTCGGCGACGCCCTGCGCGAGCAGACGTCCGGCGCCGGCTTCCTGCGCTTCGACGCGGGCGCCCGCTGGGGCTCCGGCGTGCTGCTGGACTCCGGGTTCCGCCCGATGCTCGGCGCCCGGTCGTTCGGCAACGACGGCGCGGGCGGCCAGTTCGCCTTCGCCGACGACGCGCACGGCGTCGCGTTCGCGTACACCGCCAACCGCATGATCGGCCACGGCGACGCCCGGGCCGCCCGCCTCGTCGACGCCCTGCGCGGCTGCCTGTGACCGCGCCGTCCGTCCTGCCGGGCCTGGTCGACCTGGCTGCCACCGGGGCCTTCGGCGAGCTGCGGATGGACGCCTCGCTGCCGGAGCTGGTCCGGCTGCTGGGGCGGCCCTGGGACGGTGGCCGGGCCTCGAAGCAGCACCGCTGGCCGCACTACTTCGGCTGGGGCGACGCCGAGACGGAGTTCTGCCGCTGCCGGCGGCTGCGTTCGCTCTGCCTGCAGGTGTGGCGTTCGGAGCTGGAACTGCCGCTGCCCGGCGGCGGCGTGCGTCCGGTGGACGGGCGGGTCACCGAGTCGGCGCTGACGGCCGCTTTGACCGCGGCGGGCTGCCGGTGGGAGACGGTGGTCCACGGCTCGCTGACCGACCAGCGCACCCTGCGGGTGGCCCGGGGCACCTCCCGGGTGGACTTCGTCCTGGTCGACCGGGAGGCGTACGACGAGCCGGTGCTGGACGACTGGCTGCTGGCCAAGGCGGGGCTGTGGGAGCACCGCGAGCCGTTCCACGCGTGCGGCGAGGCGCCCTCGCCCGACGACGGGTGGGGTGCCTGACGGGTCACCAGGCGCCGCGTTCGGTGCGGGTGCCGAGGTAGCGGGCGACGGGGGGCTCCTCGGAGATGACGCGGCCGAGGACCAGGGCCAGGGTGATGGCGGTGAACAGCACGATCAGCCAGGACAGGCAGGTGAAGACCACGCCGTAGGGGCCGAACTGGTTCACCGAGGTGGTCATCGCGTGCGGCAGGTACACCTTGGAGGCGATGCCCAGGCCCACCTCGGCGATGCCGCACAGGGCGGCCCCGGGGAGCAGCGGGTACCAGCGGATGCGGGCCCCGAGCAGCAGGTGCTGGGTCCACCACCAGACGCCGGTGGAGGCCAGGAACTCCAGCGGGATGCCGAGCCACAGGCCCGCGCCGAAGCCGTGGCGCAGCGGGACCTGGATGACCAGGAAGACCAGCCAGCCGAGCAGCCACACCACCCAGCGCCAGAGGGCGAGTCGGGCACCGGTCTTGGGCATCTCCCAGGCGCGTTCGCAGACCCGTTGCAGGGCCCGGCTCAGCGCGGTCGCCGAGGCCAGCGTGACCAGCACGCCGATCGCGCCGAAGCTCTGCGACGCGGTGTCGTGCTGAGTGCTCATCAGCTGCTGGACCTGCTGCTGGGCCGGTCCGTGCAGGCCGAGCTGCTCGCGCAGCGAGCCGGTGATGCTGTGCTTGATGGTCGCGGGGGCGAAGATCGCGACCACGAACAGTGCGGGCAGGGCGCTGAGGAAGGCCTGGGCGGCGAGCCGGGTGGCGTTGTCGAGCAGGTTGACCCGGATCAGGTTGCTGAGGGCGCGGCCGACCAGCGGGATCCGCTCGGGAGCGCCCTTGGCCGACTCGGCGACCTTGGCGGCCCGTGCCCTGGCGCCGGACCACCGCTTGGGCTGCCGTCCGGGCTCCTCTGCGCGATGCAGTGACTCTGTCACGGCGAAACCTCCGGTGGCCGGCTACCTCCATGGTGACTCGGCCGCCGGAGGGTCGGGGGTGCCGCTACTTCTTCCGGGTGAGGCGCGCCACCCGGTCGGCGACGCCCCACGCGGTGACCCGCCAGAGCGCCTCGACGACGATGTTGCGGCTCATCTTGGAGGCGCCGTGCTCGCGCTCCACGAAGGTGATCGGCACCTCGGCGACCTTGAAGCCGGCCTTCACGGTGCGCCACGCCAGGTCGACCTGGAAGCAGTAGCCCTGCGAGGCGACCTGGTCCATGCCGAGGCCGAGCAGGGTCTCCTTGCGGAACGCCCGGTAGCCGCCGGTGACGTCGCGGATCGGCACGCCGAGCATCAGCCGGGAGTAGGTGGAGCCGCCCTTGGAGAGCAGCAGCCGCGACTTCGGCCAGTTCACCACCGCGCCGCCGGGCACCCAGCGGGAGCCCAGCACCAGGTCGGCCCCGTGCAGCGCGGTCAGCAGCCGGGGCAGTTCCTCCGGCTGGTGGGAGCCGTCGGCGTCCATCTCGACCAGCACGTCGTAGCCGTGCTCGATGCCCCACGTGAACCCGGCCAGGTAGGCCGCGCCGAGGCCCTCCTTGCCCTTGCGGTGCAGCACCCTGACGTGGTCGTCGTCGGCGGCCAGCTGGTCGGCGAGCTTGCCGGTGCCGTCCGGGCTGTTGTCGTCCGCGACCAGGACGTGGGCCTCGGGGACGGCGGCGCGGGCGCGCGAGACGATCGTCTCGACGTTCTCGGCCTCGTTGTAGGTCGGGATGATCACCAGGATCCTGCCCAGACCGGCGAACGGGGTCTCCGGGGTGGTGGTCACGGTGTGCCTTTCAGGTCAGTGGCTGCGGACCAGCAGGGAGACGGTCAGTCCGGTGACGCGCTCGGTCCGCGCGATCGTGAAGGTGGACTTGAAGGCGCTGGTCTGCTGCGGGGTGAAGCCCTGGTAGATGTCCGGGCCGCTGTCGACATTGATGAGCCACAGCCGCTGGTGGTTCCCGAACGCGGTCTGCGGGGTGGGGGTCTCGAGCGGGAACAGGTCGTCGCGCTCGATCGCGGTGCGGTAGACGAAGACCTGCGCCGGGGCGGACTTCGCGTCGCGCAGGTAGTAGTTGAGCGAGGGGCCGACCATCGCCCACCAGTAGTCGGCGGAGACCGCGACCATCGCGTCGCCCGGCTGGTGGCCGGCCAGTATCAGGTCGGCGGCGCCCTCGAAGTCGGTCACGTTGTGCGAGGCCGCGGTGCGCTGGACGTGCTGCCCGTCGCTGACCAGGTACCAGCAGCGCGCCGACAGGCCGGCCAGCAGTACCAGGGCCAGCCCGGCCGACATCAGCAGCCGGGTCCGGGCGGCCGCGCCCGGCGCCAGCCCACGGAAGGCCCGCACCAGCAGCCGGTGCACGGCGCCCACCCCGCCGCCCGCGGCCGTGACGCAGGCCGGGACGACGAACAGTAGGTACCGGTTGAGGAAGTACGAGGTCTCGCCCAGCGACATCTGGTAGACCGCCAGCACCGGCAGCGCCGCCAGCAGCACCGTGCCCAGCGCCGCCAGCCGGCGGCCGGGCAGCAGCACGGCGAGCAGCACCAGCACCGCCACCAGGTGGACCAGGCGCGGACTGGTGAACAGGTCCTCGGCGACGTGGCGCAGCGACCCGGCGTCCGGGTGCGGCAGCCAGCCGAGCTGGCGGCCGGTCTGCGACTGCCCGAGCCGCATCAGCGGGATCAGCACCGCGACGGCCAGCGCGGCGGTCAGCGGGAACTGCCACGCCAGCTTCCACCGCACCTGGCGGGCGGGGCGCTCGGCCGGGGCCGCGATGTCGCGCTGCTCCTGTTCCTGCCCCTGTCCCTGTTCCTGGGCTGGGTGGGCTTCCTGGGCTGCGGGGGCTTCCTGGGGTGCTTCGGCTTCCCGGGCTGCCTCGGCGCGGGTGGGGCCGAGGGCGTCGGGGCGCCAGATCGCCAGGGCGACCAGGGCGGCCTGCCCGGCCAGGCCGGCCAGCGAGACCAGGTGCGCCGCGCCCGCGATCGCGGTGACCGCGCCGAACGCCGTCCAGCGGGCGAGGGTCGGACGCTCCAGGGCGCGCAGCAGCAGCCAGGTCGCGGCGGCGGCCGCGCAGGTGACCAGGGCGTAGGCGCGGATCTCCTGGGCGTACCGGGAGACGATCGGGGTGACGGCGAACAGCAGGCCGGCGGCGAGACCGGCGGTGTCACTGCGGAACAGCTTGCGGGCGGCGAGCGCGGTGAACGCCGCGGCGCCCGCCATGGCCAGGGCGGAGAGCGAGCGCAGCGCGGTCGGCGAGTCGCCGAACAGGTCGATCCAGTAGTGCAGGACGAAGTAGTAGAAGCCGGAGCTGGCGTCCACGTTCTGCAGCATGTCGTACAGCTGCGAGGGGCTGCGCTCGGCCGCCACCCAGCTGGCGACCTCGTCACGCCACAGCTCGGGATTGCCGATCCTCCACAGGCCTGCCAGCAGGGTCACCACCGCGGGTATCGCCCACACCGCGCCCGTGCTCAGCAGACGGCGCTCGTGCACCGTGATCCCCCCGCCCTCGCCGACAGCCATTGGGTCAGGATAAGGGATCTTCGAACACCCGACTTCCCGGCCTCCACAAGGTCCGTTCGAGCCCGCCGGGCCCGCTGCCCCACCGACCGCCGCGCCGCCGTCCGTGACCTGACCTGGACGGCTGATCCCGAATCAGACGACCGCCCCGACGAACCGATCCGCTACCCTGTCTGAAGTCGGGAGCCGCGCCAGCGCCCTCCCGGTGCACTCCCGCCTCAGTAGCTCAGGGGATAGAGCACGGCTCTCCTAAAGCCGGTGTCGCAGGTTCGATTCCTGTCTGGGGCACAGCAACGGAACACAGCGAAGGCCCGGTTCAGCGGATGAGATCCCGCCGAACCGGGCCTTCGTGGTTCTCGGCCGCTGCCCCTTGCGTGCCCGGGCGAACCGGCATCCCCCGGGAGAGCTACCCGGATCGTCCGCGCTCGGGTGATTCGCTGCGGGGGCGGGATTCCTAGCGTTGTGGTCGGGGTCGCCGACGGGGTGGCCACTGTCCCGGGGAGGCCGTCATGGACGCCACGTCCGTCGAACACCGCAGTGCAACGACCGGACCGCCGGAGGGGGAGAACCGTCCGGGCAGGGGCCGTCTCGGGCGGTTCGTTCGCCACCCGCTGGGGTGGATGGTGACCGGGATGGTCGCCGTCGCCCTCGTCACCGGCGTGACCGCGGGTGCTCCGGGTCCGCTGCCGCTGGTGGGTGCGGCCGCCTCGGTGCTGGTGTACCGCGTGGTGATGCACCGTCTCGCCGGGCGGGAGACCCCGGAGATCGACCGTCGGGGCGCCCGGCGGGAGTTCCTGCTCGGCAGCGGCCTCGGCCTCGGCTTCGTGCTCGTCTCGGCCCTGTTGATCACGGCGTTCGGCGGCTACTCCTTCTCCTGGGCGGACGGCGACGCGCTGTCCCTGGTGACCTCCGCCGTCATCGTGGCGGGCGGGGCGGCGGTGGCGGAGGAGCTGATGTTCCGCGGGCTGGCCCTGCAAGCGCTGGAGCAGCGGTTCGGCAGCCGGGTGGGCCTGGTGGTGCCCGCACTGTTCTTCGGCCTGTCGCACCTGGCCAACCCGGGAGCCTCGCCGTGGAGCGCGCTGGCGATCGCCCTGGAGGCCGGTGGGCTGCTCGGAGCGGCCTTCCTGTGGCGGCGTAGCATCTGGTTCGTCGTGGGGCTGCACTTCGCCTGGAACGGCGCCGAGCAGTTGCTCGGCATCCCGGTCTCGGGCCACCCCGTCGAGGGCGTGCTGACCGCGAAGGTCGACGGCCCGGCACTGCTGAACGGCGGGGTCTTCGGCCTGGAGACCTCGATCGTGCCCGTCGTGATCGGCGTACTGCTCGCCGTCCCGATGCTGGTCCTCGCCCGGCGACGGGGCGGCCTGGTGTCCGGGCGCCGCGCCCGGCGATGACGCCCGGACCGGAGGAGTCGGACGTGGAGTTCGTCCCGCAGGCGGCCCGGAGGAACCCGTTCCTCCGGGCGCCGCGCGACCGGTGGGCGGGGCTGGGCACCGCCGCGCAGGACGGCGTCCTCGCGATGGCGGTCACCCTGCTGGCCTTCGTGCCCGCACTGGCGAACCTCGGCGCGCAGCTCGGTGACCTGCCGAAGCGGCCGGCCGACGCGCTGAGCATCGCCCTGACCCTCGCCCAGACCCTGCCGCTGGCCGTTCGCCGGCGGCGGCCGGCCGCCTGCCTCGCGGTGGTGGGCGCGGCGTTCGCCGCGCACCAGGCGCTGGGCTTTCCGACCACGCTCGGGAGCTGGGGGCTCTACCTGGCGCTGTACGCCGTCGGGGCCCACCAGGTCCGGTTCCGGCGCCCGTTGGCGGCCGCGGCGATTGCGGCCTACGGCGGGCTGGCCGTCACGCTGCACGGCCTCGGCTCGCCATTGGGCTTCGCGGACTTCGCGGCGTTCTCCCTGGGCCTCGCCCTGTTCTGGCAGATCGGACGTGCGATGCGCAGGCGGCGGGTGGAGGAGACCGAGCGGCGGCGGCTCGCGGCCGAGGTCGCCACGGCCACCGAACGGGCCAGGATCGCACGGGAGTTGCACGATGTGGTGACCCATCACGTGACGGCCATGGTGGTCCAGGCGGACGCCGCCCAGTTCGTCCTCCCCGCCGCGCCCGAGCGGGCCGCCGAGGCACTCGACGCGGTCAGTGACACCGGCCGCAGGGCGCTGACCGAGCTGCGCTCGCTGCTCGGCGTCCTGGAGGCGACCGGCGACCGGGCCCGCAGCGAGGCGGTCGGCGCCGACGGGGGGCCGACCCTGGGCCGGATCGTCGACCTGGTCGAACGCGCCCGGCTGTCGGGCCAGTCCGTCGACATCACCGAGCAGGGCACGCAGGCCCGACGGTCCGTGGACGTCGAGCTGGCCGCCTACCGGGTGGTCCAGGAGGCGCTCACCAACGCGATGAAGCACGCGGCCGGACAGCGCACCGCCGTCGTGGTCCGGCACGGCGCGGCGGACATCGGCATCGACGTGATCACCGAGGGCCCCGCAGGCCCTGCCGGACCCGCAGGCCCCGCCGGCTCCGCCGCGGCCGCGCTCCCCTCCGGGGGACGCGGACTGACCGGGCTGCGCGAACGGCTGCGCCTGGTCGGTGGTGAACTGGTCGCCGGTGCACGGCCCGACGGAGGTTTCCGGGTCAGCGCGACGATCCCGTCCGAACCCCTGCAGGAGTGACCCCATGAGCGAAGCGCCGCCGCCGATCCGGGTGCTCGTCTGCGACGACCAGGCCCTGGTACGCACCGGCTACGTCACCATCTTCGACGCCCAGCCCGACCTGGAGGTCGTCGGCGAGGCCGAGAACGGGCACGAGGCGGTGGAGGCCGCTCGGCGGCTGCGCCCCGACGTGGTCGTGATGGACATCCGGATGCCGCTGGTCGACGGCATCGAGGCCACCAGGCGGCTGGCCGGGCCCGACGCCGTCGAACCGCCGAAGGTGCTGGTGGTCACCACCTTCAACGTGGACGCCTACGTGTACGACGCGTTCAAGGCCGGTGCCAGCGGCTTCCTCCTCAAGGACGCCCGCCCGGCCGAGCTGGTGGCGGGCATCCGCACCGTCGCCCGCGGCGAGGCCCTGCTCGCCCCCTCCGTCACCCGCGAACTCATCGGGCACTTCGCCGAACGGCTGCGGCCGGCCGACACCGCCCAGCCGGCCAGGGACCTGGTCCGGGCGCTGACGCCGCGTGAGCACGAGGTGCTCCGGCTGATCGCCGAGGGCCTGTCGAACGCGGAGATCGCCGCCGCGCTGGTCATCGCGCCCGAGACGGTCAAGACCTACGTCTCACGGATCCTGGCCAAGCTCGGCCTGCGCGACCGGGTCCAGGCGGTGGTGCTCGCCTACCGGACCGGGCTGGTGACCGGGGCCCGCTGAGCCGTGGCCGCCAGGTCCGGTCGGCACCCCGTCGCGGGCGGGGTCACCACTGGGACCAGGGCACGGTCCAGCCGCTGAGGCCGTTGCCGGGGTCGAGGGGCTGCTTCTTGACGGAGTTCCGGATGATGACGACGTCGCCGACGAGGGAGGCGGCGTAGACCTTGCCGGCGGGGGAGTCGTCGTCGCCCTCCGGGGTGTCGGCCATCCCGATGCAGCCGTGGCTGATGTTGGCGTGGCCGGCGACGCCGCGGGCCTGCGGGTTGCCGTGGAGGTAGGTGCCGGTGCTGGTGAGGCGCATCGCGTGCGGCTCGACCGCGTCGTAGCCCTCGCCGACGAGGTTGGTCTGGCCCCGGGAGGTCATCTTCTCCATGCGGCTCTTGGCCGAGATGGTCATGGTGCCGTTCCAGGAGGGGTTGTCGTCGGTGCCGGCGACGATCGGGATGGTCTGGTCGGGCTTGCCGTCCTCCTTGACCACCATCTGGTGGGTGCGGGCGTCGACCTCGCTGATCCTGGAGCGGGCGACGGTGAAGTTCTCGTCGCGCTGGGTCGCGCCGTACACGCCCGGGGCGAGTTCCACGCTCCTGGTGCGCAGGTGGACCTTCACCTCGGTGCCCGGCTTCCAGTACGCGGCGGGGCGCAGGTCGAGCCGGGTGTCGTCGTCGAACCAGTGGCCCTTGACCTGGGTGCCGTCCGAGGCCTCGACGACGACGGCCTGCTCGGCTTCCTTCTTGTTCTTGACCTTCGTGCCGAAGTCGACCGAGATGATCATGCCGACGCCGAACTGCTTCCCGGTCACCACGTTGTCCTCGACCTTGACGGTCTTCTTGGGGGTGAGGGTGGTGAAGGTGCTGGTGGCGGTCGCGGTCACGCCGTCCGCGTCGGTGGCGGTGGCGTTCACGCGGTAGGTCGCGCCGACCGAGACGCCGCCCGCGGCCGGGACCCAGCTGAGGCCGTCCGCGGCGATCGCGCCCTCGACCGCCTTGCCGTCCTGGTCGGTGACGGTGACCGCGGTCAGCCTGCCGGTCGCCACCGAGACCTTGACCGCGCCCGGTGCCACGTCCTTCGCGCCGTCCCCGGGCTCGATCGACAGCACGGCCGCGGACGTCCTCGGCGAAGCGCTCTGCCCTGCGACGGCACCGGCACCGCCACCACCCCCACCCGCGCTCGCAGCACCGCCCCCGCCGCCACCCGTGCACGCGGCCAGCAGCAGGACCCCGCTCAACACCGCACCCGTCATCGATATCCGCCGCACGACGGACCCCCCTCCATCGGATCTTCCGGAAGGTACACGCACCAACGGGTCTGCGGGGTTTCAGTCGTGGGCCTCGAACAGTGTCACGAATCGGTACGGCGGGCGGGGTCAGCAGCAGTGGTCGGTCGGGAGTGGGGAGGCGGGGAGGTAAGGCTGGTCGGGGTCGACCCGTGGGGGTGCGCCGTGGGTGGGCGGGGTGTCGGCGTCGGCGAGGAGTTCGGCCCAGACGACCTTGCCGCCGGGGGAGACGGGGTAGTAGCCCCAGCGGGTGGAGAGTTCACCGACGATGTGCAGGCCGCGGCCGCCGGTGGCGTCGGGGGCGGCGCGGCGCGGGCGGGGCGGACGCGGGTCGTGGTCGCCGACCTGGACCAGCAGGGCGGGGCCGCACAGGGCGAGCGTCAGGGTGAAGCCGTCGCGGTCGTCGCGGTCGTCGCGGTCGGTGCGGTGGCGGATCGCGTTGGTCGCCAGCTCGGAGACCACCAGCCGTGCTGCGTCGGAGAGTTCCGCGTCGGCCCGCCAGCACTGCAGTACCTGCGCGGTGTGCCGGCGGGCGCCGGCGATCGCGTCCGGGGTGGTGTCGAGTGTCAACAGACTTAGCTGCGAGCGGTCTTGGGGCATCCCGGGGCCTCCCGACGTCTTCCGTACGGGTGCCCGCCGACGGCAGGAGAGGGCCCGCACCGACCAGCCTCCCTCCGGACGCCGACGGCCCGCCACGGCCGGAGGTCCCGTCGGGGACGGGCACTACGGGCCGGGCGGGCCGGTCGAAGGGTGGCGAAAGGGGGGCGGCAGAACGCGGCCGGGCAGCGGCTGAGCAGGTGTCAGCCGCGGCGCGGCTCCCAGCGCAGCAGGCGGCGGGAGAGCATCGCGGCGGCGGCCAGCCAGGCGGCGAGCAGCAGCAGCGACGGCCCGGCGGAGGCCCAGCCGTGCGGCAGGTCGAGCACCGGCAGCGGGCCGCCGCTCCAGCTCTCGCCGCCGAACTCGCGGCCGAACCAGGCGGTGCGCAGGCTCTCGATCACCGGCGAGAGCGGTAGCGCGTGGGCCGGGCCGCGCAGCCAGTCCGGCAGGGCGGTGAGCGGGGTGAAGACGCCCGCGCCGAACATGCACAGCACCAGGACCGGCGTGGCCACCAGCGGCGCCGACTCGGTCGACGGCGTCACCCCCGACAGCGCCACCGCCAGCACCGAGAACAGCAGGTAGCCGCCGAGCAGGGTGAGCAGCAGCAGCGCCGGGTCGGCGGGCAGCGGCGCGCCGAACCAGCCGACCGCGACCCCGCCCAGCACCAGCGCCTGGATCAGCACCACCACCGCGCCCGCGCCGAGCTGCCCGGCGAAGATCGCGCTCGGCGGCACCTCGGTTCCGCGCAGCCGCTTCAGCACCAGCTCCTCGCGGCGCGCCACCACGCTGTTCAGCAGGTTGACGAACGAGGTCACCAGCGCCAGTCCGAGCAGCCCGACCGCCACGTACCCGGCGGCGTTCACCCCGCCGATCCGCTTGTCCCGCAGCGGCGCGGCGATCACCAGGTTGAGCAGCACCGGCAGCAGGAAGCCGATGAAGGTGGAGCGCCGGTTGCGCCAGAACACCTTCCAGGACAGGCCGAACTGGCCCCTGGCGTACGTGGTCCAGGTCATCGCACAGCCCCTTCGGTGGTGGTGGGGTGGCCGGCCAGCTCCAGGAAGACGTCCTCCAGCGAGCCGGACCGGACCTCCAGGCCGTCCAGTTCGACGCCCCGGTCGGCGGCCCAGGCGTGCAGGGCGGCCAGCGCGGGCGCCGAGCGCGGCACCCGGTACTCGGCCCGGCCGTCGGCGAACACCGGTGTGGCGCCGAGCAGTTGCGGCAGCGCGGCGGGCGGGCAGCCGGGCGGCACGGGCAGCGCGATCAGGTCGCCCCGGCCGGACAGCACCTCGGCCACGGTGCCGGCGGCGGCGATCACGCCGCGGTCCATGATGGCCACCCGGTCGGCCAACTGCTGGGCCTCCTCCAGGTAGTGGGTGGTCAGCACCACCGTGGTGCCGGCCGCCCGCAGTTCCTTGACCAGCCGCCAGGTGGTGCGCCGCGCCTCCGGGTCCATGCCGGTGGTCGGCTCGTCCAGGAAGAGCAGTTCCGGGTCGTTCAGCACCGCCAGCGCCAGGTCGAGCCGGCGGCGCTCGCCGCCGGAGAGCTGCCCGACCCGGGTGCCCGCCTTCGGCTCCAGTGCGACCCGGGCCAGCACCTCCGCGGTGGGCCGGGCGCCGGTGGTGAAGGAGCGCCAGCAGTCGACCGTCTCACGGACCGTCAGCTCCTTGAAGAAGCCGCCCTCCTGGAGCATCGTCCCGGTCCGCCGGCGCACCCGGGCGCCCGCGGTGTACGGGTCCAGGCCGAACACCCGCACCGTGCCGGAGCTCGCCGGGTGGTAGCCCTCCAGGACCTCCAGCGTGGTGGTCTTGCCCGCGCCGTTGGTCCCGAGCAGGGCGAAGAGTTCGCCGCGGGCGATCGAGAAGGAGATGCCGCGCACCGCCTCGTAGTCGCCGTAACTGCGCCGCAGATCCACTACCTCCACGGCCGGGGAATTCTCGGAAAGAGGTGTCATGAATGCAGCGTGACGGCTCCCGGCGTGAATCGGCAAGTAGCGTATCGGTGCAGGTCAGAGTATGTGCAAAATGTCATGGCGGGTGGTGACATTTACCTGCTCGAACATCTGACATCTCGTACTGCCCGGCATTCCCCGGACCGGTCATAGTTGAGACATCGCCGGAGAGCGGAACCGGAGAAAGCCGGGAAACCGGAAAGCCGGGAATGCGAATACCGGGGACCAGATGCGGTGACCGACCCGAGAAGCGGGTCGGTGCCCTGACCGGAGGGAGATCCCCATGGCCGAGAACGAGATCAACAAGGACGAGCAGTTCGACATCGAGGTCGAGGAGCTGGACACCGTCAACGGCGGCGTCTCCGTCTCCTCGCTGCTCTCCGCCGCCTGCCCGGTGTCGAGCTTCAGCTCGATCTCGAACAGCGCCGCCGAGTAATTCGGGTCCTGTGCGGGGGTGGTCCGCTCCGGCGGCCCACCCCCGCACCCCTCCCGGTCGGCCCCGACCGGCCCACCAACCCCCGTAAGGAGAGCCGGGCATGGACAGCCTCCGGCACGAGCTGACGCGGTTCATCCAGCAGCCCGCCGCTCAGCAGGACCCACCCGCGCTCTACCGCAGGCTGCTGGCCGAGGCACCCGTCCTGGACCTCGGCCCGTTGTACGTGGTCTCCGGCTACCAGGAGATCCTCACCGTCCTGATGAACCCCGGCACCGCCGTCGACCCGACCAGTGTCGGACTGCCCCGGGCGGGCAACACCGCCCTGCTGAAGGTGGTCAACCGGATGCTGCCGATGCGCGACGGCGACGACCACGGCCGGCTCAAGCGGCTGGCCACCGCCGCGTTCAGCCACCGCCGCCTGGAGCAGATGCGCGAACGCATCGAGACCACCGCCGCCCGGCTGCTCGCCCCGCTGCTGGACTCCGGCTCCTTCGAACTGGTCGCCGACCTCGCGGTGCCGCTGCCGGTCGCGGTCTCCTGCGCCATCCTCGACATCCCGGACACCGAGCACGACCGGATCACCGGCTGGGCCTCGCTGGTCGCCCGCGCGCTGCTCGACCCCTTCGGGGAGGGCGAGCAGGCCGCCGAACTGGACGCCGAGTTCGCCGAGTTCCGCGCCTACGTCGAGGAGCTGTGCGCCGAGCGGGCCGCCCGCCCCGGCGACGACCTGATCAGCAGGCTGACCGTCGCGCGGGCCGACGGCCGGCTCGACACCGAGGAACTGCTCGCCTTCGTGGTGATGCTCTTCGCCAACGGGTTGGAGACCCTGACCTCCGGACTCGCCCTCGCCGCCTGGGAGTTGATCCGCACCCCCGGCCTCGCCGCGCGGCTGCGCGCCGAACCCGCGCTCGCCGAGGCGGTCTTCGACGAGGCCCAGCGCCTCGGCAGCCCCGTCCGGGCCAGCGCCCGCGCGCTGACCCGCGACGTCGACCTCGGGTCCGCCGTGCTGCCCGCCGGCAGCGTCGCCATGCTGCTCTACGCCGCCGCCAACCGCGACCCGCGGCGCTTCCCCGACCCCGACCGCTTCGACGCCGCCCGCGCCGAACGCCACCACCTCGCCTTCGGTCACGGCCCGCACCACTGCCTCGGCGCCCCGCTCTCCCTGCTGGCCGGCGCCGCCGTGCTGCGCGGCCTCGCCGACGCGGGCACCGAGAGGGTGCTGAGCACCCCGCTGACCGAGGCCACCGCCCGCCGCCACGAACAGTTCGCCTTCGGCGGCGTCCGCGAGCTGCCGGTGCACTGCCCGCTGCGCGCCGATGCCCTCGTGGAGGTGGCGGCATGAAGAAGGTGATGGCACGTCAGGACGCTGCGTGGGCGGCGGAGAGCAGCCGGGGGATCGCGGGCGGGGAGCCCGTCGCGGCTGTTGCTGTGGCCGGGTTCGAGCTGCCGGTGCGTTCGGCCCGCGCCCTCGTGGGGGTGGCGGCATGAGCACGGTGACGGAACCTCAGGGTGCTGCGCAGGTCGCGGGCGGGGAGCCCGTTGGCGAGCGCTCGCAGGCTGCGGTGGCAGCGGCTCGGGCTGCTGCCGTGTTGGAGCCCGGGCTGGACCAGCCGGTCCGGCTGGTCGGGGCCCGGCTGTGGATCGCCGGTGCGGCGTTGCTGCTCGCGGTCGGCGCGGGCGCCGGGTGGGCGGTGTGGGGGAGGCTCCCGCACGCCCTGACGGTGCAGGCGGTCGCCGCGCACGGGACCGCGCCGGTCCGGGTGGCCGCCGAACGGGCGGGCAGCCTGGCCGAGTTCAAGGTCGGTCCGGGGGAGCCGGTGGCCGCCGGACAGGTGGTCGCGGTGCTCGCCGCCGCCGACGGCCCGGTCGAGGTGACTTCGCCCCGGGCCGGCACGGTGAGCGCCCTGCTGGCCGCGCCCGGCACCCCACTCGCTCCCGGAGCGCCGCTGCTGGCCCTCGACCCGGCCGACGCCCCGGCCACCGTGCGGCTGCTCGCCGTGAGCCCGCAGGACGCGGCGAAGCTCCGCCCCGGCCTGCCGGTCCTGGTGCCGGTCCCCGGTGGGGGAGTCGTCCGGGCGGTGGTCGACGCGGTCGAACCGCTGCCGGTCCGCGCCGACGCGCTGGACGGCACCCTGCCCGTCCCGCTGCCCGGCCTGCCGACCGGCGCCGCCCCGGTCTGGGTCGCGTACGCCACGCTGCCCGCCGGCGTCACGCTGCAGGGCCCGATCGCGCTCCAGGTCCGGGTCGACCTCGGCAGCCGGCACCCGTACCAGGCGGTCCTCGGCACGGAGGCCAAGCGATGAGGCCGAGCCGGCTCCGCACCCTGGAACCCCAGGCCGAGTCCCCCGAACGCACCTCGCCCCCCGCCGCCGACCCTTCGACCCCCGACTCGCCGCCCGCCGACCAGCCCGCTGCCGACCCGTCGACCCCTGACCCGTCGACCCCTGACTCGCCGCCCGCCGACCAGCCCGCCGCCGACCCGCGGACCGCCGCCCGGAAGGCGACGGCCAAGCCGCGCAGGTACCTTCGGACGCCCGTCGTCCCACAGATGGAGGAGCAGGACTGCGGCGCCGCCTGCCTGGCGATCGTGCTGGGCGCGTTCGGGCGGCGGGTGACGCTGCACGAGGCGTCGCGGGCCTGCGGGGTGAGCCGGGACGGCGTCAGCGCCGCCGCGGTGGCGCGGGCCGCGGGCCGGTACGGACTGAAGGCGCGCGGGCGCCGGGTGGTGCGCACCGAGGGACGGCTGGCCGGCCTGGAACACGTGCCGGTGCCGTCGATGGTGCTGGTGACCGGACCGCACTTCGCCGTGTTCGAAGGCGTCAAGCGTGGCCGGGTGTACGTCAACGACCCGTCGCTGGGCGGCTATTCGGCCACCCCGGCGGAGTTCTGGGAGTCCTTCGCGGGCATCGCGGTCGGCTTCGAGCCCGGCCCGGACTTCGAGCGCGGCGGCCGCCGCTTCCCGCTGCTGAACGCGCTGACCGCCCGGATGCGCCCGTACGCCGGGCCGCTGCTCGCGGCGGTGCTGGTCGGCATGCTGCTGACGGTGCCGGGCGTGGCGGCGGCGTTCCTGCTGCGGGCCTACCTGGCGGCGGTGGTGAACGGCGGCGCCGGGAACTGGGCGGTGCCGCTGACGCTGGCCGGAGCGGCCGTCACCGGGCTCGTGCTGGGCGGCAGTTGGCTGCGCCAGGCGATGGTGAACCGGGTGCTGGAGGCGATGGCGGCCCGGTCGTCCTCGGCCTTCCTGTGGCGGATGCTGCGGCTGCCCGGCGCGTTCTTCCACCGCCGGCAGCTCGGCGGACTGGTCACCCGGGTGCAGCTGAACGACGGCCTCGCCCACCTGCTCTCCTACCGGGTGGCCGGCGCGGCCTCCTCGCTGGCCGCGGCCGGGGTGCACCTGGCCGCGCTGGTGTGGCTGGCGCCGAAACTGGCCGCGATCCCGGTGGCGGTCGCCGCGCTGGACGCGTGGGCGCTGCGGGTCGCCGACCGGCGGCGCGGCGGGCTGCTGCACCGGCTGCACGCCGAGCAGCACAAGCGCGACGGCGTCGCCTTCGCCGGGGTGTCGGCGATCGAGACGGTCAAGGCGGAGGGCGCCGAGGACGCGCTGTTCCGGTCCTGGTCCGGCTGGCAGGCCCGGGCCGCGCACACCGGCCAGCGGGTCGCCCAGGCGGTGCTGGTGCCGCTGTCGCTGCCCGGCGCGCTCAACTCGGCCGCCGCCGCGGCCGCGGTGATCGCCGGCACGGTGCTGCTGCTGGCCGGCTCGCTGTCCCTCGGCACTCTGCTGGCCTTCCTGCTGCTGCTCAACGGCTTCCTCCTGCCGGTCTCCCAACTGGTAGGCACCGGCGCCGAGTTCACCGTCGCCCGGGCGCAGAACGCGCTGCTGGAGGACGTCGAGACCAGCAAGGTCGACCCGTACCTGACGCCCGTGCTGGACGCGCCCGCCGGCGCCGACCGGCTGCGCGGCGAACTGGAGCTGCGCGGGCTGGAGTTCGGCTACGACCCGAACCGTCCGCCGGCGCTGGCCGGGATCTCGCTGCGGATCGCCCCCGGCGAGTGGGTCGCCGTGGTCGGCTCCAGCGGCAGCGGCAAGTCGACGCTGGCCCGGCTGGCGGCCGGGGTGCTGCGGCCGTGGAGCGGCGAGGTGCTGCTCGACGACCGGGCCCGGGACGACTGGCACCGGTCCGTGGTGACCAGTCAGATCGCTTACGTGGAGCAGCAGTTGCGGCTCTTCGAGGGCACCTTCCGGGAGAACCTGACGCTCTGGAACCCGGCCGCGGACGAGGACGCGCTGCACCGGGCGCTGGCCGACGCGGAGGCCGCCGAGCTGGTCCGCCGCCGCGGCGGGCTGGACGCGGCGGTCGACGAGGACGCCCGCAACCTCTCCGGCGGCGAGCGCCAACGCCTCGAGCTGGCCCGCGCCCTCGCCCTCGACCCCGCGCTGCTCGTCCTGGACGAGGCCACCAGCGCGCTCGACGCCCACACCGAGGCCGCCGTCACCGCCAACCTCCGCCGCCGCGGCGTCACCTGCCTGATCCTGGCCCACCGGCTCAGCACCATCCAGGCCGCGGACCGGGTGGTGGTCCTCACCGACGGCCGGATCGTCCAGCAGGGCACGCCGGCGGAACTCGCCGCCCAGGACGGCCCCTACCGCGACCTGCTGCACGAGACGGACCCGGGGACCGGGAACGCCGCGCAGCCCACCACGACCGCTCCGGAGGAGGAGGCATGAGCGTCACCACGACCGCCGCCCGTCCGGGCGGGTCCCAGAGCACCGCGGGGGACATCGAGTGCGGCCCGGCGAACCGGGTCGACGCCACCGTGGCGGCCAACCGCACCGCGCTCGCGGATGCGCTGGCCACGATCGGCACCGCGCACGCCCGGCAGCACCCCTCCTCGCGCCCCGGCGGCCCGCCGGATGCGCCGCGCCACCGCGCGGACCGGGCGCGGGAGGTGCTGCGGGCGCTCGGCGTCCGACTGCCCCAGGAGCTGCCGGCCGCGGTGCGGGAGGCCGCCGACCCGGTGACGGCGCTGCTGCGCCGGGCCGGGATGCGCTGGCGGCCCGTCACCCTGCCGGCGGGCAGGGACGGCGGCGGCGACCCGAGCGGGACGGCCGGGCCGATGGTGGCCTTCGCCGCCTCGGACGGTCGGCCGATCGCCCTGATCCCCCGGGCCGGGCGGCACCGCCGGCTCGACCCGGGTGCCGAAGGGGCCGCCGCCCCCGAGGTGTTGAGCCGCCAGGCGCTGCTGCTGTACCCGCCGCTGCCACCGGGGCGCCCGACCCCGGGAGTCCTGCTGCGCTTCGCCCTCGCCGCGCCCGGTGCCCGCCGGGACCTGGCGGTGCTCAGCGCGGCCGGACTCGTGTCGGCACTGCTCGGCCTGCTCGTCCCGCTGTCCACCGGAGTGCTGCTGCCCGGCCTGCTGCTGGCCGAGAAGCACCCGGTGCGCTGGCTGGCCGTGCTGCTGGGCTCCGCGGTGGCCGCGTCCTGGCTGCTCACGCTGGTCCGCAACACCGCGGCCGTCCGGCTCACCAGCCGGGTGCAGCACGCGCTCGAACCCGCCGTCTGGGACCGGCTGCTGGCCCAGGACGTGCGGTTCTTCCGCGACTACACCACGGGTGACCTGGTGCACCGGGCGAACGCGGTGGCACTGGCCCGGCAGGCGCTCTCGGAGGTGCTGGTGGGTGCCGTGCTCGGCGCGGTGTTCGCCTGCACGGGCCTGACCGTGCTGCTGCTGGTGGACTGGCGGCTCGGCGGGCTGCTGCTGCTCGCCGTGCTGGCGGTGACGGCCGGGCTGCTGCTGCTCGGCCGTCGCCGCCAGGAGCACGAGTCGGCGGTGTTCGCCGCCCACGGACAGCTCCAAGGAGTGCTGTACGGGCTGCTGCTGGGCATCGACAAGATCCAGACCGCGGGCCGCGAGATCCAGGCCTTCGCTCGCTGGGCCGGCCCGTTCGCCGCGCAGAAGCGGGCGGACGCCGCCGCGATGCGGGTGGACGCGGCCGCCGGGGCGCTGAGCGCCGCGCTGCAGCCGCTGCTGCTGGCCGTGCTGCTGGCCGGGGCGACCTTCGGCTCCGGCACCCAGGCCGGCCACCTGATGGCCGCCGGGGTGGCGGCCGGCCAGGTCGCCCTGGCACTCGGCCAGGTCACCCACGCCGCGGCCGGCGCGTACGGCATCGCCCCGGTGCTGGAACGGCTGCGCCCGGTGCTGGCCGAACCGGCCGCCGCCGAGCGCACCGGACAGCAGGACCCCGGCCGGCTGCGCGGCCGGCTCGCCCTGGACGAGGTGGTGTTCCGCTACCCGGGCAGCGCGCTGCCGGCCCTGGACGGGGTGTCGCTGCGGGCCGAGCCCGGCGAGTTCGTCGCCGTGGTCGGGCCGTCCGGCGCGGGGAAGTCCACCCTGATCCGGCTGCTGCTCGGCTTCGAGCGGCCGGAGTCCGGCGCGATCCGCTACGACGACCGCGACCTGGCCGGACTCGACCCGGACCTGGTGCGCCGTCAACTCGGCTCGGTGCTCCAGCACGGCCGGATGCTGCGCGGCTCGCTGCTGGAGAACCTGGCCGGCGCCGACCCCGACGTCACCGAGCAGCGGATCTGGCACGCCGCCGAACTCGCCGGCATCGCCGACGAGTTGCGCGCCCTGCCGATGGGCCTGGGCACCCGGGTCGGGGAGGACGCGCAGGGCTTCTCCGGCGGCCAGGTGCAGCGGCTGCTGCTGGCCCGGGCGCTGGTCCGCGACCCGGCGGTGCTGCTGCTCGACGAGGCCACCTCCGCGCTCGACAACGCCACCCAGCACCGGGTCGCCGAGGCCGTGGCCGCCCTCGACCGCACCCGGCTGGTGATCGCCCACCGACTGAGCACCATCCGCACCGCCGACCGGATCTACGTGCTGGACGGGGGACGGGTGTCCGCCTCGGGCACCTACCGCGAACTCCTCGGCACCGACCCGCTGTTCACCCGCCTCGCCCGATTCCAGGAGATGTGAGATGTCGCTCGAGATGCAGACCTGGCTCCGCA
Organism: Kitasatospora sp. NPDC002522; assembly: GCF_053595195.1. Classification (NCBI taxonomy): domain Bacteria; kingdom Bacillati; phylum Actinomycetota; class Actinomycetes; order Kitasatosporales; family Streptomycetaceae; genus Kitasatospora; species Kitasatospora sp. NPDC002522. The sequence goes on from NZ_JBSFXE010000007.1 coordinate 225,640, forward strand.
CCGCCGGAAGTCCGGGCCACGCCCCGCACACCGCCCTGCTGCCCGAACTGCCCGGCGCCGACGAGCGCCTGCGGGCCGTGATCGCCACCGCCGCGAGCTTCGACGAACGCGCCGCGGCCCGCCCGGACGGGCAGGCGCTGTTCGCCCCCGACCCCGACCAGGACCGGCGCAGCCGGGCCGCCGCCGTGGAGACCTGGCTGAGCCGGGCGGCCGGCGACCAGCGCTCCGCCGGGGTGCTGCTCGACCACCTCGCCGAGACCGGCCGCCCGCTCGGCGAGGGCCTGCGCCGGGTCCGGCTCGCCGACGCCGACCGGCTGCCCGGCTGGGCGCACGCGCTGGCCGCCTTCCTGCGCGCGCAGCCCGCCGAGCCGGCCACCGGGCCGGGCGCGCTGAGCGCCGGGTTCGCCGCCGCCGCGGACGCGCTGCTGCCGTACGGCCCCGGCGGGGTGCTCGGCGTCCCGGTCGCCGAGCAGGCCCGCGCCGACCTGGCCCGCACCCTGGCCGGCCGGCTCACCGAGGCCTGCAACCTGACGTTCTGCCACGAGTTCCAGCTGGCCACCGGCCGGCCCCGGGCCACCGCCTGGGACGCCGAGGGCGGCGTCGACGCCTCCGCCGCGGGCTGGCTGGCCCGGCTGGAGCGGCTGCCCGCCCTGGCCCACCTGGTCGGCACGGTCTGCCGGCAGTGGCAGGAGATGTACACCGAGATGTTCGCCCGGCTCGCCGCGGACCGGGCGCTGCTGGTCGAGCGGATGTGGCAGGGCGTCGACCCGGGCGCGCTCGCCTCGGTGCACGGCGACGCCGGCGACCGGCACGCCCAGGGCCGCTCGGTGGCGCTGCTGCGCTTCGAGGGCGGCGCCGGCGTGGTCTACAAGCCCAAGGACATGCGGCACGCCACCGCCTTCCTCGACCTCTCCGCCCGGCTGAACCGCGAGCTCAGCCTCGACCTGCCGCTGCGCACCGTGCTGGTGCGCAGCGACCGCGGCGACGACGGCCACGGCGCCTCGCTGAGCGCCGACTGCTCCGGCGACTACGGCTGGGAGGAGCTGGTCCCGTCCCGCCCCTGCGCCGACCGCGAGGGCTTCGCCCGGTTCTACCGCCGCCTCGGCATGACGATCCGGCTGGTCCAGCTGCTGGAGGGCCGCGACCTGTGGGCGGACAACCTGCTCGCCGACGGCGAGTACCCGGTGCTGATCGACCTGGAGTGCCTGCTGTACCCGCGGGTGCAGGCCCCGCCGGTGCTGACGGCCGCTCAGCACGGCCTGCTGGACGAGCTGGAGACCACCGTGGTGCGCACCGCGATGGCCTTCCAGGCGTGGACCCCGGCCGGGCGCACCGACGCCCTCGACATCGGCTGCCTGTCCCGGGTCGGCAGCCTGGAGACCGCGCCGGGCGTGCCCGCGCTGCCGCTGCCCCCGTACCGCCCGGTGCACGACGGGCAGGTCGCCGACCCGTGGCAGTACGGCGAGGAGGTGGTCGAGGGCTACCGCGAGATGCATGCCGCGCTGCACCGGCTGCGCGGTGAACTCGCGGACCCGGAGGGGCCGTTGAGCGGCTTCCGGGGAGTCTGGGTGCGGTACATCTGGCGGCACACCTGGGACGGGTACAAGATCCTGCGGGCCTCCACCAGCCCGCTCGCGCTGGACGACGGCGCGACCCGGGAGACGGTGATCGCGGGCGCGCTGCGCGGCGCGGTGACCGCCCGGGCCGGGGACGCCGCCCGCGGCGACCTGCTGGAGGTGGTGCTCGCCGAACTGGACTCCTTCCGGGTCTTCGACATCCCGTTCTTCCGCTCGCTGACCACCTCCTCCTCGGTCTTCACCGCGGACGGCCGGGAGATCCCCGGGCACTTCCAGTCCACCGGCTGGAAGCGGCTGCAGCAGCGGGTCGCCGAACTCGACGGCTTCGACCTGGAGGCGCAGGTCGCGGTGCTCACCGGCTGCGTCGACGCCGCCCGGGCCGGCACCGAGCAGCCCCCGGCGAAGCCCGCCCGCCCGCTGGTGGCCGCCGAACTCCCCGCCTCCGGCGAACTGCTGGCCGAGGCCACCGCGCTCGGCGACCGGATCCTCGCCGACCGCCGGCCGACCGGCTGGCTCGGCCAGAGCTGGTACCCGGGCACCGGGCTGCGGCAGGTCGAGGCGCTCGGCCCGGACCTGGTCTCCGGCACCCTCGGCATCGCCCTGCTGCTCGCCGAACTGTGGTCCGCCACCGGCGAACCGCGCTTCCACCGGGCCGCGCACCGGCTGCTGAGCGAGGCCGCCGCACTGATCGACCCCCGGGAGCCGCGGGCCTTCGCCTTCGCCGCCGACTCCCGCCTCGCCTCCGGCGCGCCCGTCCCCGGCGGCCTCGCCGGCCCCGGCGCGGTCATCCACGGCCTGGCCCGCGGCGGACTGCTGCTCGGCGAGCCGGACTTCCTGACCGCCGCGCAGGCCCTGGTGCCCGGCGCGCTGTCGGTCGCCGAGTCCGCCGCCTCCCGGCCCGGCCGCCCGATGAAGGTCCCGCACGCCGACGTGCCGCTGGGCACCGCCGGGCTGCTGCTCAACCTGCTGCGGCTGCGCCGCGCCGCGGGCGCCGGACACGCCGACACCGACCAGGCGATCCGCACCCTGGCGGACACCGCGCTCGACCGGCTCGGCGAGGAAATGCCGATGTTCGACTTCCTGGAGCTGGTCCCCGGCGGCCCGGACTCGGTCGCCGCCGCGCTCGCCCGCACCCTCGGCGAGGCGCCCGGGCTGCTCGCCGACCCCGAGCAGGTGCGCGCCCGGCTGCGCGCCCACCGCTTCGCCACCCACACCAGGGCCGGCCGGCTCGCCCTGCTGGACACCGCCGTCTCGCTCGGCGCGGACGCCGTCGACCAGGCCGACCTCGGCGCGCTCGCCCCGCCGGTCACCGGCCCCGAACTGGCCGCGCTCACCGGCCGCGCCCTGCTCTCCGCCGCCACCGAGGCGCTCAGCGCCGCCGAGGCGGGCCTGGTGCACACCCTCCCCGAAGAGACCGAGGCGCTGCTGCCCGGCCCGTTCTACGACGGCCGGGAGGCCGCCGCCCTGATGGTCCGCGAGCTGATCACCCGTCACCGCCTGCACGGCACCTGGTTCCCCGACCGGGCCGCGCACGACGCCGTCAACCTCGGCGCGCTGGACGGCACCGTCGCCGTCGGCCTGCTGCTGCTGCGCCTGCACGACACCTCCGCCGCCCCGCTCGCCACCCTGCGCTGACCCGCTTCGAGGAGTCCCCGCCATGTCCGAACTCATCGGCTTCAAACGCCACTTCACCCCGTACGTGGTCGACGGCGAGGCCGTCTACCTGGTCTCCGAGCGCGGCGTCTCGGTGGTCGACGGCACGCTCGCCCAGGCCCTCGCCCCGCTGCTGGACGGCACCCGCACCGCCGAGCAGATCGGCGCCGCCCTCGACGGCACCGTCCCGGCCGACAAGGTCGGCGCGGGCGTCGACAAGCTGCGGGCCGGCGGCTGGGTGACCGCCGCCGACCCGGCCACCGACCGGCCCGGCGCCGCCTTCTTCGAGATGGCCGGCCAGGACGGCGACACCGCGATGGCCGCGCTGCGCACCGCGCGGGTCCGGGTCGAGGTGTACGGCGAGCTGGACCCCGCCCCGTTCCTCGCCGCGCTCGCCGCCGCCGGGGTGACGGTCGACCAGGACGCCGCGTTCACCGTCGCCCTCACCGAGGACTACCTGCACCCGGGCCTGGCCGAGCGCAACCGGCAGGCGCTGGCCGAGGGCCGGCCGTGGCTGCTGGCCCGCCCGGTCGGCTCGATCGTCTGGGTCGGCCCGGTCTTCACCCCCGACGTCCCGGGCGCGGACGGCGCGGACGGCTCCGGCTGCTGGGAGTGCCTGGCCCACCGGCTCTCCGCCAACCGCCAGTCGCTCAGCTACCTGCAGCACCGGCTCGGCCAGGACGAGCCGATCTCCACCGCCGGCGCCCACCTGCCCGCCACCCTGGCCCTCGGCACCCAGCTCGCCGCGCTGGAGACCGCCAAGTGGCTGGCCGGCGCCCGCCCCGCGCAGCCCGCCGTCACCACCCTGGACACCGTGCTGCTGGAGAGCGAGAAGCACACCCTGGTGCGCCGCCCGCAGTGCACCGCCTGCGGTGACGACTCGCTGGTGACCCGCCGTCAGCTGGAGCCGGTGCGCTTCGAGTCCCGTCCCAAGGCGTTCACCGCGGACGGCGGGCACCGCTCCGCCTCGCCCGAGGACATGCTGGAGAAGTACCGGCCCCAGCTCAGCCCGATCACCGGCGTGGTCACCACCCTGGTGCCCGCCGCCCGCACCCCCACCGGCCTGCGGGTGTACGTCTCCGGGCAGAACCTGTCCCGGCAGAGCGGCGACCTCAAGCAGCTGCGCACCGGCCTGCGCTCGGTCAGCTGCGGTAAGGGCCGCACCGACGTGCAGGCCAGGGCCTCCGCGCTCGGCGAGGCGATGGAGCGCTTCTCCGGCGTCTTCCAGGGCGACGAGGCCCGCCGCACCGCCACCTTCGGCGAGCTCGGCGACGCCGCGATCCACCCCGAGCGGACCCTGCTGTACTCGGCGAAGCAGTACGCCGAGCGGGACCGCTGGAACGTCAAGCAGTCGATGTTCAACGTCGTCCCGGAGCCGTTCCGCGCCGACGACCCGATCGAGTGGTCCCCGGCCTGGTCGCTGACCGAGGGCCGCACCCGCTGGCTGCCCACCCAGGCGATGTACTACGGCTACCGGCACCGCGGCCGGTTCTACGCGGCCGGCGACTCCAACGGCTGCGCGGCCGGCACCTCCTTCGAGGACGCCGTCCTGCAGGGCTTCCTGGAGCTGGTGGAACGCGACGCGGTGGCGCTGTGGTGGTACAACCGCGTGCAGCGGCCCGCCGTCGACCTGGACGCCTTCGGCGACCCGTACATCGACCAGCTGCGCGACGTCTACCGCGGCCTGCGCCGGGAGATCTGGGCGCTCGACCTGACCGCCGACTTCGGCATCCCGGTGGTCGGCGCGTTCTCCCGCCGCACGGACGCCGGCGCCGGCACCAACGAGGACGTGCTGATCGCCTTCGGCGCGCACCTCGACCCGCACATCGCGCTCACCCGGGCGCTCACCGAGATGAACCAGTTCCTCGGCCCGGTGGCCGGCGACGAGCACGGCCGGGTCAGCTACGCCGGCGCCGACCCCGAGCAGAAGGCCTGGTGGACCACCGCCACCGTGGCCAACCAGCCCTACCTGCTGCCCGACCCGAACGCCCCGCGCTCCACCCCCGCGAGCTGGCTGCCGCTCGCGGGCGCCGACCTCGCCGACGACCTGACGCTGGTTCAGCGGATCGTCGAGGACCACGGCATGGAGTTCCTGGTGGCCGACCAGACCCGCCCCGACGTGGGCCTGCCGGTGGCCCGGGTGATCGTCCCCGGCATGCGGCACTTCTGGGCCAGGTTCGCGCCCGGCCGGCTCTACGACGTCCCGGTCCGGCTCGGCTGGCTGGACGCCCCGACCCCGGAGAGCGAGCTCAACCCGATCCCGATCTTCATCTGACCGACGCGCGGGGCAGCCGGGCCCGGCTGCCCCGCCCACCCGGGGAGGTACCCATGACCGTCATCGAACAGCTGCCACCCGTCCCGTCCACCGGCTCCGGCCCGCTGCGCAGACTGCTGCGGCTGCGCCCCGAGGTCGAGGTCACCGCGCAGGGCGCGGACGTCGAACTCGCCCACCCCTGGGGCCGCCAGCGCGTCCACGCGCTCGGCGCGACCACCGTCGCCCGGCTCGCCGCCCTCACCCGCGAGGACGCCGACCTGGACGAACTCGCCCTCGACCACGTCCGGTTGCTCAAGCTGCTGGAGCGCTTCCCGTACCTGGTCACCACCACCGTCGCCGACCCGCTCGGCACCCCGCTGGCCACCGCCGTGCCGATCGCCCGCAACGCCGCGCTGCCCGGCTTCGCCCGGCCCACCGGCCCGCTGGTGCTCTCCCGCTTCGCCTACCTGCGGCGGCTGCCCGACGGCCACGCCGAGTCGTGCGTGCTGGAGTCGCCGATGGCGCCGTTCCGGCTGACGCTCCACCAGGCCTCGGCCGGCGCCTTCGTCGCCGCGCTGTCCTCGGCCCGCACCGCCCAGGACGCCGCGCTGCTGGCCGGCATGTCGCCCGCCGAGGGCGAGGCGCTGGCCGGACTGCTGGCCGGCGGCGGGTTCCTGGACGCCGGCAGCGGCGCCGAGGCCCCGCTGTGGGACTTCCACGACCTGCTGTTCCACGCCCGCAGCCGCCCCGGCCGGCACGACTACCCGACCGGCGGCGTCTTCGCCCACCAGGACGTCGCCCAACTGCCCGCCGTCCCCGGCGCCGGCTCCCGCGAGGAGGACGCGGGCATCGACCTGCCCGTCCCCGACTGGGACACCGTGGTCGCCCGCGACCCCGCGCTCAGCGAGGTGCTGGAGGGCCGCCGCTCGGTCCGCTCCTACGCCGAGACCCCGGTGACGCTCGACCAGCTCGCCGAACTCCTCTACCGGGTGGCCCGGGTCCGCCGGGTGATCCCCGGCGACCCCGCCGACCCGCACGGCTACGACGGGGTGGAGCGCCCCTACCCGGCCGGCGGCGCCACCGGCGAACTCGAGGTCTACCTCTCGGTGGTCAAGTGCGTCGGCCTGGAGCCCGGCGTCTACCGGTACGACGCCGGCGCCCACCGGCTGCGCCCCCGCCCGTTCCAGCACCCGGGCGAGGATCAGGCGTTCAACGAATTGGTGACCGCCGCCTGGCGGGCCACCGCCTGCACCGTCGACCCGCAGGTGCTGCTCACCGTCACCAGCCGGTTCGGCCGGCTGTCCTGGAAGTACAGCCAGATCGCCTACGCGCTGACCCTCAAGCACGTCGGCGTGCTCTACCAGACGCTCTACCTGGTGGCCACCGCGATGGGCCTGGCGCCGTGCGGCCTCGGCTCCGGCGACACCGACGCGGCCGCCCGCGCCCTCGGCCTGGACTGGACCGCCGAGTCCTCGGTCGGCGAGTTCCTGATCGGCAGCCGCCCCGCCGACGTGCCGCGCACCGCGCACGGCTTCGCCGACGTGGTGGCGGCCGCCCGCGGCGGGGAGGGCCTCGGCGCGGTCTTCGGCTGATCCGCGCGCACGCACGCCTACGACCCGTCAGCGGGAATCTGACGGGTCGTTGGCGAGCCTTCGTCCAGGGGTCCTACAGCCAGCCGCACTCGCGGGCGATCCGGATCGCGTCGACCCGGTTGCGGGCCCGGGTCTTGGCGATCGCCGCGGAGACGTAGTTGCGCACCGTGCCGGGGGAGAGCGACAGCGCCGCCGCGGCCTCGCGCACCGAGCTGCCCTCGGCGATCTCGCCGAGCACCGCCAGCTCCCGGCGGCTGAGCGGACTGCCCGGGCCGGTGCGCACCACGTCCAGCACCAGCCGCGGGTCGTACACCCGCCCGCCGCGGGCCACCTCGCGCACCGCCGCGATCAGCGCGGCCGCCTGCACGTCCTTCAACAGCACCCCGGCGGCGCCCTCCACCAGGGCCCGGCGCAGCTCCGCCGTCCGCGGCAGCGCCGGGACCAGCAGCAGCACCGCGGTGTGCGGGGCCGCCTGGCGCAGCCGCTCCGCCGCGGCCGGGTCCTGCCCGTCCAGGCCGAGCACCGCGACCGCGGGCCGGGTGCGCAGCGCCGCCGCCAGCGCCTCCTCGCCGCCGGCCGCCTCGGCGACCACCGCGAGGTCCTCCTCCCGGTCGAGCAGGGCCGCGAGTCCGCAGCGGAACAGGTGGTGCGCGTCCGCCAGCAGGACTCCGGTCGGGCTCGCCGCGGGCGCGGCGAGCGGGTGGTGGGGTACGGCCCGCTGGAGCGGGCGTTCCAGTGCGGTGGTCATCCGGCTACCTCGCGGTCTCGGTCCGGTCCGTCGGCGTCTGGGTCCGGCCCCGTCAGCCCCAGCCCCAGGTGTCGTTGTGGATCGGGGAGCCGGAGGCGCTGCCGCTGGGGGCCGGGCTGCTCGGCGGGGCGCTGGGGCCGACCACCACCGACTGCGCCTGCGCGTCCTGCGGCAGCGCGGCGGCGTCCGGCTTGGCCGGGCCGTCCACGGCGGTGCCGTCGGCGGTGACGACGGCGGCCGGCCGGTCCGCGCCGACCAGTTCGGCGGCCGTGCCGGTGCCCGCCACCAGCAGTGCGCCCAGCGCGGCAATCGTGACAAATCGGATGTTCAGCGCCATGGGAGTGCCCGGTCCTCTCGCGATCGGCTGAGCCCCGGGCTGCCGCCGGGGCGCTGTGGTGATCCGTCGTCAGGTCCGGGTCCGATCCGCGGCCCCCGCCGGGGGCTGCTCCCGCGGTGTCGATCCCGCCGTCCTGCCGACATCTCGAGAGTGGCCCCGGTGGCACCTCCGTGTCAGCATCCGGAGCTGGCACGGAAGTGCCGTGACACCCAACGGCCAGCAGCCCGGCCCGCGGTCAGCTCCGGGTGGACGCCTCGTGCAGCCCCAGCGCGATCCACGGATCGGCCTCGCAACGCACCAGCTCCCAGCCGGGCAGCGGCCCCTCCGGGCCGGTCAGCAGCGCCGCCGCGGCCCGCAGCGACCGTTCCGCCGCCAGCAGCGAGACCGCCGCCAGGAAGCACACCGCGGCCAGCCCGCCATGGGCCGACACCACCCGGGCGTGGCACATCCGCGCCCCGTCCAGCGGCAGCCGCAGCAGGGCGTCCCGCACCGGTCCGGCACCGGCGGACGGCTCGTCGACCGAGGGCGGGGCGAGCTCCAGCCGGATCGCGTACATTCCTCCAGCCTGACCCACCCGCCGCGGCCCGGCGCCCGGCCGCAGGTGTCAAATCTCCGCCTGGCAGGAAGATGACAGTCACCCGCCGGTCTTCACGGTTCACCCACCGGTCCGACAGAATCTCCGCAAGCCCGTTCTAACCGCCCCGTCACAGCGCTAGTCTGACGGCCGGTCAGAGATCGAGCCGGGGGCGCGCGCACGGGCCGCTCCGACACGCGCGCTGGAGGTCGGGCATGGGTAGAGCGGCGCACACCGGCAGACGATCGGGCACGCGGAAGACGAAGCGGTGACGGCGGGCGGGCCGGTCGGGCTCGACCCGTTCGGCGAGGCGGTCTACCGCGCGATGCTGCTCCACCCCGAGCTCGACACCAGGGGACTCGCCGCGCACCTGGAGAGCACCGAGGGCGAGGTCACCGCGGCCCTCGACCGGCTCGCCGACCTCGCGCTCACCCGCCCCACCAGCTGCGGCACCCGCTGGCGGGCCGTCAACCCGGAACGCGGCCTGGCCACCCTGCTGGCCCACCAGGAGGCCGAAGCCGCCCGCCGCCAGCGCGAGATGGAACGCAGCCGCGCCGCGATGGCCGGGCTGATCGCCGAGTACGCCAGCGTCCACGCCCCCGCCCAGCAGCGCGGCATCGAGGTGCTCGCCAGCCTCGACCAGGTCCGCGACCGGCTGACCCAGCTCGCCTCCGACGCCACCGCCGAGGTGCTCTCCTTCGCCCCCGGCGGCCCGCAGCCCGCCCAGGTGATGGAGGCCAGCCGCGCCCTCGACCAGGAGACCCTGGAACGCGGCGTGCGGATGCGCACCGTCTACCAGGACAGCGTCCGCAACGACCCCGCCACCGTGCAGTACGCGCGCTGGCTGCACGGCCTCGGCGGGGGGGGGGGGGCGGCCCCCCCCCCCCCCCGCCCGGGGAGGGGGGGGGGCGAAGCCCCCCCCCACCACCCCCGCCACCCCCACCACCCCCGCCCCGCCAGAGAGGACAGCGCGCGGGTGGGGAGGGCA